>NZ_CALKTT010000001.1 GCF_937997535.1 uncultured Campylobacter sp.
ACGAGTATGTAGGCACAAATCACGAATACGTAGGCATCGGAAGCGGCGCGTTTAGCTTTTTAGGCGGCAGGCTACTCGTAAATGCGTTCAACCTCGAAGACTACGCAAGCAGGGTGCGCAAAAACGAAAGTACCGTCATCGCCACTTGCGATTTTAGCAGATCCGAGCGCGCGAAATATCTCTTTTTGACCGAGCTTTTCAACGGCGAGATCGATATCGCTAAATTTAACGCCGCAAACGATCTAAATTTGCGCCGCGAACTGGGCAGAGAGCTTAGCCTGCTAAGGCTTGCAGGAGCCGTGCGGATCGAGGGCGAGATCATCCGCACGACGGAATTCGGCGCGTATTTGTGCCTTGTTTTGATGAAGGAATTTTACACCGGCATGGACAAGGTGCGCGCAGCTTTTCGCGACGATGCCAAGATTAAGCGCGCAAAACAGCTCATCATTATGGATGAAAGCGAATCCGCCGCAACCGGCGCGGCAAAAAGCGAGATAGCGTCGTAAATTTTGCGCCCGACCGCTACGACTAGCGCTTGGGCACACCCGCGACTTGAGCGCAAATATCGTTTATGTATTTAAAACACAAACGAATTTTTGATTTCAAAATTTAGGAGCGCCGCTGTGAAAGGCAGAATGGTCAAACTATTCATTTTATTTCTATTTTTCATCTTTGTATTCGAGCTCGTCGGCAATCTTTTTAACTTCGGCCGCTTCCCCTTTCATAAGAGCTGCGAGGCGTTTATGATGATAAACCGCCATATAACCGGTGATTCAAACGATAGGTGCATAATGCAGCTTATGGATCAGGGCAATAAAAGAGATCTTTCGCTATATTACTATAAAACTAAATTTAATCTTGAGGAGCCCTTGTCCGAACTGGATGAAAAAGCTATAAAATTTTTAAATAGACCGGGTGGAAGATAATCGACATAAAGGAAGATGGCGTGGAAAAGAAATTTTTAATAAGCGATTAAATTTAAATAGCAAAGAAGCCCTGCTTCAATTGCAATATCAAAGCCTAACAAATCGAGAATTTTAAAATTTATAAAATTAAAGGAGGAGCAATGAATAATCTAAAACTCATACAAAACTGGTATGCTTCCAAATGCGACGGAGAATGGGAGCATGAATATGGCCTTACGCTAGAAACGGTCGATAATCCCGGTTGGTTGATTAAAATCGATGGCGAGAGCGGGAAAAAGCCGATCAAAATAAATATCGATAGAGATGACGAGGATTGGTTTTTCGTCAATGCCACGGAAAACGAACTCAAAGGAAGTTGCGGAGCCGAAAATTTAGAGGAATTATTGGAATACGTGGTAAAATGGCTAATGGATTAAAATTTGGCGGGAGCATTATGAAAGAGCTATATAAAATTTATCTGAAAGATAGTAAAAAGAGCTTCATAGCCACCGAAAATACTACTCATTACGATGGCAATAAAATTCTGCCGCAGCCGTTTGCTTTAAGCATCGTCCAATACGACGGCGACAGCGGATTTTATCTGTTCTATCTCGACGAATCGGGGAAAGAGCAAACCGATACCTATCATGAAAGCATAGAGGGCGCGTTTAAACAGGCTGAATTTGAATTCGGCGTAAAGAAAGAGGATTGGAAAAATTTAAATTAAGCAAGACAAATAAAGGAGCTTAGATGATCGAAGTCGAGATAAAAAACGAATCTTGCAAAAAGACCGAAGTTACGCTTGCAAATATCGAAATTGTTAAGGATGCCGTAAAGGAATTCGCCTATAAAAGCTTTAAGGGCAGCTATCTGTTTTTTGATATTTACGGCGAGATAGATAGGGATTTCCGCGTGCTTGGAGCAATCGGCGAAGGAGATGAGGACAATATCCGAAAAATAGATCTTAAAAAATATGAAAAAAGCTCCGTGGGCGCCACCAACATATCGCAAGATATAGAGGGCGCGAAATTCTGCACCTATTTCAAGCTGGATCAAAGTAAAATTTTAAAGCAAATATTATATTATATAGCCTATGAAAGATTTGAAGGCGGCTATTACGCAAAGGGTAAATTTATAGGCAAAAATAAAGATGATCTTATTTTTGTCGGTATCTGCGGCGATGTAAAAAATTGCGCCGAAATAAAGAGCGTCGATTTAGATGAAATAATAAAAAGTATGCCCAAGCTCTCGGAATCAAATAATTTTTATATTAGTGAGTTTATATGTGATCAATCAAACAGATCGATGAGGTAAATTTTATATCGCCAACCGATTAAATTTAAAAAGGAGATGCTATGAAATTTAAAATTTTAGAACCAAGCGAACGATACGGTTGGGTTTTTAGCCAAGATGAAAGACTTTTCAAAGCTTTCGGATTTAACGAAAATGGGCCATTTCTTAAGATATTGCCCAAAACCCCAAATGTCGAGAAAAAAGATATTTTAGATTACTTTGCGTATAGGATTTTTTGTCTATGCGAATGGTTTGAATTAGATTCAATGATTGCGGATGATTACGACTATATGCTACCACCATATGAAGATAATCCTGAAATTTCAGCTTATCCTACATATGCAGGAGAATACTTCGGAGTAATGGGGCAGCTATTTTTAGGGGGTATGATAGATTTCGGCATAGAGGGCGGAAATCTAAGAGAGAAGGGAACTGACTTTAATACAAATTTATCGAAAATCGATTTAGGTATGTCGCTTTATGAAAAATGGATATATTTCAGGGATAACTTCTTTTATGGGTATAAATTCTTAGAGGAGGAGAACATCACTCCCAAAGCAGAGATAACTTGGAAAGACCCTAACACATGGAGCAGATTTAGCCATTGGATATGTATGACTAAGGCGGGCAAAGAGTATCGTGATAAAATTTTAAAGCCGAGGCTTTATGAAAAGTATAAGGATGTGAGTATAGAGGTGTAATTTAGCGATTACAAATAACGAAAAATTTATTATGAACATGTTTAATCTAGCAAGCAAAAAAGGACTTTGAATGACCATCTTACCAATATCAACCTTCGACAATGATTTACAAAGAGGCGATATTATAAAATTTAACGACGATGAGCTTATGGTCTGCGATGAGCGCTGTTTCTGGACAGAAAATCCTTGCCTTTTAAATTTAAAAGATAACAGATACTTTGAGCTTCCTAGCGAGATGTTATCAAGCAAAGCGGGGTTTGTCGTGGACAAGGAGCAATTGATTCGTAATTTAGCAAATTTTGGTATCAATGCGAGCCTTGAGGAAGTATGTATATGCTCCGATAATTATCTTAGTAGCGATGAACTAGGGGATTGCGACGAAACAATCCCCGGTTTCAGACTGACAAAACCTAGGGATAAATTCGGACGCAATAGGCGCATAAAGACAAATTTGATAGAAAAGCTTAGTATTCCTCTCTTGAAATTCCTCGGAAAGATCAAGGTCGGAGATATTATCGAATGTAGAAAATCCTGCTATCCATATGAGAAAAATGTAAGCTTTGTCGTAGTAAAAGCAAAAGACGATGATGGGGTAAATTTTATAAAATTGGTCGTAATTAGCGGCTACAAGGCGGGCTTATGGGTTCTGCCGTTTTTGTTTAAAACAGATAAAAATATGATAGAGGCAGACTGGCTAATTAAAAATTGGAAATATATTTTTGATACCTGCTGCGATATAAGGCACACTTATGTAAATTTACAAAATCGAAAAGAGGTTTTAAATTTTACCGATAAAGAGTTGGAAAATTTTATAAAAATGAAGCGAAAGAGATTAAAATTTAAAAATAAGAAGTGATATAATGCCTCGCCAATCGACATTATCAATATATACGGGCAAGAATACACACAAGGAGAAAATATGGTTAAAGCATTAAAATTTATAATTTACGCCGTAGTAGTTTTGTTATTATTTATAATTTATGAAAGTACTTTGTGTGCAAAGTGTGATTATACGTTTTTTGTAGAGGAAAGGCTTATGGGTAGATTATTGATAGCAATCGATACAAATGATATAAATTTAGTAAGATATATTGCTGCTGAAGGTAGAGTTTGCAAGCAAGCCAATGTCCATAATAGAGCGCTTAAAGAATTAAGAAGAATGGAATCGGAAAATAATAGAACTAATGAGTAAACCGGTTTTTGCGGAACAATAGAGAGAGAGAGATGAAATTTGCAAGATAGCTTTCTTGCTTTATCCTTACGCGCTTATCTGTTACTGCTCTGCTTATTCCGATACTCCGCCGCTTTGTAAAATTTCAGATATAGGCGCTAATTTATGCGCGCATCTAAATACCGCATGAAATTCTAAAATTTCAAATCCTTTACATCTTGCTAAATTTCTAAATTTTACAGTTTCAAATTTCGCAAACTAAATTCCGCATAAGATTATCGTATAAAGCCAGCTTGCCGCGAGCACGCCACAAACGAACCCCTAAATTCCGCCGCGCGCCCGCTTTAGCGCAAGCAGCTGCTCGCGCGAGTAGGCGTTTTACGCACGGCTTTAGGCTACCCAAGCTTACGGCGCAAAGCAACTAAAAGTAGCTATACGGTGGAATTTACGCCAAAACCTCGCCACAAGTTTTATTTAAGAACCTTGCCTAAAATCCCTGCACCTTTGCCGACGGCGCTGCCGCGAAGCGCGCTTTCTTTTTCTCTCATCACCGCAAATAGCCCGTCCAGCGTCTTTTGCGTGATGTAATCGTTCAAATCCTCGCCCTGCTTAGGCAGATACTCGCTCGCGCCCAGCCCGCGCGCGATGTTTTGCACCGCTTCGTTACCCGCGATCTTGTTTTGTGCGAAGGAATTTAGCCCGTTATACGCCGTCGCAAAGCTGTTTTTGCTCATCATATCGCTTACGATCGGCCTAAAAACCGCTCGCAGCTTTGCGCCAGATTTGCTCTGCAAATACTCACTAAGTGCGGTGTCACCGCCGCCGATGAGCTTTTTAACGTCGGCGTCGCTCATCGATTTCAGATCTTGCAAAAATATCTTGCTCGCGCCGCTTACCGCCTTGGTAGCGGTATCGTTCATACTCACGACGAGCTCTCGCTCCCATTTATCGCCGCCCACCTTTCTCGCAAGCTTCGCAGCCGCCTTCAGCGAAGGAGGAAGCTCAATTTTAGCGGTCTTGCTGTGAATGTAGCCCTTGGCGAGCTCGGCTACGGCGCGGTTTGCGGCGGAAGCGAGCAGATCCTTGTAGTTTCCGCTCCTAGTCGCACCAAGCGCGTCCGCGCCCTGCTTTAGAATATCCGTCACGTCCGCATGCGCAAGCGACAGCCCCGCAGCGGCGAGCAAAACCATAAATTTTTTCATATTGCAACCTTTGGATAAAATTTGCGCCATTATGCCAAACTGCGGTAAACGCTAGGCTCGCGCGGTGTAAATTTACGCGCTGCGCGGGCGATTTAAGATAAAATTTAAGCTAAATTTAAAAGCGGATTCGGACTTAAATTTTAAGCGTCAAATTTCAAAGCTAAATTTAATGGGTGAAATTTACCTGCCAAATTTAAAGATGAAATTTGGCGGCGGGTTTTGTCGTGCTTGCGGCTAAATTTTAAAAGCAACGCTACGAGGAGCTAAAATTTTAAAATCGCACTGCTTGGCGCTATTTAAATTTACGCAGCGCGCAAGTTGCGCAGAATGAATTATAGCGATGAGCGGCTATATCCTCGGCGCAAACGATTGAAATTTTGTCAAGCCCGCTGTAGCCAAAAAGCTCGCCGTAAATTTAAAGAGCTTAAATTTAAAAGCGAGCTGCCGCTTTTGACAAAATAAAGCGAGTTAAGCTTAAACCAGACCTTGATCCAGCATCGCATCGGCTACGCGGCGAAAGCCCGCGATATTCGAGCCTAGCACGAGGTTGCCCTCCGCGCCGAATTCCTTCGAGGTCTCGTAGCTGGTGCGAAATATGTGGCGCATGATCTCGCGCAGCTTACTATCGACCTCCTCGAAGCTCCACGACGCCATCTGCGCGTTTTGCGCCATCTCAAGCCCGCTCGTAGCCACGCCGCCAGCATTCGCCGCTTTGGCAGGGCCGAAAAGGAGGTCTTTTTGCGCGAGCATAAAATCGATCGCCTCAAGCGTACTTGGCATATTCGCGCCCTCGCAAACCATGCGACATCCGTTGGCATAGAGAGTCTTTACGTCTTGCAGATTAAGCTCATTTTGCGTAGCGCTCGGAAACGCGGCGTCGCACGGCACGCTCCACACGCCGTTGCGGCCTGCGGGATAGGCGCTTACGGGGATAAATTTTGCGTTAGGACGCTCCTTGATATATTCGCAAAGCCCTACGCGCAGTTGCTCTTTTAGCTTTTTAAGCAGCGTCACGTCGATTCCCTCGGCGTCATAGATAAAGCCCGTAGAATCGCTTACGGTGACGGGCTTAGCCTGCATCTGATAGAGCTTTTCGGCGGTGTAGATCGCGACGTTGCCGGCGCCAGAGATCGTGCAAATTTTGCCGTGCAGCGAATCGCCTCTGGTAGCAAGCATCTCGTTTGCAAAATAGACCGATCCGTAGCCCGTAGCCTCGGTGCGCGCGAGGCTACCGCCCCAGCTTAGCCCCTTGCCCGTAAGAGCGCCGTCGAATCTGCGGGTGAGCTTTTTATACGCGCCGTACATATAGCCGATCTCGCGACCGCCCACGCCGATGTCGCCCGCGGGCACGTCGGTATTGGAGCTGATTAGGCGGTGAAGTTCTAACATAAAAGCTTGACAAAATCTCATAATCTCGCCGTCGCTCTTGCCCTTGGGATCGAAATTTGTGCCGCCTTTTGCGCCGCCGATATTAAGACCCGTGAGGGAATTTTTAAAAATTTGCTCAAACCCTAAAAATTTTAAAACGCCCAAATTTACGCTCGGATGAAAGCGCAGACCGCCTTTGTAAGGGCCCAGAGCGGAGTTGAACTCTATGCGATATCCCGTATGCACGCAGGGCTCGCCGCCGTCGCTCATATAGACGACGCGAAACATCATCGTGCGCTCGGGCGCCAAAATGCGCTCTAAAATTTTATTTTTCACGTATCGCTCATCGCGCTTTAGAAGCGGTATGAGCGAGTATAAAATTTCGGTCGATGCCTGGATAAAGACCTCCTGACCGGGATTGGCACGCTTTAAATTTAGCAGCAAGCCGTCGATGTAAGATTTCATAGTTCCTCCTTTTGAACTGGATTAAATTTTAATTTTTTAGCTTTAGCGATAAATTTTTTCAGCGCCAGCTCCTTGCGGACGCCGATTTTGTAGCTTATAAATTTTAGATAATTTAAAATTTCGCGCTCTTTTATGCCGCGCGAAAGGGCGTAGCTTTGCAGGATATATCTTGGAATTTTAATGCGCGAACGTAAAAATTTCGTCGCTAGGCGCGAGTAAGCCTTGTCGTTTTTCACGCAGCACAGCCGCCCAAAAACAAAGGGCAAGCCCGTGCGCTGCTGCCAAATTTCGCCCAGATCGTAGAATTTATCCCTGCCCTGCGAAAGCAGCGCCTTTAGAGCATTATCGCCGATTAGCACCTCGCCGCTAAGATCCAGCACGCGAGCTAGCATATTTGAGCTCATCGACGCGGGATCGAGCCTGGGCGCCGAGTTTTTGCGCACGAGCACGCTTAGCACTTCGCCCTTTGCGACGATTCCCAAAGGCAGTTTGCGGTATTTTGCGCGGCGACTTTCGATGCTGGAGATTACCGCAGCATCTATGCGCCTATAATAAAGATCGGCGCAGAGTTTGCTCGGTACCCCTTTTTTAAATTCTATCGATTTTTTAACATAAGACGGCAGCGGAAGTGATTTTAAAAATACGTGAAAAGGGAGCAAATTTAGATAATCGATTTTGCCTAATAACATAACTTTCTCCGAATTTAGCGCAGAAAAGAGGTTAAATTCCGACGCTAAATCGGAATTTAACCAAAAATTTCAGGATTTATTTGACCTCGGTGATCGGGATGGATTTGTATTTGCTAAACTCCACTATGCCCTCGCCTTTTTTGAAGTGGATGCTCACTCCGTCCTTGTTCTCCATATAGATGCCGTCTGCGGCACGGTCGCGCTTGAGGTCGTAGCTTTTGCCGCTATCGTCCTTTAACACGGCGGTATTGAAATCGTCGTTTGAGCTAAGCGAAAGTTTTTTGCCCTTGTCGTCCACGAAATAGAAGGTCTTTGCATTCTCTTGAGTTATGGTTTTTTCGCTCTGTGCTTGCTTATTCATAGCGCTATCCGGGGATTGGCGGAGCTGGTTTGAGCCGCATCCTAGCAAAACTAATGCCAAAGCGGCGCACGATAGAACTTTAAACATATTTCTCCTTTAAATTTAGGTTACACTCGTTGATGAGTGATTTTCGAATATCCCAAAGCTTTTGAGAGAGATCCACTTTGTAGTTCTGCGGATGGACGTTGCGAAGGTGCTCAAGCCAAAATTTACTCTTCTGCTCCTTGCTAAAACGCGCGATCTCGCTTACCGTGCGGCGCGTACCTACGAATTTGCCCTCCTTGAAAACGGGGCGTAAGAGCTTATGCGCGTTGAAATTCGTTAAAATTTTACGCTTGTAGGTGTAAAGCGGATGAAAAATTTCAAGCGGCGCGCTCTCGTCTATGCTCTCTCCATCAAGCGCGATCAGATCGGCAAGCGCCATACCGTTATCTTTGTCGTAAAGCCTAAAGACCTGCTTATAGCCGGGGTTGTTGATCTTGCGCGGATCGTTTGAAATTTTGATCTTAGCTATGATCTCGCCATCTTTTTCGATACCGCTTAGCTTATACACACCGCCTAGACTCGAACTATCTCCGCCCGTAATAAGCCTCGTACCGATCCCCCAGCTATCGATTTTAGCCTCAAAAAGTTTGAGCTGATCGATCGCATATTCGTCCAGATCATTTGACGCAGTGATCTTTGCGTTCTCAAAGCCCGCCGCATCGAGCATCTTACGCGCCTGTTTGGTTAGATACTCCAGATCGCCCGAATCTATGCGAATCCCAAGCGGCTTATGACCGCTTGCGCGCAGCTCCTCAAAAACCTTGATCGCATTTGGCACGCCGCTTGCGAGAGTATCGTAGGTATCGACGAGCAGAAGCGCGCTGTTTGGATAAATTTTAGCGTAGGCGCGAAACGCCTCCAGCTCGCTATCAAAGCTCTGAATCCAAGAGTGCGAGTGGGTGCCGATCGCGGGGACGCCGAATTTCTTTGCGGCGAGCACGTTTGACGTGGCACTGCAGCCGCCTATAATCGCAGCTTTTGCGCCGTAGATGCCCGCACTTCGTCCCTGAGCGCGGCGCAAGCCAAACTCCATCACCGAATCACCTTTGGCGCTAAAGTTTATACGCGAGCTTTTCGTAGCGATGAGAGTTTGAAAATTTATAGTATTTAGGATCGCTGTCTCGATGAGCTGCGCCTCCATGATATTTGCCTTGACGCGAATTAGCGGCTCGTGCGGAAATACAATCTGCCCCTCATCCATGGCGTAAATTTCGCCACTAAATTTAAAGCCTCTTAGAAATTCCAAAAATTCCGGCTTAAAGAAATTTAAACTTTTTAGATACGCGATGTCGTCCTCGCTAAATTTTAATTTTTCGATATAATCCACGACCTCGTTTAAGCCGCAAAATATCGCGTAGCCGCCGCCGCTTGGGTTTTTGCGGTAAAAAACGTCAAAAACCGCCGTCTGATCGGGCTTTGTAAAAAAATAGCCCTGCATCATACTAAGCTGATAAAAATCGGTAAGTAAAGCCAAATCTTTCATTTACACCTCTTAAATTTAATCTCGCCTCGCTCAGGAGCAAGGAATCATAGCTTTTTGGCTTCTAGGCTCTTTTTATAAGCCGCAGCGTCGAAATCTTTGACGCGAGCGACGCCGTCATCCACCGCAGCTTTTGCAACCGCCGTCGAGATCACGGCAAATACGCGCGGATCGAAAGGATTTGGGATCACGTAGTCTTTGCCGAATTTTAAGCTATCTTTGCCCAGCATCTTGCGGATTTCTGCAGGAACCTCTTCGCGAGCAAGATCCGCCATCGCGCGAGCGGCAGCAATTTTCATATTTTCGGTGATCTTTTTGGCTCTTACGTCAAGCGCGCCGCGGAAGATATACGGAAAGCCCAAAACGTTATTGATCTGATTTGCAAAGTCGCTTCTGCCGGTGCCTACGATCGCGTCGTTTCTTACTTCCTCGACCTCGCTTGGATAAATTTCCGGTACCGGATTTGCAAGCGCAAAAATGATTGGATGCGGCGCCATAGTCTTTACCATCTCTTTGGTTAAAACGCCCGGCTTGCTAAGACCCAAAAACATATCGGCTCCGTTAATCGCATCAGCCAGCGTGCGATCTGCGGTATCTAGGGCAAATTCTTTCTTTTGCTTGGTAAGATCGGTGCGACCCTTGTGGATCACCCCTTTGGAGTCAAGCATTATGATATGTTTAGCGCCTAAATTTTGATACATCTTCGCACACGCGATGCCAGCAGCGCCAGAGCCGCTGACTACGATCTTCATATCCTTGATCTTTTTGCCGCTGATAAGGGCTGCATTGATTAGCCCTGCGCCCGTAATCATAGCGGTGCCATGTTGATCGTCGTGCATGACGGGGATATCGACGGCTTTTTGCAGCTCGCGCTCGATCTCAAAGCACTCGGGAGCTTTGATATCCTCTAAATTTATACCGCCGAACGTAGGCGCAAGCGCTTTGCAAATTTCAATTATCTTTTTAGGATCTTTTTCGTCGATCTCGATGTCAAACGCATCGACGCCGCCGAATTTTTTGAACAAAACCGCCTTGCCTTCCATTACGGGCTTTCCGGCGATTGCGCCGATATCTCCGAGGCCTAAAACCGCCGTGCCGTTAGTGATGACGGCTACGAGATTGGCTTTATTCGTGTATTTAAACGCGGCTTCGTGATCACCTTCGATCACCTTGCAAGGCTCCGCGACGCCCGGCGTGTATGCAAGCGCCAAATCCTCCGCCGTAGCGCACGGGGTTTTTACATTCGTTCCGATTTTGCCGCCTATGTGGTACTTCAAAGCCGCTTCAACGTTTACTTTGGCCATTTTATAATCCTTTTTTGATTAAATTTGAAATTCTCGTTTTAACTTCGTCGCTTCCTAAAATTTCACAAATTTCAAAAATCGACGGACTTACGCTTCCCCCCGTGATCGCGACGCGCAGCGGCTGGGCAAGATCCTTTAGCTTGGCGCCGTTTGCGTCCAAAAATTTCATCGTCTCCTCCTCGCACTCCTTTGCGTTTAAATTTGCGCTTAGAGTATCCGCAAATTTTGCGAGTAAGCTTAGCGAACTTTCGGTTACAAATTTCTTATACGCCTTCTCGTCGTAGCAGCTCGGGCGGGCTAGAAGGACCTTAATGCCCTCAGCCATCTCCACTAGCGTCTTTGCGCGCTGTTTGTACTGCTGCGCGATGAGATGTTTTTTTGCATGCGAGCGGATATCGACGCCGAATTCTACAAGCTGCGCGGCAAGCTCATCGTCGCTTGAGCTTTTAATATAATGCGCATTTAGCCACTCGAGCTTGGTTTGATTGAAGGTGCTAGCGCTCTTGCTGATATGGTTAGGATCAAAGTATCGCTTCATCTCCTCCATGCTAAAAATTTCATCATCCCCGTGGCTCCAGCCCAGGCGCACTAAAAAATTTAGCAGAGCTTGCGGCAGATAGCCCATGCGCTTGTACTCCATCACGTCGGTAGCACCGTGGCGTTTGCTCAGCTTGCTGCCGTCGGTGCCGTTGATCATCGCAACATGGTAAAATTTAGGGATTTTAAAGCCTAGCGCATTATACAGCACGATCTGCTTCGGGGTGTTGCTTAGATGATCGTCGCCGCGGATCACGTCCGTGACGCCCATCAGCGCGTCGTCGATCACGACCGTAAAGTTATACGTGGGCGTGCCGTCGGAGCGCGCGATGATGAAATCGTCCAGAATATCGGCAGCGTTAAATTTTATCTCGCCCTTGATGCCGTCGTTAAATTCTATCGTGCCGCTAAGCGGGGATTTGATGCGGATTACGGGCTCGATCCCAGCAGGCGGCGTGCCGGTAAAGTCGCGATAGCGATTATCGTAGCGCGGGCGCTCTTTGCGAGCTTCCTGCTGCGCTCGCAGCTCGTCAAGCTCGTCCTTGCTCATATAGCACTTGTACGCCTTACCCTCATCTAGCAACTTTTGGACGTATTGTTTGTAAAGATCAAAGCGCGAGCTTTGATACACGATCTGCCCATCATAGTCCAGATTGCACCACTTAAAGGCTTCCTCGATCGCCTTAGCAGCCTCCTGCGAATTGCGCTTCAGATCGGTATCCTCGATGCGCAGCAGGAATTTGCCGCCGTTTGCCCTAGCGTAAAGATAACTAAAAAGTGCCGTTCTAAGTCCGCCGATATGTAAATATCCCGTAGGACTCGGCGCAAAACGAGTTACTATCATAAAATTCCTTTGCAAAAATTACCATTTAATGTTATAATCGCGATCTTGTAATTATAAAGCAAAAAGACTAAATAAAGGTTAAAAATGATAAAGAAACTGCTTTTTTCCGCAATGATCTGTGCTGTTTGTGCAAATGCCGAAGTAGTAAACGGCGTCATCGCCGTGGTAGATAATGAGCCGATCACAGGCTACGAACTAGCCAAAGTTCAAAAACTAACGGGCACTTCGCCGCAAGCCGCGATGGAAATTTTAATCGGGCAAAAGCTTCAACAATCCGAGATTAAACGCCGCGGCATCGCGGTAAATGACGCGGAGATCGACGCGAGGCTCAAAGCGATCGCTGATCAAAATAAGCTTAGCTTAGACCAACTCAAAACCGCTGTGCAAAAGCAAGGTATAAACTACGATGACTTTAAAGCAAATATCCGCCGCACACTGCTTGAAGAAAAGCTCTATGGCTCAATATTCGCAGACGTACAGCACCGCACGACCCCTGAAAATGTCAAAAAATTCTATAGCCAAAATAGTTCATTATTCACGACTTTCGACAGCATCACGCTCACCCGCTATATCGCAAAATCACAAGCTCCGCTCGATAAGATCCGCGCAAATCCGAAGCTCCGCCCAAGCGACGTGTATGTGATGAAGGGTACCCTCAAGGCCAATCAAATGGATGAGGGGCTAAAATACATCGTCACAAACGTCGAGCAGGGTAAATTTTCGCCGATCATCCCTACGCGCAACGGCTACGAAATGTTTTACGTAAACGACAAAAAAGGACTTCGTACGCTTGATTTTGATAGCGTGCAAGACAAGGCGATCGAAGGCTACGTAACCTCCGAGCGTAAAAAAGCAGTCGCCGAGTTTAATGACAGACTCCGCTCAAACGCTAATATCCGCATTATCGAGCGCCCGCAGGCAAAATCGCAAGACGCAAAAACCGCTCCAAAAGTTAAAGTGCAAAAAAGGCAGTAAATTTTAAAATCCGATGCCGTGTTAAATTTAATCGGAATTTTAAGATATGCTATCGCGAGAAAATATAAATTAGCAGCCTTAATGGCATTCAGTTTTAATAAGAATTCTAAAAACGTGAAATTTAGTTCAAATTTTAAAGGTGCCTAGCGATAATAATCAGTGGTTTTACCGAGTTTGTAAGTAAATGACGGTATAATTTGTTGAGATTTTAAAACTTTTAGAAAAATCTTTAATTACCAAGATTTATATAAATTTCTATATCCGATATCTACTTCAATACCGGCTTACGAATTAACTACCAATCTAAGCATTAAAACTCTCATTTACTCTATGCTTTGATATAAAAATTATTGGCAAACGCAATAAAAATTTAAAATTAATATTTCTAAATTTAAGCATTTTGTAAAAAAAAGGGGGGGGTATCATAATTTAAATTTTAAATAAGGAGATCACTTTGAAACTAATCATCAAAGAAAGAGCGGATAAATCTGAAGTTATGAACATCGTCACCCAATATTCTGAGGGAATAAAACTAAGAATTACGAAGATGGAGAATTCACAATATCCGCAAAATTCAGTAGATATCTATATGGGAGATAAGCAATTAACGTCGTTTTGTTGTAACAATGAAGATACAAATAAACTAAAAACCGCATTTGAAAAATTCTCCAATGCTTTAGAAATATGCGTTGAGCTTAACGAGCAAAGAGGTAAAACTTTAGCGAGCTTGCGCGAATTTTCTGCTGATAAATAATTTTAAGGTTTTACGCTATGCGCAAAATAATATTTTCTCTTATATTGACGATCGGCGCTTCGTTCGCTTATGATGCATGCGATAATAAAGAGGTACAAAAATTTATAGTAGACAATAACTCGTTCTTACAAGAACGAAAAGCATATATTGCTTTTTTCTGCAAAAATAGTACAATGATGACCGGTACCGATTTGAAAAGATCTAAAAAAATATCTAAAAAAGAAGCTGCGTATTTAAAAGTAGAAGGAAAACTCGATAAAATCGCAGCCGATTCAATCTGTCCTGGCTTGGACGCTTTTCAGGATTTAGGTTTAAACCGAAAAGCAAATTTTATATACTTTTTTGGCAACAACGAGCCTTTTTATATAGTTACGGTAGATGATAATTTTTGCAAAAAATATGATTATTGAATTATCTAAAAATTTATTTAGTAACCATAGCGTGGAAAATATATGCAAATAACAGAAGGGTCAAAAAATGCGTAAAACAATATTTTTTCTTCTATTGGGGATCAGCATTTCATTTGCTAATGACGGATGCAATCAAAATATTGCAGTTCAGATCATGAGTGATTATGATTTAAAACAAGAGGTTGGTGAAATTGCTACTATGTTCCTTATTTTAGTTTGTAAAAGTGATACTATAACGATCAAATACACATTTCATATTACTGCACCAAATATAGATAGAGAAAAATATAAGCAAAGGCTATATAGTATATTTCTTCATAACAACAAAAATAACTCCGATATAGTAGATAGGAGCTGTAGAATTCTTAATATGAGCTTGAGTGATGGCTCAAAAGCAAAAGATGCTGGCATTAAATATATTTATCAGACATATTATCTCGATAACGAGATGCTTTTCTCAATGGTAATGAACGATGAGCTGTGTCGACGACGAGGATTTTAATACCTGATATATATGAGCTGATTTCTAATATGCACTACAAAAGCCTATTTTGACTTATATATTCATATCCCTAGAATTTTAAATCGTAAAATTTAACCACTAAGCCAAAATACTCAATGATTAAATTTATGATTCTTGTAAGATGCTATCTGCCGCTTAGATATTCCTGCAGCGTTTTAACCTCAAGCGCGGAGTCGTCCTTTATCGAGCAGATCGAGCGCGTAGCAGCGATCGCCGCCTTCATCGTCGTAAAATACGGCAGCCTAAAGCGCAGCACGCTCTGGCGGATCTTCACGGCGTCGGTAGAATTTGATTTACTATCGCTGGTATTGATGACGAGCGAAATTTCGCCGTTTTTGAGCTTGTCCTCGATATTTGGGCGACCCTCGCTGATTTTATAGACAAACTCGCACTCTACGCCGTTTTCGCCTAATAGCTTGTGAGTACCGCTCGTAGCGGCGATACTAAAGCCCGCGCCCGTAAGTGCGCGTGCAAGCTCCACGGCTCGCAGTTTGTCGTGATCGGCTAGCGACAAAAATACCTTACCGCCGCTTGGAAGTGCATTGCTAGCGCCGATTTGAGATTTGGCAAAGCTTTTGGCGAAATTTTCGCCGATACCCATCACCTCGCCGGTGCTTTTCATCTCGGGCCCCAAAATCAGATCCGCGCCCGCAAGCTTGTTGAAAGGAAAGACGCTCTCTTTGACGCAGATATGGTTTTTAATACGCGATTTTAAAATCCCCTTCTCTTCAACCAGCACGCCGAACTCGTCGTAAAATTTTAAAGCCTCGCGCAGACCCCCCTGCCACATTACGCGAGTAGCGACCTTTGCCATCGGAATTCCGCTCGCCTTGCTTACAAACGGCACGGTACGGCTCGCGCGCGGATTTACCTCGATGATGTAAAGCTCGTTTTCAAAAATAGCGAATTGAATATTCATAAGCCCTACGACGCCGAGATTTAGCGCGATCTCTTTGGTTTGGCGACTTACCAGATCGATCATCTCCGCGCTTAGACTAAGCGGCGGTAAGATGCTCGCGCTATCACCGCTGTGAATGCCCGCCTCTTCGATATGCTCCATTATCGCGCCGATATACACGTCGCGCCCGTCGCAGATCGCATCGACATCAAGCTCGGTCGCGTCAAGTAAAAATTTATCTATAAGCACCGGCGAGTGATCACTCACGCGCACCGCCTCGCTCATATACTGCCTAAGCTCGGCTTCGTTATGTACGCGCCGCATCGCGCGACCGCCGAGTACGTAGCTAGGGCGCACGAGTACGGGGTAGCCGATCGCAGCGGCCTTTTCTATCGCTTCGGCTTCGCTTACGGCGGTATCGTTTTTCGGCTGTTTGACGCCGATACTTGCGATGAACTCACTAAATTTCTTGCGGTCCTCCGCCACGTCTATCGTGCGCGCGCTCGTGCCGATGATCTTTGCTCCCACGGTACTTAGGCGCTTGGCGAGCTTTAGCGGCGTTTGGCCTCCGAAATGCACGATCACGCCGTCGGGGTTCTCGGCCTCGATGACCGCCCTAACGTGCTCGAAGTCGATCGGCTCGAAGTACAAAATATCGCTCGTGTCGTAGTCGGTGCTGACGGTTTCGGGGTTGCAGTTATACATTATCGTAGTGATCCCCATATCGCGCAGAGCGTAGCTGGCGTGCACGCAGCAGTAATCAAACTCTATGCCCTGCCCTATGCGGTTCGGACCGCCGCCGATGATGAGGACCTTTTTATTATCTTTTGAAATTTTACGACTTGCGATGGCGGGCGTTATGTTGGTGCTGGAGTACAGATAGGGGGTAAGCGCCGCAAACTCGCCTGCACAGGTATCTACTTCGTTGTATTCAAGACCGATGCCCTGTCTGGCGCAGGCAAAATGGATGTCGTTTTGCGTAAGGCCCAGATTGTCCTTTTTGTTGATCAAATTTGCGATCATCTTATCGCTAAAGCCCCAGCTCTTGGCCTGTCTCAAAAGCGACGCGTCGTTGATGATTTCCATATCGATGCGCTCTTCAAATTTTACGATCTGCTCGATCTGGCTCAAAAACCAGCGATCGATCTTGCTAAGCTCGTAAATTTGATCCACGCTCATGCCCGCTCTAAAGCCCTGAGCGATATATAAAATTCTATCTTGCTGCGCGTTGCGAAGCCCGAAAATGAGATCTTTTTCGCTTAAATTTAGCTCCACGAAGCCGAAGTAGCTCTTCTCCAGCGAGCACAACGCCTTTTGAATACTCTCTTTAAAGCTGCGCCCGATCGCCATCACCTCGCCGATGCTTTTCATCGCAGTGCCGAGATAGGGGTTTGCGCCGGGGAATTTCTCAAACGCAAAGCGAGGAATTTTAGTCACGATATAATCGATCACAGGCTCGAAGCTTGCAGGCGTGCCGGTGATGTCGTTTTTGATCTCATCTAGGCTAAAGCCCACAGCTAACATAGTAGCGACCTTGGCGATCGGATAGCCCGTAGCTTTGGACGCGAGAGCCGAACTGCGGCTTACGCGCGGGTTCATCTCGATGACGATCATCCGCCCCGTTTGCGGATTTACCGCAAACTGCACGTTTGAGCCGCCCGTATCCACGCCGATCTCGCGTAAAATTTTAAAACTCGCGTCGCGCATCGCCTGATATTCTTTATCGGTGAGCGTAAGAGCGGGTGCAACCGTGATGCTATCGCCCGTATGCACCCCCATCGGGTCGAAATTTTCAATCGAACAGACGATGATGCAGTTGTCCTTGTGATCGCGGATAACCTCCATTTCGAACTCTTTCCATCCAAGCAGGCTCTCTTCAATCAAAATTTCATTTATCGGGCTCACGTCTAGCCCATTTTGCGCGACCTCTTTAAACTCGTCGATATTGTATGCCACGCCGCTGCCTGCGCCGCCTAGGGTGTAGCTAGCGCGAATAATGAGCGGGAAACCGATCTCATTTGCAGCAGCCATCGCCTCTTCGATATTGTAGGCGTATTTGGATTTGGGCAGATCCATTCCGATCTTAATCATCGCCTCTTTAAATTTCACCCTATCCTCGCCCTTTTTTATCGCTTCAGGCTTGGCGCCTAGAAATTTCACCCCTGCTAGCTCGCCGCTTTCGTAAGCCTCCATCGCGACATTTAGCGCGACCTGTCCACCCATCGTAGGCAGGATCGCATCGACGCCCTCGCGCTTTATGATGCGCAAAATGCTCTCTTTGGTGATCGGCTCGATGTATGTAGCGTCGGCAAAATCGGGATCGGTCATAATGGTAGCGGGGTTAGAGTTTATTAGCACTACGCGGTATCCGAGGCTCTTTAGCGTCTTGGCAGCCTGCGTGCCGCTGTAATCGAACTCGCACGCCTGGCCGATTACGATCGGACCGCTACCGATCAGTAAAATCGTCTTAATATCATCTCTTTTGGGCATCAATTTTCCTTTGTAACGACATACAAAAACGCCGGCATCTCGGAGCTCACGTAGGGCTCTACGACGGCGCTTTTGTATAGCTTCCCGTTTTGAATTTCTTTAACCTTTCCTACCGGTACGCCGGCAAAGAAAATTTCATCTTTCCCGCTCGTAAAGACCTCATCGCCTACCTTAGGATCAAGCCATTGTGGGATGTATCTAACTACGAGCTCGTTATTTTCGCCGCCTGCGACGCCAGGAATTTGAGTATCTCCTATGAAAACGGAGAAGTTGCTCTTTTCGTCGCGCTGTAAGATCGCAAGCGGGCGCCCGTCTTTATTTACTAAAATCCCTGCAGTTTTACCCTCGCTGATGAGGCCGTAAATTTTGTTTGGGTTAAAATTTTCAAAATTTACGAAGAATTTGTTGTAGTCGTTTAGATTCGCGTAGCTTAGCGCCTTTACGAGCTGGACTTTGGGCTCATAAATGGAGCTATTTTTATCGATCAAAATTTTATTCAGCTCGCCCGCGAACGTGCTAAGCAGCATCGCCGATTTTTTTAGCTCGGCGTTTTCTTCTCGTAGAGCTTTGATCGTCTCTGCCTGGTTAAAATGCTCGTTCACGGCGCTTTTTACCCGATCGCTCACGCCGTAATAAACCTCTAAAATTCCTCCTGCAAATCCGATAAATTTGCCGTGGATATACGAGCCGAACGTTAACGAAACGGCTACTAGCAAAACCGCGACGAGGAGGAGTTTGAGATTAGTCATTTGCCGCTTGTTTTAGCGATTTGATCTCTTCTAGGGCTTTTCCCGTGCCGTTTGCGACGCACAGCAGTGGCTCGTCCGCGACGAAAACCGGAAGCTTTACGGTGTCACTTAGATATTTATCTAATCCGCGAATGAGCGCACCGCCGCCCGTTAGTACGACGCCGTTTTCGACGATGTCGGCGGCGACTTCTGGCTGAATGCTCTCTAGCACAAATTTCAGCGCGTCTGCAATCTCTCTGATCGAGTCTTTGATCGCCTCTCTAACGTCCTCACTCGTAAGATCAACCGAGCTTAAAAGCCCGCTGATCTGGTCTTTTCCTTTGACCGTGTATGTAAGATCTTTTTGCTGTTGTACCGCCGTGCCGATCTTGATCTTGATCTCCTCGGCCGCACGCTCCGAAATAAGCAGGCTATATTTTTCTTTGACGTAATTAACGATGCTTGCGTCGATCTTATCGCCTGCGACGCGGACAGATTTGGCACTGATGATACCGCCTAAAGAGATAACGCCGATCTCGGTGGTACCGCCGCCGATATCTACGACCAGTGAGCCGCGCGCTTCATTTACCGGAAGCCCCGCACCGATCGCCGCAGCCATCGGCTCTTCGATTAGATAAACTTCACGTGCGCCCGCTATCATCGCGCTTTCGCGCACGGCTTTGCGCTCGACCTGAGTTAGCCCGTAAGGAACCGAGATGATAATGCGCGGGCTTACGAAAAAGCGGCGCTTGTGGGTCTTTTCGATGAAATACCTAATCATCTTCTCCGTCATATCAAAATCCGCGATAACGCCGTCCTTCATCGGGCGCACCGCCTCGATATCGCCAGGAGTGCGTCCTAGCATCTCTTTAGCCTCGGCGCCCACGGCAATGATCCTTTGCTTGCCGTAGCGCTCGTTTTGCACCGCGACGACGCTCGGTTCGTTGATGATGATGCCTTTATCTTTTAGCAGCACAAGCGTGTTTGCCGTGCCTAGATCAATACCCATATCCCTAGAAAATAATCCTAGAATCGAATCAAGTAACATTTATCCCCTTTATGCAGTTAAATTTTGTTTTACAAGTATCGGCTTAGAGACGCCATCTACGACCTCTTTGGAGATGATGACGTCATAGCCCTTAAGCTCAGGCAGATCAAACATAATATCGATCATAATCTCCTCGATTATGCTGCGAAGTCCGCGTGCGCCGGTTTTGCGCTTGATCGCAAGGCTTGCGACCTCTCTTAGCGCGTCGTCGTCAAATTTTAAATTTGCGCCGTCTATCGCAAAGAGCTTTTGATATTGCTTTAAGATCGCATTCTTCGGCTCGGTTAAAATTCTAACCATAGCCTTTTCGTCGATCTCATTTAGCGTAGCCACTACGTGCAAGCGCCCGATTAACTCGGGGATTATGCCGTAATGCACCAAATCGTCAGCCTCGACCATATTTAGCAAATTTAAGCTCTCTTTCTTGCTGCGCTTGGTTTGATTAAACCCTAACACGTTCTGCCCGATGCGGCGGTTGATGATCTCGTTTAGCCCGTCGAACGCGCCGCCGCAGACGAACAAAATATTTGTCGTATCGATCTGGATGAAGTCCTGATTTGGGTGCTTGCGGCCGCCCTTTGGAGGGATATTTACGACGCTTCCTTCGATGATCTTAAGCAGCGCTTGCTGCACCCCCTCGCCGCTTACGTCGCGCGTGATGCTGCGGTTTTCGCTCATTCGCGCGATCTTATCGATCTCGTCTACGAAAACGATACCGCGCTGCGCCTTTTCTACATCGCCGTCCGCGGCCTGCAAAAGGCGGGTGAGGATATTTTCTACGTCCTCGCCGACGTAGCCCGCTTCCGTTAGGCTCGTAGCGTCGCTAATGGCGATCGGCACGTCTAAAAATTTCGCCAAGGTCTGCGCCATAAGCGTCTTACCGCTGCCGGTAGGCCCGATAAGCAAGATATTTGATTTTGAAATTTCGGTGTCGTCGCCCTTTGCGTCGGTCTGCCTGAAAATTCTTTTATAGTGGTTGTAAACGCCGACGCTAAAAATTTTCTTAGCGCGCTCCTGACCGATGACGTAGCGATTTAGCACTTCCATCAGCGCCTTTGGCTTGATAGCCTCGAAATCGATCTCTTTATTTTGATTTTGTATCGCCTCATTTTGGCCCTCGCTGCCGTGGATGGCGGCATATGCCATATCGATACAATAGCTGCAGATAGCCGCCGTACCGTCGTCGTTAGGATAGATACGACGTCCGTCCGCGCCCGTCTCACCGCAAAAACTGCACTTGTTTGCCATTAAATTTTACCTTTATCTAGCGGAATCCCGCGTTTTGTGTTGATTATAAACTCGCACATCTTGCGCACGTTTTGATCGCTCGTTTCGTTTAATAAAATTTGCGCCTGCTCCTTTAAGCCCTTGCCTTGGTTGAATAAAAATTTATACGCCCGATTTATCGTCTCGACCGTCTCTTTATCGAAGCGGCGGCGGATGCCCGTTAAATTTAGCCCGCGAATATAGGCGCGATTTCCCTCGGCTAGGCAAAACGGCACCACGTCCTGACTAAGCGCGCTAGCCCCTGCGATCATGCAGCTCTCGCCGATTTGGACGAACTGATGTACGGGGGTAAGCCCGCCGATAACGGCATAATCGCCCATTACGACGTGACCTGCGAGCGTGGCGTTGTTGGCTAGGATTATGTTGCTGCCCAGCACGCAATCGTGCGCGATGTGGCAATACGCCATCATAAAGAGATTATCGCCGATGCGCGTAAATCCGTCGCCCTTATGCGAGCCCGAGCTAATCGTGCAAAACTCGTGAATCGTAGCGTTTTTGCCGATGATTAGCCCCGTTCGCTCGCCCTCTTCAAAGCTCATATCCTGCGGAATTTCGCCCACGATCGCGTATGAAAAAATTTTAGAGCCCTCGCCGATTTGCGTATCGCCAATGATGCGCGCGCCCTGCTTGATCGTGCAGCCGTCGCCGATTTTAGCCTGCGCGCTTACGAAAGCATACGGCTCAATCACAACCTCGGCTCCGATCTGTGCGCCGTCCTCGATGATCGCCGTGTGGTGAACTTTAGCCATCATTTATCCATTATCATTGCTTGAAGTTCAGCCTGCGCGGCCAATGTGGCGCCGTCGTTGATGTAGGCTTCGCCCTTTAGCACCCAGATGCGTCCGCGGTGTTTGATTACGCTGATGCGATACTCAAGCTTGTCGCCGGGGCGGACGGGACTTCTAAATTTAGCGTTGTCGATACTCATAAAATACACGACTTTGTCGCTTAGATCGACGCCCTCTTTCTCCATGCTCTTAAACGCCAGCACGCCGCCCGCCTGCGCTAAGCCCTCGATTATCATTACGCCCGGATAGATCGGGTGGCCAGGGAAGTGACCCTGAAAGATCTGCTCGTTGTAGGTTACGTTTTTATAGGCCTTGATACTTTCGCCTATGCTGAGCTCTTCGACGCGATCTATCAGCAAAAACGGAAAACGATGAGGTAGGATGGAGAGGATTTCGTTTATATCTATCATTTATCTGCCTTTTTTAGAAATTTTAGAATCTTATCAAATTCTTACTAAAATTTCCCTAACGTCTAAAAATATGCGCGAGAGCCCGTAAATTTGAACTTTGGCGGCTCTTATCTCGTCCGTGACGATGATCGGCGAGAGCGAGCCCGCAGCGCACAGGGCGGCGCGAGTTTTATTTTGACGCGCGAGACTCGGCGGGTTTTTTAGCATTTCGGATACGCTTTTGAAATTTGATCTTGAAATTTCGTTAAATTTCGCCAGACTTAAAATTTTAATCTCGCCCTTGTCGCTGCAAAAAATTTCGCACTTCCGCTCTATGCTAAACTTCACGTTTTCGCGCGTAAAATGCGAGCCGAATAGCACAAACGAAGGCGCTACACGCCCGTCAAATTTAATCCATGCACGGAGCAGGCGGTAGTTTAAAAACCGATCGCGCAGCACGCTAAATTTCACACCTTTTTTTTCGAGCGAGCAAAGCTTTTTGTAAAATTTCAATTTCTCCTCTACCGAAGCGGGCAAGATTTGCCGATCGATCGGCGACATTAGCTCGTAAATTTCGGCATCGCAGGCTAAATTTTGCTTCAAATCCGCCGTCAGACTTCCGCCCAAATTTCGTTCAGCCTTTCGTTGATCATTCCGCTGCGCCGCAAGCGCGTAGATGCAGCCGCAGTAGTTTTGATGATAGAGCGCGTCTTTTTTCGCGAGCGCAAACTGCTCGTTCGTGCCGCCGTTTTTACGAAAATCGGGCGCGATAAACTTCAGTCCGCAGCGCTCGCAGATGCGCTGTAGCGAGGCGCAAAGCTGAGAGTGCGATTTTTTGGGACTCATTAAAAGAGTCGTGGTGATTTTACGCTCGCCCAAACTTAGCGCGAGCTCGGCTGTTTTTTGCATGCGAAAATCAAAGCAAAACTCGCAGCGCGCGCCCTTTTCGGGCTCATTTTCAAGCCCGCGCGCGCCGTCTAGCCAGCCCTGAAAATCATACTCGCCCGGGATAAATTTAATCCCTAAATTCTCGCAAACCCGCTTTGCGTCGTGCATTCTAAGAACGTATTCGCCGTAGGGGTGTATGTTGGGATCATAAAAATAGCCTATTAGCGGCTCTTGCGTGAGCTCTTTTAAGCGGCGCAAAAAATAATCGCAATCGACCGAGCAGCAGATGTGAACCAGCAAAATTTAACCCTTTGCACGAAATTTTTGGATATAATTTTACGCTATCAAAATTAATGAGCGGAAAAATGAAAAATTTTTTTATAAAACACTGGCGTAAGTTTGCTTGCGGCTTGGGCGGATTTGCGCTATTTTACGTGCTCGCGGGCTTTTTCGGCGTGCCACTTTTTATCGAAAAGGCGCTGCCTAAAATTTTAGAGGGCAGAGCGAGCTTTAGCGTGCAGGACGCCAAATTTAACCCCTTTACCTACGAGCTAAACGTCACCAAGCCGGAGCTTAGCACTTTTAAGCCGCTATTTAGCGCCGATGAGATAAATTTAAAAATCGGTTTTTCAAAGCTTTTTAAAAAGACTCTCGCGGTAGAAATTTTGCACCTAAAATCGCCTAAATTTCACGTCGAGCGTGAGCAAAACGGTACTTTCAATTTCGAGCCGCTACTTTCGGAGCAAAAAAGCGAAAGCAAGGATGAAAACTCCAGCTTCAACATCACGCTGAATAATTTTAAGATCGAGCGCGGCTCTCTGGGCTACGTCGATAACTCCCTGAAAAGGCCGTTTTCGCTCATCTCGACCGAGCTAAATTATGAGATCAACGGACTAAATTTAAAGGACGAAACGATCGGCGAGCACGATTTAAGCGCCGTTTCGCGTACATACGACGCGCTAAGCTTCGATGGAGCCATTGACCTGGCGCCTCTTCGTCTGCACGGCAAGGTAGATATCTCGCGGCTGAAAATCGATCCGTTTTGGCTATCGTATCTCGATCCTAGCGGCGTGCGGTTTAAAAACGGCTTCCTTTCCGCTACTCTAAATTACCGATCGAGCCTCGATGAAAATATAAAATTTGCGCTTGAAAACTCAAAGCTCGAGCTGCAAAGTCTAGAAATTTTGCAAGATCAAAGCTTAATTTCGCTAGACTCGCTAAAAATCCCGAGCTTTGAGCTAAATACGGACATTTCGAATGAAATTTCAGGCAAAGTGATGATTCCGCAAGTTCTAGTTTTGGGCGCAAAATACGATATGGGCGAAACCAAAATTTCCACGGGCTTTGAGGGAGCGCGAATTGCAGATTTTGCGCTGGATTTTAATAAAACGGGGGCAAACTTGCGGCTAAACTCCGCCGTAAAAAGCGTAGATCTAAACCGCTCAAGCTTTGCAAATCCGCAAATTTCGGTCGTCTCAAACGATACTAAAATCACGGAAAATTTTTTGAAATTTAACGCCGAAGGTAACGATACGGCCCTTCATACGGGCTTTGGCGCCTTTAATATCGCGGACACGCAGATTACGCTAGCGCGCAGCGACAAAATTTCACTCGCCGCAACCGAGCTGGGCGCGTTTAGCTACGACAAAGAGGGCGCGCAAAACGGCGTAAGCCTGGAGTTCGCTAAAATTTCAAACTCCAAAATCGCAAACAAAAACGGAATTTTTAGCGGATTTGAAAGCTTCGGCGTGCAAGGGGTTAAATTTAACGTCGCGGATCTCGATCTGGGCGTGGATAAAATTTTGCTAAACGAGCCGTTTTTCAACTCGGAAGTGGACGTTAACGGCGCCAAAAGCATAAACGATCTGGCGATTTTAAGCGCGATCTCTAAAAATCCTGCGAGCTCCAAAAAAACGGCGAGCGCGGGCGATACAAACCCGGCGGATGTAAACTCTACGGCAAGCGGCGCAAATTCGGATTCTAAAAAGCCCGCCAAAAGCCCCGCTTTAAAATTTAAGATCGGCGAGGCCTCCGTAACCGGCGCAAAGGCTAAGATCGACGAGAGCTTTATCGTTAAAAACAACGTGCACGAGATCAAGGATTTCAGCGCCACGCTAAGCGGGCTAAGCTCGAATTTCGCCGAGCCTTTCGGTATCAAAGCAAGCCTTATCACGGGCGAGATCACCGCTAACGCGGACGGCAAGGCTAGTATCGCGCCGCTTAACGTAGGCGTGAACTTCAACCTAAATGCGCCGAACTTGAGCGTTTTTAACAAATACGCCGCGGAATTTATCACGGGCTCCATCGCAGGCGAGCTCGCTACGCAAGGGCAGCTGAAGCTTTCAAACACATTCTCGCTCGAAGCAAAGCTATCGGGCAAGGGCTTGGCGCTAAGCTCGGGCAGGGATAAAATTTTCTCCCTTGCATCGCTAAATGTCGCGCAAATCGCGCTGAGCCCAAACTCTCTCACGCTAAATAAGATCGCTCTTGGCTCGCCCGCGGCAAATATCTCGCTAAATAAAGACAGGCGTTTAAATTTGCTCTCGCTGATAAAGCCCGCCGCGCAGGCAAAACAGACCGCAAAGCCCGCCCAAGCTGCGCCTAATAGATCCGCAAAAAACGGGGCAAACTTTGCGTGGAGCGTAAAAAACATCTCGCTTAGCGGCGGAAGTTTAAATTTCACTGATGAGAGTCTAGCAACACCCTTTAAACTGCGCATCAGCGATATGAAAGCAAGCATCAGCGAGATCAGCCCGAAGCGAGCGGCGGATATCAAGCTTAGCTCGCTCGTAAGCGGAAGCGGGCTAGCGAGCATCACGGTGCGCGCCTATCCGCTGGATTTTAAACGCAAAAGCGATATAAACGTCGTTTTAAAGGAGATCCCGCTTGTGCCCGCATCGCCCTATACCGCCAAATATATCGGCAACGAAATCGCGGGCGGTAAGTTAAATTTAAAACTCGCCTACAAAATCGACGATGGCAAGCTAAACGCAAGCAATGATCTAAATTTAGACCGCTTCGAGCTTGGCAAAGAGGTGCAGAGCAAGGATGCGCTGAGCCTTCCGATCGGTCTAGTGGTATCGATTCTAAAGGACAGCGACGATCAGATCGATATTAGCTTGCCTTTAAGCGGCACGCTAAGCGATCCGAAATTTAGCTACGGCGCGCTTGTTTGGGGCGCGATCAAAAAGCTACTATCGGACATCGTACTAAGTCCGTTTAGATTTATGGGAAAGATCGCGGGCGTAGATACGAAAAAGCTGGAAAGTATCGATTTTGAGGCGGCGAGCAGCGAAATTTTAATCAGCGAAAGCTCTAAAATCGATGATTTAGCCAAGGTCGCAAAAGCTAAGCCCGATCTTAAGATCATTCTAAATTCTGCGTATAACGAAAAGCTCGATACTCACGAGTTTCAAAGGCGCTCGCTTCAAAACACGCTTACGCTGATGTCTAATAAGCAGGGGCTCTCCACGGATGAAGCTATAGCGGCGCTTAAGATCAAATACGGCATCAAAGCTAGCGGCGATGAGGCGATGGAGGAGCTGATAAGCGCGCAGAAATTTACCCGCTCCCGTCTTGATGAGTTAGCCCTTGCCAGAGCGGCCGCCGTGCAATCGGCACTCGTGCAGCGCGGCGTAAGCGCTTCTCGCATAGAGATCAAAAAGCCGAGCGAAGCCGAGCTCAAACAAAACAACTTCATCCCGCTAAACCTGGGTCTTGAAAAATAGCGTAAGCAAAATTTGGCTATACTAAGCGGACTGAATTTAAAGGATGAGCGATGATAAATATAGGAATTCACGGCGGAAGCGGCAGAATGGGCACGATGATCTACGAATGCCTGAAAAATTTCGATCAGGCACGAGCAAGCGTGATCTACACGGTCGCTCCGCTTGATTATACGCCGAGCTGCGCCGCAAGCCGCAGCTACGACGAGCTTTTTAGCGGCTGCGACGTCGTGATAGACTTTACGATCCGAGACGGCGCAATAAGCTTAATGAAATTTGCGCTTTCGCATCCAAAGCCGCTTTGCATCGGCACGACGGCTCTAGGCGAGGAAGGCGAGCGGCTACTGCGCGAATGCAGCGCAAAAATGCCCGTGCTGCACGCTACGAATATGAGCCTGGGCGTCGCGGTGTTAAACAAACTCGTAGCGCTTGCCAGCAGGAGCTTGCGCGATTTTGACTGCGAAATTTTAGAGATGCACCACCGCCACAAAAAAGACGCCCCGAGCGGCACGGCGATGAGCCTTGCGGAAAGCGCCGCAAGCGCGCGCGGGCTAAACTTAAAAGACGTGCGCGTAAGCGGTCGCGACGGGCTCATCGGCGAGCGCGGCAAAGACGAGATCGCCGTGATGTCGCTGCGCGGCGGCGATATAGTCGGGCGCCACACCGTGGGATTTTACGGCGAGGGCGAGTTCGTCGAGCTAAGTCATACGGCCACTTCGCGCGCGACCTTTGCCAGAGGCGCGATAAAGGCCGCAGTATGGCTAGCGTCCCAAAATAGCGGGCTTTACGGTATCGACGACTGCTTAGGAATCTAGGCTTTGCGGCTAAATTTAAGAGAATAAAATGCCAACTAAAGATGAAATTTTAAATTTTTTGCGTGAGCTAAAGCCTGAGCTTGAAAGCTTTGGAATTTACAAAGTCGGACTATTCGGTAGCTACGCCAAAGGCGGAGCGAATATCGCCGAGATGTTTAAAATTTCAGCCGATCTATTTGATGAGGCGCCGACAAAATGCCGGACGGCGAGCCGTCAATGATAAAACAAAATATAGATAAATTTCTAAAAAATAAAATTTAAGAGGTTAGAAAATGTGCGCAATCGTGGGAGTCATAAATTCCGAAGGTGCGGCTAAAACCGCGTATTACGGGCTTTTTGCCATGCAGCACCGCGGCCAGGAGGCAAGCGGCATCAGCTCGAGCTTCAACCATCACATCAAAACGATCAAAGCCACGGGGCTCGTGACGGAGGTTTTTAGCCCCGCGAGTTTTGAAATTTTAAAAGGCAACATCGCGATCGGTCACAACCGCTACGGCACCGCGGGTGCAGATAGTCTAAAGGACGCACAGCCCGTTGCGGGCAACTACGCTCTTGGGGAGATCTCTATCGTTCATAACGGAAATTTGATCAACAAAGACGAAATTCGCCACAAGCTCGTAAGCGAGGGGGCGATTTTTCAGTCCGGCATGGACACCGAAAACATACTGCACCTCATCGCCCGTAGCAAGCAGGAGCATCTAAAAGACCGCATCGTCGAAGCTCTGAATCAGTGCGTGGGCGCGTACTCGCTTCTGATTTTAAGCCGCTCGAAGATGTTTGCCGTGCGCGATCGCTACGGCGTGCGTCCGCTCAGCATCGGCAGGCTCAAAGACGGCGGCTACATCGTCGCGAGCGAAACCTGCGCGTTTGATCTCGTAGAAGCCGAGTTCGTCCGCGACGTGAAGCCCGGCGAGATGGTAATTTTCGAAGAGGGCAAGGATGAGTTCAGCTCGCTTGAAATTTTAAAAGCCGCGGAGGCTAGAATTTGCGCGTTTGAATACATCTACTTCGCGCGCCCCGACAGCGTCGTAGAGGGCAAAAACGTATATGAGGTCAGAAAAAAACTGGGCGCGGCGCTCGCGCGAAAATGTAAAGAGCTAAAAGCCGATTTCGTCGTGCCCGTGCCCGATAGCGGCGTGCCGGCGGCGCTTGGTTTCGCGCAAGAGAGCAAGCTGCCCTTCGAGATGGCGATCGTGCGCAACCACTACATCGGCCGTACCTTCATCGAGCCGACGCAAGAGGTACGAAATTTAAAGGTCAAACTCAAGCTAAACCCGATCGGCGCGGCACTGCACGGCAAGAGCGTCGTCGTCGTGGACGATAGCATCGTACGCGGCACTACGAGCAAAAAGATCGTCGAGCTTCTGCGCCATGCGGGCGCGGCGCACGTACATATGTGCATCGCAAGCCCGGAGCTTAAATATCCCGAGCGCTACGGCATCGACACGCCGAGCGTGCGCGAGCTGATCGCCGCAAATATGAGCACGGATGAAATTTGCAAATTTATAGGCGCCGACAGCCTCACGTTCCTTAGCGTACCGGAGCTCGTAGAAGCGCTTGGGGGCGAGCGCAAATACTCGCTCGTAAGCTTCGACGGCGATTATTTTATCAAGGATTAGCAAATTTAAAGGAGCAAACTATGACAAAATTTAAAATTAAGCGCGTCTATGAGAGCGCGGAGAAAGAGGATGGATTTCGCGTACTATGTGACAGACTTTGGCCGCGCGGCATAAAAAAAGACGCGCTGGAGCTTGATATGTGGGCGAAAGATATAACGCCTAGCACCGAAATACGTAAGCTTTTCGCGCATAAGCCTGAGAATTTCGCCAATTTTAAGGAGCTTTACCTGGCTGAGCTTGAGCAAAATCCCGCTGTGGCGGAGTTTTTAAAAAAGGTTAAAAACGAGCCGGTCGTCACGCTGCTATATGCCGCAAAGGACGAGCACTGCAACCACGCGATGATTCTGCGTGATTTTCTGCAAAGCAAGGTGCGCTGAAATTTTGCGCTCAAAGCGCACCGCTCGCCATAATTTTAAAGCAAATGTAAAACCGCCTCACTCGCCAATCCACTAGTAAAACCAATGTGCGAGGCATAGAATTCAGCGAACAGGCGTAAGCGGAGCGCTCTTAAAGCCTTGCCAGACGCGATTTGAGATAAATTTTCTATCCGGATGTAACTTCGCAGGTGCGCATAAAACAAACGCTAAATTTTGCGTCAGAGCTCTAAAAAACGCAGAATTTTATAAAAAGCGAATAAAATTTCAAGGAAAATAACTCGATTTAATATATGCAAATTTAGAATTTCATCTATTTTTTAACGCTATTTTTCATAATGCAAGCTAGGAATTTAAAAAGTGGGCTTAATATAAATTCGCAACAAATCAAATTAATTTCTTACACGCAGCATTTTTAAATTTCATTTAAGAATTTGCCGCTAATATTCGCCCATATTTTTTTAGAAGGAGCCAAAAATGGCAATCAGTGCAAGGAATCAACTTAACGTTGTGATCACAGAGGTAAAAACAGGTGCGGTAAACTCGCTAATCGTAGGCAAAACTAAGGGCGGCGACGTGCTAAAAGCGACCGTTACGACCGATTCCGAAAAAGGTCTAGATCTAAAAGCGGGCAAAGAGGCGGTATTTTTATTCAAAGCCCCAAGCGTCATCATCTCCAAAGGCGAGAACGATCTACGCTTAAGCGCGACCAACCAGATAAAGGGCAAAATCACCGCCGTTAAAGAGGGTGCGGTAAATGCCGAGATCAGCGTCAGAAGCGCCGGCGGCGAGAATTTAAGCGCAACCGTCACAAACGAATCGGTTAAGAATTTAGCGCTTAAAAAAGATGATGAAGTAACCGCAATCATCAAATCTACTCAAATCATCGTCGGCGTAAAATAATCCTGCGTTACGCGAAACGATGTGCACGCTTTAAACATCACAAAATCAAAGAGTGAAATTTTATAAATTTCGCTCCTTCTTCAAAAATCTCTTTTGATAAATCAAATTTCGTAGCAGCTCAAATCGCGCTATAAGCGCTCTTTTCTCTCATGCGCGCAGATACACCCCGCGCGACATCCAGCCCCAATCACACCAAGAGCGGTCTTACCCTATTTTACCGCAGTGCGCATTTTGCGCAGGATTTGCATCCATTCATCGCGCAAGCCCCACTAGCACGAGATATCTATGAAACGCGGGCTCCTCTTCACTCTGCCCGCTCGCTTATAGCAATGCGCTTTCATATTTTACGCGCTTGCTGCGGTGCTACTTTGCTCGGTAATGACCGATCATCACACTTTTACAGCGGCAGGCTCGGCATATCTTTTCGCGGCGGCGGTACGATGTTTTGCAAAATACTACGCGATGCGGTAAATTTTAAAATTTAAACTCTCCAAGCGCGACAGAGACACTTCGCAAAACCCACACCCGGTCCAAAAAGATCACGATACACACTTCACCCCCTACTTTGCCGCTTGCTGCGAAATTTAACCACTCTTGCGCAAATAAGACACGATGAGTTTTACGCCGATAACTTCGAGCCAAACGCTATTCGTGCCTCCATAGACGACAACATTAGCTAGCCGATGTGCACCTTTTAAATACACTTGTACCTTGCAAGCAAT
>NZ_CALKTT010000002.1 GCF_937997535.1 uncultured Campylobacter sp.
TATGCATTTTATCGGTATCGACATCGGTTCGACCTCATCAAAGGTCGCCGTTATGAACGAGCACGGCAAATTTTGCGAACTGTTTTTGCTGCCAAGCGGCTTTAGCGCGGTTAGAGTCACGCGGCAGATCAAGCAAATTTTAGAGCAAAAAGGCTACGGCGATGGCTTCGTAACGGCTACGGGCTACGGACGCGTCAGCGTGGACTACGCGCAGCTTAGCATGAGCGAAATTTTATGCCACGGCCTTGGGGCTCACTTTTTGTTTGAGCCTGATTGTACCGTCATTGACGTGGGCGGGCAGGATACGAAAGCGATCAAGACCGAAAATGGCAAGCCCACGGACTTCATCATGAACGACAAGTGCTCGGCCGGCACGGGCAAATTTTTAGAGATCAGCGCGGGCCGCCTGGGGCTAGAGCTAAGCGAAATTTACAAAACTGCCCGCAAAAATCCCGCGATCAAAATTAGCTCAACGTGCACTGTTTTTGCGGAGAGCGAGATCGTCTCGCTAAGTGCAAACGAAGGGCGATCTAGTCGCAAATATCGCCGAACGCTACCTTAAAATTCCATGTTCGGTGATGTATCAAAACGACGCCAGAGGCGATATTATCAAGGAATTTATCCGCGAGTATCAAGCAGACGGCGTCATCGACGTCGTGCTAAGCGGCTGCCACACCTACGCGATCGAGACGAACAAGATCAAAGAGGCGAGCCGCGAAGCAGGAGTAAACTATATGTTGCTAGAGACCGATTATTCAAAACAGGATGTCGGGCAAATTCGCACGCGCTTGGAAGCGTTTATCGAGCTACTTTAATCGATACTGTTTGAAATTTTGAAATGAAGAATTTTTTAAATTTAAAAACAAACCAAAGAAAGGAGAGGTTGCATGAAATTTAAGGAGATAGACGAATCTCGTCGCGGCTTTTTAAAAGGAGCTTTGGCAGCGGCAGCCATCGCCGGGCCCGAATCGATGCTTGCTGGCTATACGCCGTTTAAGCCCGATTCGTTGCAGGTTTGGTCGTGCGGAGGACTATCCGAGGCTTTTGCGCAGATAAATCAGGCGTACGAGTCCAAAACGGGGCATAACATCCAGTACACCGGTGCCTTTGCTGGGGCGCTCGGAAAGTCGCTGCTAGCCTTGCAGGGCAAGACAGAGGTTTTCGGCGCCCGCGTTTTGGAGCTAAGCCAAAAACTGCGCAAAGCAGGCCTTAGCCTTCGCTTTAGACCGTTATGTTTTACCGACTACGTTTTAGTAGTGCCGAAGGGAAATCCCGCGGGCATTCGCGATCTGAAGGATCTAGCAGAACCCGGCGTGCGGGTGATGCTGCCGCTAAGGGCATCGCCTCCGGGCAGCGGACCGGTAAAGGGAATTTTGAAAAATTCCGGCCTTACTGAGCCGGTCATGAAAAATATGGTCGCCAACGGCTCATGCGTCATCCAGATGATGTGCGATCTGGTAGATGGCAAGGGTGATGCGTCCATAATCGAAAAGCGCCTAACGACGCACGATAGGTTTAAAGACAAGATCGAATATATGCCTATCGACGAAAAACTAATTCCGCCCGGGCCGCTTACCTTTACGCTAAATATCATGAAATACGTAAAGGACGAGAAGCTTGCCGATGACTTTGCGGACTTCGTCTGCTCCGTGGAGGGGCAGGAAATTTTCGAGCGACACGGCTTTACCTCCATCCATTCGGCGCGTGGGCTTGAACTCATAGAAAGGTTTGGTGTAAAAGATGTTTAGTATCGTAAATATGGCAAAGATGAAAAAAGTCTCTAGGCTAACTAAAATTCGTCGTTTGGTGCAGCTGATTTTTATCGGCGCGATCGGACAATGGGCGTATTATGGAATTTTTAGATGCCCATTTATCGTGCCTTTCGTAAACTGCCAATCCTGTCCGATCGTTACGTGCTGGGGGCGGATCGCGACCGTGTTTTTCGGCTTTTGGCTGTTTATACCCGTGCTGGTTATTTTCCTCGGGCGCGCGTTTTGCGGCTGGCTTTGCCCGGGCGGATTCGTAAATCAAATGCTCGGCAAATTTGCCGCTTTTAAGCTTAAGCTAAAAAATAACAGGAAGCTACGATATGCGCAAATAGGCATGGTTCTAGCCGTTTTGCTTAGCGCGGGCGTATATTTTATCTACGGCAATCCTCGCGTCATGATCCCTATCCGCACCAGCGACGAGTATCTCAACGCCGTTATCATGTCCTTTAAATTTTCCGACTGGTACTGGGCGGTTCGCACTGCCGTCGTCGTGGCTCTTATCGCCGCGTCCTTGATCGTCGCAAATTTATGGTGCCGCTTCGCCTGTCCGAGCGGCGGCATAATGGAGCTGCTGCGTAAAATTTCAATATTTCGCGTTTATAAAACAGATGCCTGCGATAACTGCAACGCCTGTTTGCGCAAATGCGAAATGGGCACGAGACCGGACGAGATGAACTGCACGAACTGCGGCGATTGTATGGACGTTTGCCACGTGGACGCTATCAAATTCGGAAGGAAAAAAGATTGATGAATTTTTTCGCCAAACCCTCTTTCGACAACCACCCCTGCTTTAGCAAAAAAGCGTCCGCCGCCTACGGGCGCGTGCACCTTCCCGTAGCGCCGCATTGCAATATCCAATGCAATTTTTGCAACCGCATCTACGACTGCGCCAACGAAAATCGCCCCGGCGTAACGGGGAGAGTGCAAAGCCCGGATGAGGCCGCGCTATACGTGGAAAATCTATTTAAATTTAGACAGGATATCTCAGTCATCGGTATCGCAGGACCCGGGGATCCTATGTGCGATGCCGACAAGACCCTAGCGACCTTTGAAAAATGCAAAGCCCGCTTCCCTCGCGCCCTACTTTGCCTATCCACAAACGGCCTGTCCCTGCCCGAGCACGTGGATGATATCGTGCGGATCGGCGTAAGCCACGTGACGGTGACCGTTAATGCCGTAACGCCGGGCGTAGGCGGCAAAATTTATGCGTGGGTGCGCCACAAAAACAAAATTTACCACGGCGAAGAGGGCGCTAAAATTCTTGGGGAGCGCCAAGAGGAAGGGATTCGCAAGCTAAAAGAAGCCCGTATGATCGTAAAGATCAATACGGTCGTAATCCCCGGCGTCAATATGAATCACGTCCCCGAAATCGCGAAAAAGGCCAAAGAGTGGCAGGCCGATATCATGAACTGCATGGCGATGATCCCCGTGCAGGGCACCCCTTTTGCAAATATCAAATCGCCATCAAACGAAGAAATTCGCAGCATGCGAAAGCTAATCGGCGGCT
>NZ_CALKTT010000003.1 GCF_937997535.1 uncultured Campylobacter sp.
GCCGCCCGCGATCGAGTCGATAAATCCGCCGAAAAACGCCGCTGCAAAAAGCACCACAAACTGCCAAAGTTCAAGCTCCATTTTTGTCCCTTTTTAATTTCCAATATTTTACAAAAGGTGAACTTAAATTTTAACCGCCGTACATCGCAATAGCAAATCGTATGCTATAATAGTAAAAAATAAGGATAAAAATGAATAGTTTCAAAAAAATCATAGATCTGATTTTAAAAATTTTCATCATAAGCGTATCTATTTTAGGGGCAATCATCATATTAATAATAGCATTTATTATTGCATCAATTTATTTAAAACCATATAATGATTTTTGGAACGTAAAGAGCAATAATTTTGAAGAATTGAATATTTTAACAGACAATGCAGATATGGATGGATTACTTTTGTATCGTAGAAAAATTCAACCAAATGCCGCAGATAGTCTAGATGAAATCTGCTATGTTCATTACGTAAAGTTAAATTCTACTAACGGCATAGCAGAAAAGAAACTCATTGAAAACGGCTACAAACCCTCCAATAAATCCAATTGTGTCGCTCAAGATAGCAATCTAACGGAATTCAAAAAAATCACGTTTGCGGCGCCGTTTTTTCATTATCTAGGCTATAGTGATATATTTGATAAAATATATTTAGTCTATGGCTCAACAGCTCACTTAGATGTATCTACCATAAGCGCAAAAAATGGACAAATCTGGCAAAAGCAAGGACACGAAATTATTATCTATCCAGGAGAAAATATAATTCAAAAGAATAGATTATTCTCTGAGTGTTTTGGTCCATTCGGTATGTGCAATTAAAGCTAGAATTAATCAAGCAGTGAAGGTAAAATTTTATCTATCTCGCCGCTCTGTCCGAGGCGGTACAGCGCGAAGTCGTATTTGATTGGGTCGCTCGGATCAAAGCGTCTTAAGCTTTGCGTAAGCTGCAAAACCGCCTCGAAATCGTAACTCTTGCGATCGATCAATCCAAGCTTAAGTGAAACTTTATGCGTATGGGTATCGAGCGGGATGAGGAGGCGCGATTTTTCGATCTTTTTATACAGCCCCAGATCGATGTCGCTGTCGCGCACCGCCCAGCGCAGGAAAAGATTGTAGCGCTTATATGGCGACGTGGGCTTTTGCGCGAAGCCACGCCCGAAAAAAAACTCATATCCCAGGCTGCGGTAGGGATTTAATTTGTAAATTTCGCTGATTAAAAAATTTATCCCATCCTCGATCCGTCCGTTTTTTTGCATGCCGCAAAGCACGCTCTCCTCGATGCTAAGGCTGTTTTTAAGCCGCTTTAAAGTTATAAAAATTTCAGCGACATCGCGCGAGCTTTGAAATCTATATTTTTTGCTCGCAAGCTCCACTCTAATGCGCTCATCGCTCCCGTCTAAAAGCGAAAAATCAAGCGAACGAAGAAATTTTAAAATTTGAGCCGCGTTGCCGTAAGCAAACAGCGCACAGATGAGCGCTGCGACGTCGTTTCGATGTCCCTTTGCGACCTGCAGCGGATCGGGCGCGCCGAAAAGATCCGCGTCGCAATTTTTCAAATCGGCGTAATAATCTAAAATTTGCTTTAAGCTTTTCATCTTGCGTAGTAACTCATCGTCGTAGCGCCGAATTTGCGCGATTTAAGCAGCGCGAAATCGCCGATTTTAGGCGGCAGCTCAAGCTCGCTCATATGCTCGATCGCGATTAGCAGCTCACACTGCGCGCAGCTCAGGCGCGCTATCAGCGCCAACACCCGCTCATAAATCCCGCCAAAGCCCTGCCTGATCGCAAACGGCGGATCCAGATATACAAACACTCTGCGCGTGGGATCAGATATGGAATTTTCTCTGGAATTTGTGGTATGACTTTCGCTTGAATTTACGGCAGAACATTCTCCTAAACCGTTTGCGGTAGAGTTTTCACCTAAACCGCAGGCGAAATTTTCGCGGGAGCTAACAGCGAAATTTTTTCTTAAATCATGCATTAAATTTACGCTTGAATACAAATTCTCTCCGCAGCTAACGCCAAAATTACCACTAGAATTTGCAGTGGAATTTTTTCTTGAATCATAGATGAAATTTGCGCTTGAATATAAACTTTCTCCGTAGCTAGCGTTAAAATTTTCGCCTAAATTTAAAATTTCTTTCTCTTCGCAACTCGCGCCTAAGCCCGCGCCGCGATTTGTGTCAAAATTAGAGCTCTTGCCGCATTTTGAGCTTAAATTTACGCTACGATTAGCGGTCTCGGCGTCGCTTGCATCGTATTGAGAAACGCAGTTATCGTCAACTTTTTCGCTAAAGCTCACAGCGTCCGCAGCTAGCGAATTCATGCAGTATTTTATGCTAGTAGCGCCCGTGCAATCGACAATCTGGGCACAATCGCCAAAGCCCTCCACGCCTGCGTAATCGCCATTTGCGCCGCTCTGCGCGCCATTTTGAGTACTGTCCGATATACCGCTTCGCATGCCGCATTTAGCCAAATTTTTCACGCCGCTTTGCGTGTCGCTTTCCGCTTCGATGCTCTGTGCGGCGCGGTATCCGTTCTCGCCCTGCTCTACGCTACTAAAGCTTTTGCGGCAGCCCTCTTTTTCGCTGCTTAAATTTTCACAGCAGGCGTCGTCGTCGGCATGGTTTTTGAAATTTTTGCCGCTTAAATTTGGCGAATTCGCGCTCGAGCGTCCGTTCATATTCGCTTGCAGCTCGTGCAAAATTTCGGGTAGTCGCTCGAAGCAATCGCCCAAAATCGCATTTGCGCCGAGCTCGAAAAGCTCGAAATTTTTCCGCATTATCTTATGCGCGGCGACATCCTTTTCAATCGCATAAACGTTTTTTGCGCCGTTACTTAGCGCTTCAAGTGCCATCGCACCGCTGCCGCCGAAACACTCGATAAACGCCGCGCCGCGCAACTGCGCTCGCCACGTATCGAAAAACGAGCCTTTTACGATGCTTTTCGTGCTGCGCGTACTCGAAAGCGCGGGCAGAGTAAGCTTTTTGCCCCTATAAATGCCGCTTGAAATTTGCGTAAAGAGCGTGCCGCCGAGCTTAGACAATTTAGCCATTTTGCCTTCTTAAAATTTCGATGATTTTTGCCTTAAACTCATCAAACAGCGCGCAAATTTCCTCTTCCGCCGCGTCGTATTCGCTAAAATCCCGTTTTAGCGAGCCTTGAAAATCCTTCAGCTTCGATAGCAGGGTATTCTTGGAAAACGGCAGCGTCAAATCTCCGCCCTCGCCGATCAAAAATAGCGGTTTTGCCGAGCTTTGCGGCCCATCGCTTATCACGAAGTCACAATCCTGCGCACTTGCAGCATGGTCCTTCAAAAACAGCTCCAGTGTCTTTTTCAAAATTTCGCAGTCGCAATCGATAAAAGCTTTCATCAAAGCCCCTTTTTAAATTTTATCATCTTAAACTTTTCGCCAAACTCAGCGCGCAGGTGATTGAACTGCAAAAGCGCGTTGTGATAGCCCTTCTCGCCGCTTTTTTGCATAAAAAGCTCTAAAAGCTGGACCGCGCCGAAGTCCATCAAAGCCGCAATCTGTCTTTTAAAATCCGTCGCCACCGCGCCCGCGTCCTCAAACGCCGCGCGTAAAATTTCAAAATTTACGTCGTAGGTAAGATCGCTTTTGCCGTAAAAATCGCTCAAGTTTTGCACTTCAAAGAAGCTAAAAACCTCGTGGTTTCGGTAAATCCGCAGGCTAAAATCGCCGATAGAGCCCATCTGCCCGTAATCAAAGGCGATGAAATAAAACCTCTGCGCGCTGGCGCAAATTTCGCGCGCGAAGCGAAAGTATCCGACCGGGATTTCGCCGCGCGAGATGCCGAATCTGCGCGCGAGGGTCAAAATTTCGCGTTCTTTTATGGAGGCAAATTTTACCGCACCGCTTTCAATAAAAAGCATATTTTCGCCGTCCACCGCCTCGCATTTAAAGGCGTCAAAAAGCTCGTTTGCCACAAAGATCGCATCTTTAAATTTTGCTTCGCGCGCGCTTGCGAAGTGCTTTAGCGCGATTTCGCCGCCGAAGCTCTCTGCAAAGCTCGCCCGCTGTAGCTCGCGCAGACGCTCATGCGGCTCGATAATCGCAAAGCTAAATTTATCAAGCGCCGCCGCACCGCCTAATGTAAAAATCGCCTGCGCTATATCGCAAAGCAGCCGCCCGTCGTGCGAGCCGATCTCTACGATAGCGATTTTAGCGGCTTTTTGCAGCTTTTTTGCAGGCACAGCGTCTAAATTTAGCTCGCTCGCCGCAAGGTTTTGCCGCGACCTATCTAGGCTCGCCGCCGCGTCTAAGCTTAACTCTTGCGCCGCGCAAAAATCCGCGCTTAGGCGTAAAATTTCACGCGCGATGCAGATCCCAAAAAAGCTCCCTACGCTTACGGCAGTGTAAAAATCACCGCTCTTGCCGATTTTAGCGGTATTTGCGTAGTAGCTCTCGTTTAGCCAGCTCTCAAAAAAATCGCTAAATTTCACGCCCGTACTATCTCGTCCAGGCTCTTGCGTAGGCGTGCAAAGCCCTCTTTGATCTCCGGTTTTTTGATATTTAATGCAGGCAAAAATCTAAGGGTGCGCTTGCCGGATTTTAGGATCAAAAGTCCGTTTTGCAGGGCTTTGTTAAAGATCTCGCCCAGATTTTTTTCATCGCGCAGCACGAGGCCTTGCATCAGACCGAGCCCCACGCGCTTTTCGATAAGGCTAGGATAGTCTGCGGCGATGGCGTCCAGTTTTTTGATAAATCTTTTTATAGTCTTATCAAGCTTGCCGCTCGTTTTTAAAAACTCTAGCTGCGAAAGCACCGCAAGCGCCGTAGAGGTCGCCAAAAAGTTACCGCCGAAAGTGCTGCCGTGCTCGCCCGGAGCGAAAATGTTTTGCTGCGCCACGCACGCGCCGATCGGCACGCCGCCCGCAAGACCTTTAGCAAAGGTGATGATGTCGGGGCGGATGCCGTAAATTTGCGACGTCGCAAACTCGCCCGTGCGATATACGCCGCACTGCACCTCATCGGTGATCAAAAGCAGCTTTTTCTCTTTCAAAACCGCCGCCAGCCTTTGCACGCTCGCCTTATCCAGAGGCTTGATACCGCCCTCGCCCTGGACTAGCTCGATCATCACGGCGACGCTGTTTTCATCGATGTGCGCGATGATCTCATCAATATCGTCGAAAAATTTAAACCCGGGCATATAGGGCGCAAAAATTTCCGGATGAAATTTCTCCTGCCCGGTAGCTTGTAGCGTCGCTAATGTACGGCCGTGGAATGAATTTCGCAGAGTTAGAATTTCAAATTTCTTATTAGGGAAGTTTACAGTGCCGTATTTACGCGCCATTTTGATCGCCGCTTCGTTCGCCTCCGCGCCAGAGTTACAAAACACCGCGTAGCTGCGATACCCCAAAAGCTCGCTAATCTTTTGAGCCAGGGCTTCTTGGGGCAGAATTCTATAGATATTTGAGCCGTGGATGATCTGCGCGGCTTGCGTGCCGATCGCTTCAAGCACGATCTCGTTTGCGTGCCCCAGGCAGTTTACGCCGATGCCTGCGCCGAAATCCACGTAGTCCTTGCCCGCTTCGTCATAGACTATCGAGCCCTCGCCTCTTACCAGCGCCACGTTTACGCGCGCGAAATTATCCATCAAATAGTTCATTGTTTGTACTCCACTTTAGGCAGATGCCAAGATTTGTAATAAGCCACCATGCGAAACGCAACCCCTAAAACCAGCAAAATAAGCACCGAGACTACACCGCTAAGTCCCAATCCATCAAGCACGAAATATATCAAGCCCACGCCCATGCTTATCGTGCCATAAAGCCCCGTATGCAAAAACCACGGCACTTCGTTCAGCAACACGTCGCGCAAGATGCCGCCGCCCACGCCGTTGCAAAACGCGATCAGCACCACGCCGAAAACGTTATGATTATAGCTTAGCGCAACCATTGCCCCGACTATCGAAAAGCTTACGACGTCGATCGCATCGGTTAGAATAAATAAAAATTTACCCTCCAAATCGCGATTCTCGTAAAGTTTGGCAAAAATGGCTACGGCGCTTACCGCAAGCACGATCGTTACGGGCGCATAGTGCGTAAACGAGTAGATTTCGCGGCTTACCAAGGTGTCGCGCATGATCCCGCCGCCAAGCGCCGTCAAAAACGCCGCGATAAAGATCCCAAGCCAATCGCAGCCCTTTTTTACGCCGAATAAAAACCCGCTAAGCGCCGCCGAAGCGATGCCTATGCACTCAGTAAGCTCTAAAATACTCATATCACAAACCGCTAAAATCCTTTTAAAAACGCATTTTACAACAACTAAATATAAATTTCGGTAAAGCGCAACGGGTTGGAGAAATTTAGACGCGGTGAGATAAATTTCAGAGCGGCGGATAAAATTTGAGCGCGGTGAATTAAAATTCTACGAGATAGAATTTTACGAAACAGAATTTCGCTAGGTAAAATTTTACGCGGCAGAATTCTACGCGGATAAAATACGGCGTCGCTTCCGCGTAAATATAAAATTTAGACTTGAAATTTCTTGAAATTTATAAATGCCCGCGGGATAAAATTTCACAGAATTTTATCGCGGCTAAAATACATAGCGTCGTAATCGGGCGCAAATTTTAGTTTGAAATTTGCAGCACCTGCGCGCTAGAAAGAATTTAACGCTACAAAGTCGGCTATATGCTTACGCTAACGGTGCGTAAATTTTGATTTGAAATTGCGCCCTTGTTTTGGCGCCGTGTTTTGCCGCTATAAAATTTCATGCGATTTTACGGAGAGCGAGCCCGCGCGGAATTCTACGTAAAATTTTAAAATTTAGCGGTCGAATTCTGCGTGGAATTTTACGCCGAGCTCCCGCTAGATTATTGCAGTCTCTCTTTTAAAATTTCCCAAATACCAGGCATTGCCAGCAGTCCGTTATGCGGCGCGTCTGGTATTTCATAAAATAGATCGCCCGCCTTAAGAGATCCCGCAAGATCATACGAGTGGTGCACCGGTATCAGCTCGTCGGCGGCGCCGTGGATGAGCGTGATCTGCGTGCCGCGCGCCGCTTGCAAAAATTCCGCGGTCGGAATCTTGTATCGGATCAAAAATTTCGGCACAAAGGGGATTTTTTCGTGCGCAAGCCGCTCGAAGCTAAAATATGGCGCGAGCAAAATCAGCCGCGCCGCATCCCACTTCGCGGCCTGCTGCGCGGCGATGCCGCTTCCGATCGAGTAGCCGATCATCGCGAGCTTCTTGGGCGAATGCTGCGCCAAAACGTAGCGGCTCATCGCATCGGCGCTCGCAAAAAGCTGCTGCTGCGATGAAATTTTGCCGTCCGATTTGCCGTAGCCAGGGTAGTCGAAAATATAAAAATCGTATCCCAAAGCCGCAAAACCCGCGCCGTATGCGCCCCAGCCGCTCACGTCGCCGAAGTTGCCATGAAAGAACAAAATCGCGCCTTTGGGCTCTGCTGCGCTAAATTTCAGCCCGTTTATCGCCCCGCCCTCAAACGGGATATTGATCTCTTGAAATTTTATCGCAGCAGTGCCGTTTGCCGCCGCACTATTTTGCGTAGCGGACGACGGCGTATCTAAATGCTCGTCGTTCTCGGGCACATTCACAACTCCTGCAAATTCGGAATTTTCAAAGCTAAATTTGAAGTTTTTATCCAGTGGCTCGCCCAAAAATATCAGCCGCTCCTGAAAGATATAAAGTCCCGCTAGCACGCAGACATAAACACACGCCGCGATAACGCACAGCCTAAGTAAAACCCTCATCGCCGTCCTTTAAATTTAAAGCCGAGACGCAAAAACGCGCGATGGCACACGAAATTCCATCTCGCAGCTAAGCTTTAAACTCGCTCAAAAACCACTGAAACGCCAAGATCAGCCCCGGCGCGCGCACGATCTTTTCGTCAAACATAAACTCTCGCGCCTTGGCCGCAGGCAGGTAGAAAAGCTCGATCTTCTCGCCGTCCACGCCGCCGCCGTGACCTAGCTTCATTGATTCGTCGATGCACGCGAAGTATAAAATTTGACGGTTCGCTGCAAAGCCAAGGGCGCTGTAGTAGCTCGTGATAAATTTCAGATCCTTCACGGCATAGCCCGTTTCTTCGAGCACCTCTTCGATCGCCGTTTGCTCCTCGCTGATGCCCTTGTCTAAAATGCCAGCGCAAAGCTCATAGGTGTAGCCCTTCTCAGGCGAGTTGATTAAGCCCTCCTCTTGATAAAACCACACGCTGGGGCGAAACTGCTTGACGAGCAAAAGCGCGTCGCGCTGCGTATGATAAAGCAAAATCGAGACGCTATCGTGCACCTTGACGCAGTCCCATGCGCGCGCTATGCCGTCCATTTCGAAATTTAGGCGAAAGGGTTTAACAAAATTGGAGCTTTTAAGCTCGGAAATTTTAAAATTTTTTATAGTAGTATCCACGTCGCAAGTCCTAAAAAGCTAAAAAATCCCACGATATCCGTTACCGTGGTAAGCAGCACGGAGCTGCCGACGGCGGGGTCGATATTTAATTTTTTAAGCGTGATCGGAATGACGGCACCAAAAAGCCCCGCAAGCGTTAAATTTAGCACCATCGACATCGCAATCACCAGCCCCAAAAGCTTAATGCCGAACCAAAAATACGCCACAAACCCCATCAGCGTGGCAAAAATGAGTCCATTTATGAAAGCGATCGTGATCTCGCGAAAGAGAACCTGCTTTTTGTCTTTAAACGCTATCTCGCCCAAGGCTAGGCGGCGCACGGTTACGGTAAGCGCCTGCGTGCCGGTGTTGCCGCCCATGGAAGCAACTATTGGCATAAGTACGGCGAGCGCGACCAGCTTTTCGATAGTGGCGTCAAAAAGCCCGATGATCGTAGAGCTTACGATCGCCGTGCATAAATTTACTGCTAGCCACAAGGCGCGCGCGCGACCCGCCTTAAAGATCGTCGTCTCATCATCCTCCGCTTCGTCATCGACGCCCGCGAGGTTGTAAATTTGCTCGGTGGCGCGCTCTTGGATGAGATCGTGGATATCGTCGGCGGTGATACGCCCGATGAGTATGCCGTTAGCATCGACAACAGGGATGACGTTAAGGTCAAATTCTTCAAAATCCTTGATCACGTCGTCGATCTTATCGGTATCGGTAGCGAAGTGGATTTTGTTTTCGGCGCCGAATTTTTGTGAAATTTGCTCCAGCGTGAGCGAAAAATCGTATAAAATCAGATCGGATGTCGAAAAGCTCGTAAGCAAATGCCCTTTTTTATCGAGCACAAAGAGCTGAAAGACGTTCTCGATCTCGTCCTTTTCGCGCATAACGCGCAGCATCTCGACCGCCTGCCCCAGAGTCTGATCCTGCCTGGCGCTAAAAACCTCAGTCTGCATATACGCGCCTGCCTCATCTTCGCTATATTTGGAGATAGTAAGAATATCGTGGCGATCGTCCTCGTCAAGCCCGTAGAAAATCTGCTCGGCCTTGTCCTCGTCGATTTCGCCGATGTTTTGCAAAAGCTCCGCCTGATCGTCGCTTTCGAGCTCCTCGATCGCTTCGACGATCTTTTCGTGAGGCAGAGTTTCGATGACATCTTCGAGCATATGCTCGGGCATCTCAAGCGCAGCATCGGCAAGATCCTCAGGATCTAGCTTTTTTAAGAATTCTACGTATTTTTCTTCGTCATGCTTCTTTAGAGTTTTTAAATGCTCCGTAAGATCGGCGGCGCTCAGCTCATGCTCAAGCGTATCGCCTAGATGCGCATCAAGAAGTGCCTTAGCTTCCTCGACGTCGTCCAGCTGCTCTTTATTTTCCATAACTAGCCTTAATTTATCGTAATAAGCGGCTCGTAGTTTTCAAATTTAGCAGGGTTTTTCGAGCCGTCTTTAGCCGCAGCCATTCTGGCGTCCATATCTTTGACGAGAGCTTTAAATTTAAGCTCCTCAGCGCTTATAACGTTAGTTTTTTCAATCTTGACTACTTTAAGAGGATCTATCGCCTGCTTATTTTTATAAAGTCCGAAGTGCAGATGCGGTCCCGAACTAAGCCCGGTCGAGCCCACATAAGCGATTAGTTGGCCTTGCTTGACACTAACGCCTGCTTTTGTGCCGCTAGCAAAGCCGCTAAGATGCGCATAAAGCGTACTGATACCGCCGCCGTGGTTGATCTCTACGGTGTTGCCGTAGCCGTTTTTACGCCCTACGAAGCTAATCTTGCCCGCCCCTGCGGCATTTACTCTAGTACCTTTAGGAGCTGCATAATCTACGCCTAAGTGCGCGCGATATCGCTTTAAAATCGGATGAAATCTTTTAGGGGTAAAATACGATGAAATTCTAGTATAAACAAGCGGCGTGATTAGCAGAAAAGATTCGACCTTTTTACCGCTTCGGTCGTAGTATTTATCATCGAAAAAATATAGCGATTTGGGCTTTTTATTTTCCTCGATCATTCCTGCGGTGATATTTACTCCGCCAAAAGGTTTGCCAAGGCGCGTCTTTTGCTCATACAGGATCACGAGCCGATCGCCCTTTTGCAGCTTTTTAAAATTTACCTCGTTTTTAAAAACAAGCATAAACTCATTAGCTAAAGCTGCATTGCCCGTAGCTTTGATGATATCTTGATAGGGCGAGCTTTCGATCTGAATTCCTAAAGAGTAGCTGTTTTCCTCATAAACTATCGGAGTATAAACGAATCTAAAAGTGCCGAATTTATCGCGGTATATGTGGATCTGAAGCTCCTCGCTGACAGGGATTAACAGCTGAGATACGCGACCTGCTGGATCACGCAAAATTTGACACTCCACGCCAGCTCGTACCTCGGCGGCAAGCTCCTGATCCTCTTTATCCAGGTCATAATATACAGACGCGGGAATGCCCGCAGTTTCCATAAATTGCAGAAGACTCACGCCATCGGGCCAGGCAAACTTCTCTACGCTGGGGTTGTTCGCAAAAACTACGCCTATCCACAGAAAAAGCAATATAAAAATTCTAGTCATATAAAACCGCTTTGAAATATTATTTTAAGGCGGGATTGTAACGAAAAAACGCTTATATTTCGTAAATACCGTGGAATTTTATCGCTAATTTCAAAGTTTTATGTATAATTAGCCGAAATTTTATTCAGGAGCAGAATTTTGAAAAAAGCTTTACTTATTTTAGGTCTATTTTTAAGTGCGGCGATAGGGGCGGAATTTAACATGCCGCGATACGAAACCGCCCTACTTAGTGTAAAGGATGGTTCGGGCGAGATCACAGATAGCCCTACGATTGCCGTAGGTAGCAGCGGAGTGGTGATGCATAATTTCGGCAGTGGCGCGAGCTCCATCATCGCGCGTGCCGTCGTTACGCAAAAAAGCGCAGGCAAGGCAAAGGTACGATTTGAGGTTTTTGATATGTTAGCTCAAGAGGCGCTGCCACTGCCTAAAATTTTACCTTCAAGCGGCGATAAAGTGATCTTAAATTTCCTCTATGACCGCGCCATAATCGTCGCGCCTAACGCTGAAATTTACGAGCAGGTTATCAAGGCTTTTCCGAATATAAATTTTATCCACCCAGATCTTGGCGGCGCCTATCTTAGCTACAACCACAAGCCAAATCCCAGCCGTGACGATTTTCGTAAAATTTGCGCGCAAAACAGCGCCGGACTGATTTTTATCGCGATGGATAAACAAGGCGTATTTGCCGACTGCGGTAGTTTTAAGCCTTTGCGTACGTTTGCTAGCGGCAGCGTAGCTTATTATCAGCTACCATTTTACTCGCGCGTGGGCGAGATAAAGACCGTCATTTGGGATTTTACTAATGGCCCGATCAGCGATTACGACAAACACTACCGCTATTTGCTGGGCTTAGATGGCGACGAATAGCGCTGCGCGAGCGTTTTTTACAAATCTATTAGGCGCGGATAATGCCTATTTTGACGAGGCTCATCGCACGGCATACTGCTACGACGCGACGAAAAGGCGCTGTCTGCCGGACGGCGTGCTTTTCCCGCGAAGTGAAGACGATGTCAGTCAAATTTTAAAATTCTGCAACGAAAATTTAATCCCCATAGTTCCAAGAGGCGCAGGTAGCGGTTTTACTGGTGGATCTTTAGCCGCAAACGGCGGAGTGATTTTGGCATTTGAAAAACATATGAATAAAATTCTAGAAATCGACATGCAAAATCTACTCGCCGTAGTCCAACCCGGCTGCATAAATATCGATCTGCAAAAAGCAGCCGCAGCGCGCGGGCTTTTTTATCCGCCCGATCCCGCAAGCCAGGATTATTCCACGCTAGGAGGCAACGTCGCCGAAAACTCCGGTGGCATGCGCGCCGCAAAATACGGCATCACCAAAGACTACGTAATGGCACTGCGTGCGGTACTGCCTAACGGTGAGGTGATCCGAGCGGGAAAACGCACTATAAAAGATGTCGCAGGCTTCAACGTGGTAGGAATTTTAATCGCAAGCGAAGGCGCGCTTGCCGTCATCACCGAAATCACGCTCAAACTAATCCCGATGCCAAAGCTTAAAAAGACCGCGATGGGCGTCTTTCCTAGCGTAGATGCAGCAATGAATGCCGTGTATAAGACAATGGCAGCCGGTATCACGCCCGTGGCGATGGAATTTTTAGACGCGCTGTGCATAGCCGCGGTCGAGGAGAAATTTCATAAAGGCTTGCCGAAGGGTGCAGGCGCGATTTTGATCTGCGAAACAGACGGCAATTTAGAAGCAGTGCTTTTGGAGGAGCTCGCGCTCATAAAAGAAATTTTTGTTCAAAACGGCGCGAGCGACTTCCGCATCGCAGAAAGCGAAGAGGAGCGTGCGGGCATTTGGTTTGCGAGACGCAACTGCTCGCAGGCGATCAATATCTACGGCACGCTTAAGCTAAATGAGGACATCACCGTGCCGCGCTCGCAGCTGCCCGAGCTACTGCGCCGTATCGCGCGCATCGGCGATAAATACGGCGTGCGCGTGCCCTGCTTCGGGCACACGGGCGATGGCAATGTCCACACCAACGTCATGGTCGCCGACAAAAAAGATGAAGCTCAGGTGCGACGCGGACATGACGCAATCACCGAAATTTTCAAAGCTGCAGTTGATCTTGGCGGTACGCTCAGCGGCGAGCACGGCATCGGGCTAAGCAAAGCAGAATTTATGCCACTAGCTTTTAGCGCAGCAGAGATGGAGCTATTTCGCGCAATCAAAAGGGCTTTCGATCCAAAAGGCATCTTAAATCCTGGAAAAATGGGGCTTTAAAATTAAAATCCTCATCCAACTTCTACGGTGATTTGAAATCGATTTATCCCACTTATCTCATCTAAAATTTTACTTTCTTACAATATGCCTGCTTAAAATTTATCTTGCTTGCAATTTAGCTTATTTGCAGGCTACTTCGAGTTAGTTTTAAGCTTGATCTACCCATTTACAGATCGATTTTGCTTGCTTTGCAATGAATAATTTTACTTGTTTATTGATAGATTTCATCCACTTGATAATTGATTTTACTTACTTCGCAGATTGATTACCTCGTGCGATCTTCTTCGGATATTTTTGCCATATCAGCTGTGATTACATAGCTACTCGCTAGTTTGCACAATTTTTTCTCTTTCAGGGATGCACTAAGATTATGATGAAACCCCTATATCGCGATGGATAAGTCTATGACAAGTCAAAATTCTGTCAATAAAATCCACAGTATAGATTAAATTCTAAACTTCCAAGATACTGAAATTTTAAAATCGCTATCCATCGCCATTATCGCAATATACGGAATTTCAGCAATAAAATTTAGAAATAAAATTCCGCGAAATTTCATAAAATTCATAAAGCTCCGCAAAATTTCTACGCTAATTTCGATCTCGCCGTATTATCATCTAGCTAGCCCTGCTATCTATTTAGTCGCATTAGCCTCGCTTGCATTTATTTTATTCATCGCGGCTACTACATTGCAGCTAAACTCAGCTCCCAGCTTGCAGGCTTTGTCGTAGTAGATCATCGCCTTATCCAGATCCGGCTCGCCAAATTCCTTTTTTGAATACGCTAGCCCGACCCTTTGGCATCCCTCCGCCAAAGCAGCATCGCAAGATTTGAGGAAAAACTTAAGAGCGCCCTGATAGTCTTTCTCTTCGTAGCTAGCGACCGCAGCGTTTAAGCAGCCCTCGCCTAATCCCAAATCGCATGATTTGGCAAAAAATGCGAACGTATTTTTCTTATCAGCATTTTTATAAGAGATTATCGCGGCGTTGTAGCAAGCTTTGGCAGCTCCAAGCTCGCACGCTTTGGAATAAAACCGCGCGGACTTGCCCTTATCTTTTGTAGTTTTATATAAATTTTGCTCGTCGTAATATAAATCCCCCGCGATAGCACAGCTATTTTCTAGCCCTGCTTCACAAGCTTTTTCAAACGGCTTTTTTGCTGCTTCATAATCACGCTCCTCAAGCAAATACGCTCCGTAGTCTTCGCACGAATTAGCCCTACCGATGCCGCATCCGACAAACGAGATCGCCTGCGGGAAAAATATCTGCGCGAGCAAGTAGGCTGCTACGATTAGTGCGGTAATCGACGCTAAAATTTTCATTTTTGCTCCTTTTAAATTTTAAAAATAATTATAGCAAAAAGCGAGGGGTAAAATTTTAATTTTTGATAATAGCTGTGAAATTTGCGGCGAAATTCCTGCAAAATTTCTATCAAAATCCCAAGCAAAATTTTAAATAAAATTTTAAACGGAACTTTGAGCGGAATTTTAAAAAGACAAATTAAAATTTTACTTGCAAGATTATTTTTATGGCTGGCTTGCCTCAATTTTTACTCGCACGTCTATATGACTGCCCACGGCTATAGTATTTATAATAGGACTAAAACGTATTTAATCCTTGAGGTCTTAAGCACCTGCAGCCTCTGCAATGGCGATTTATTAAAGCGGATTTCACGCGTAAAATATTTTTGTTGCATACGAAGCCCGCGATTAGCATCTTGCCACGCCCTAGAAAACTTTTGAAAATTTCGCATTGCTGCTTAGAAATTTTAAAAAATTTTACGCTGCCAACCTTTAAGTTTTATCTTAGAAATAGGCTTTTCTATGCCAAAATCGCAAGCATAATGCACCTTTAGGCATTTTTTTGCTCCGATACCCAGGCTTATTAGATTAGATCGCACCACTTAAATATGTGAGTCTTAAAATAATTAAGGCCGCGCAGTATCTGTATCGCGCATGTAAATTTCATCTATGTAGACTGCGATTACGATTTCAGCCGCGCAAGCCCAGCCTGTAGAATTCTGCTAATTTTAAAACCCAAATGCCACATAGAATTCTATCTATTTAAAGAGCTTTACTTCAAAATTTTATTCGCTGCAAAGCGCAAGCCGCGCTCCCTAGCGCTCAAACTCTATCACAGCCTCCTCCTCGCCGAACCACATCACGGAGTTTTTCATATCGCAAAACTTCGCCTCATCCGCCATCAGCTCCGCTAGCACCGCTCGCCCTACCTCGCTATTTCGCGCGTCCACAAACGCCTGCACGCTTTCATACCATATCTCGCCCATTGCGTCGTAGTTAAACGCCGCCGTCTCGCGTCTGGTGCTTTGTCCCTCGGGGAAAACGGGCATGGTTTTCGAATAGCGGACAATATTTAGCGCCTTTTGATTAGCTAAAACCTTTTGCGAATGCGCCGCCCAGTGCGTCACAAACTCTTGCTGCGTGATGTTCGGCGCCCTTTTTACTAACATCGTGATCTTAAACATAACCGCTCCCTAAAATGAAATTTATCGCAAAATTTACACCCTATTCTATGATGCATCCGCGTTTTTGCAATTTTGCTTAGTGTTCTTTGCGTCTAAATAGACCTTGAAAAAACTTAAATAGCAGCCGTGCGCGCGAGCACAAATCGCCAAAAATGCATAAACCTCGCCGTTTACAACTTAAATCGCTGTCAATCTCACTTAGTTTAACTACCTAAAGCGCCATTTACGGCTACAATCAAAATAAATTCCGCAGGCTCTTTGCGGGCAAATCAAAATTCTGCCGAGCTTTAGCAGACGATGAAATTTTACCGACTTTTGACGCGCATAAATTCCGTCCGTTTAGGCGGGCAAGATAAAATTTTGCGAGCATTAAGTGGTCGGCAAAACAGACGAGTGGCAATTCTCTCTTGCGTCGCCGCGTGCAAATTACGTTGCTACGCATGCGCCTAGCCCCTGCTTGCCAAAAACCTCTGCAAAATTATTGTCGCGGCAATGCTATCAAAGCGCGCGTCCTTGCCGCCGCCCTTAGCGCCTTTGCTAGCAAACTCCGCCGCTTCGGCGCTCGAAAAGCTCTCGTCTTGGAATTTTATCTCGCCGTCAAAATCCAGCAGCGAGGCGAAGTGTCGTATGCGCCTGCTCATCTCCTCCTCGCTCGCCCCGCCGCGCGGCACGCCCAGCACGAGCACGCTGGCGCCTTTTTCGCGCAGCAGCTCGCTTAGCTCGCGCGCGGCTTGGATGCGGTTTTTGCGCAGGATCGGCTCGCACGGAAGCGGCGTCTTATCATCCGGTGCCGCCGCCACGCCGATACGCTTAAGCCCAAGATCAATCGCAACTATCAAATTTCATCCTTTGCTAACATCAAATTTTGCGGAATTTCGCTATAAAAATTCTATCGCTGAAATTCCGCGATCGGAATTTCATAGCTAAATTTTATCGCAGAATTCCACCGTGGAATTTTATGAAATTTCATACAAAATAGGCATAATAAATTTCACTCGCTCGCGCCGCTTGCGAGCTATTAAATTTAGCGTGCCACAAGCTTCAAATTTTAAAATTTCGATCGCCGCACCTGGCAGGTACATCCGCACTGAGTCCACGCGAGCTGCACGTAAGCGACACCCAAATTCACGGCGGGCATAAATCCTGCCGTGCAGGTGCCGGACGTGCAACCAACCCACCCCACGCAAAATCAAAATTTTAAAGCAAACCCGCACTCACGCGACGGAGCAGATACAAGCCCCCTACGCTTTATAACTCGTAAAATTTTGCCGCCGTGACCAAAATTTTCTCTTGCGACAAATTCAGCCTACCACACTCGCGCTGAAATCCGCAGCCAAATTTACCCGCAAAAATTTAGCACGATAGGCAAACAAACATTTAAACGCTATTTCAGAAAATTTCATGTATTTTAACGCTTAAATTCCGCACCGCAAAGTATTTATAAATCGCGAGAAGCATTCACAAACCGACTCATTACCGCAAGCGGGGACGAGCGGCGCTGCACAACAAACTGCGCTGATTTGTTTTAAGCTCAAGTGCTACTTGCGGAAAGCAAAATTTTACCGAGCCGCCTTTTTCTAAATTTAAACTCCGACCGCGCAGACTACGCGCCGTGCAAACAAGCCGCACCGGCGGGCGGCACCGATTAAACCGCGGCAAGTAAGCGCCCGCCGCCAGCTACTTTGCTACGATCTTTGCGCCTAAAATTTCGATCTTGCCTTCAAGCTCGTATTCGTAAATTTTATCGCCGAAGCGTTCGATCGCCGCTTGCAAATCGGAATTTAGCGCTAAAAATTTCAACACCTCATCCTGCGCGCGCTCAGTGTTTTGCGGCGTCTGCGGAGCCAAAGAGGCCACAAACTCGCCAAAGTCCGCGATCAGCCGCGCCTGAGATTTTGCGAGCAGATCGTTCGTGCCCGCGCTCTCGTCCATGCGGTGCGGCAGCACATACACGGGTATGCCCATTTCGCGGGCCAGGCGCGCGCTTTGCAGCGAGCCGCTGCGGGGCTCTGCTTGAGCGACGATCAGCGCTTCGGACAGCGCCACGACGATGCGGTTGCGCTGCAAAAACTGAAATCCGCGCGCGCTCACGCCGTCCTCATACTCGCTAAGCGCGAGACTACGCTCATAAATTTTGCCGATCATGGCGGCGTTTTGCGCGGGATAAATTTGATCAAGGCCGTTTCCAAAAACCGCGATCGTATTTGGAAACGCCCCTTCGTGCGCGACTATGTCGCAGCCGATCGCCGCGCCGCTTACGACGCAAAAGTCCGCATCGCTCAAAGTGCGCGCGAGACGCAGGATCAAATTTTTGCTATAAACGCTCATCTTGCGCGAGCCCACGATCGAGATGCGGCGCTTTTGTAACATCGCCGGCTCGCCCCTAAAATACAGCCGCGCGGGCTCGCTCGCACCGAGCCTTTTTAAGCTTGGAATTTTAAAACTAAGCTCACTCGTAGTACTCATAAATTTCGTCCAAATACACTAAATCGACCTCGCCTAGGATGTCGGCGCTATTTGCGAGTGCGCGCAGAGTGGAGCTTTTGGGATGGCCAATAGCGATGGCGTAACCCTGTTTTTTAGCAAGCATCACGGCTTCGCGCAGCTTTTTGCGCACCGCGGCGACGCTGTTTTGATTATCTAAAAACACATCGCGATGCACGTATCGCATGCCAAGCCCGTTCATCGCTGCCTTAGCCTTGGTAGCGGGGCTAGTGCGCGAGTCGATAAATAAAAATCCATGCTCGTTCATCGCGCGCAGCAGATTTTGCATCGCGCGCTCGTCGGCGGTAAATTTAGAACCGGTGTGGTTGTTTATAAATTTAGCGTTCGGAAAGTCCGCGCGCAGCTTGGCTATAACGCCGTTTAGCTTCTCGTAATTATCCGAAGTTCGCAGCGTCGCGGAATTATTTTTGGCAGAGCTTGCTTCCATCGGCAGGTGGATCGCGTAATGCTCAAAGCCGCGAGCGAGAGAGCGCGTATCCTTGCGCTGATACTCGGGCGGGAAGATGGACGGCGTCACGCGCACGGGCAGAGCAATGAGCTTTTGCGCCTGCTCGTCGGTCCCTACGTCGTCGATGATGATCGCTAGCTTTGCGCGAGAACCTGCGGGCAAAGCCTTGCGCGGCGATTTAGAAAGATCGTCCGCGCCGCTAGAAGCAGGACTTTGCGCGGTAGAATTTATGGAATTTTCTGAAGCGGAATTTGCCGCGGTAAAATTTACGTCCGATCCGTCACCTGCGGAATTTGCGGAAGTGATAGAATTTACAGAATTTTGCGAGTTGTCGTTTGCTGAATTTTGCCTCGCTAAATTTTGTCCTGCGGAATTCTGCCGTGCGGGCTCGATGCTCATCTTAGGTGCGGTTACATTTTGCTCGGCGATCTTATCGAGCTCCTTTTGAATCAGAGCTTCCTTCTCCGCAGCGCTTAAACGCGGTCGCTTACCCTGTGACTGCGAAGAGGCTTCGGAAGCTTGTTTGCGCGAGCTTTGTTGCAACGCGGCTTTATTGCTCGAAAATACGAGATCCAAAACCGCGTAGGTAACCGCACCGCTTAAAAAGCACAAGATTACGACAAAGGCGATCGCTATATAATTGATCGGGCGCTTTTTGCGACGCCCGCGTGGATTTGTATTAGCCAAAGCTTAGCCGAAATCAGTTTTTATCTTTATTTACGAGCTTACCCTTAGCGATCCATGGCATCATCGCGCGAAGCTTCTCGCCGGTTTTGCTAAGCAAGCTATTTGCCGTGATATTGCGCTCGGCGTTCATTCGCACGTAGCCAGCTTTGCGCTCGAGGATGAAGTCTTTTGCAAACTTACCGTTTTGGATCTCCTTTAGCACCTCTTTCATCGCCGCTTTGCTGCTTTCGTTTACGACGCGGTTACCGCTTACGTAATCGCCGTATTCTGCGGTGTTTGAGATTGAGTAGCGCATATCTGCCATGCCGCCTTGATAGATGAGATCCACGATCAGCTTCATCTCGTGCTGACACTCGAAATACGCCATCTCAGGCTCGTATCCAGCCTCTACGAGGGTCTCAAAGCCCGCGTTGATGAGCGCGCAAAGTCCGCCGCAAAGCACAGCCTGCTCGCCGAAAAGATCGGTCTCGGTCTCTGCTTTGAAGGTCGTTTCGATGATGCCGGTGCGACCACCGCCGATCGCGCTTGCGTAGCTTAGAGCAAGCTCTTTGGCTCTGCCGCTTTCGTTTTGCGAAACGGCGATCAGCATCGGTACGCCGCCGCCGCTTACGAACTCGTTGCGGACGGTGTGGCCCGGGGCTTTCGGAGCGATCATAATGCAGTCGACGCCCTTTGGAGGGACGATCTGTCCGAAGTGGATATTAAAGCCGTGCGCGAACGCAATCGCGTTGCCCTCGCTTAAGCTCGGCTCGATCTCCGCTTTGAAAATATCGCTTTGAAACTCGTCCGGCGTTAGGATCATCACAAGATCAGCTGCCTTCGTAGCCTCGCCGACGCTCATTACTTTAAAGCCCTTCGCCTCGGCCTTGCTCCAGCTCGCGCCGCCCTTTTTAAGGCCCACGATAACCTCTACGCCGCTATCGCGCAAATTTTCGGCGTGAGCGTGCCCTTGCGAGCCGAAGCCGATCATAGCGACCTTTTTAGCCTTAATCAAGCCCAAATCGCAATCTTTGTCGTAAAAAACATTTATTGCCATAACGCATCCTTTTTTAAAAAATTTAGGCGAGATTGTAGCTAAAATTTGCTTTTACGTAGATAAACCGCGCGCCGCAAGGGCGGATAAAGAAATTTTGAGCTATCATTTAGGCATAATTTAGCTTTAAAAGGAGCGAAAATGAAAGTGGGATTTATCGGCGGCGGAAATATGGGCGAGGTGATGATCGCCGCACTTTGCAAAGCCGGCGGACGAGATTGCGCGGCGAGCGGAGAAAATTTTACAGAGGATAAAGAAAATTGCACGGCGAGCGGAGAAAATTGCGCGCACGACGGGCAAAATTTTATGCCAGATACTCAAAGCTTTGCGGCTTGCGGGCGGAATTCCGCAAATTTAGAGCAGGATTTTGCGAGCCGCGAGCGTGATTCCGCCTGCGCGCAGCCCGCCTCCGATACGAAGCTTCAAGTCCTAGCTTATGCTAGAAGCAAAAACGAAGCCTTGCGTAAGCGCTACGGCGTGCAAATTTTAGAGGGCGAGGTGCAGCTGGCGCACGCGGCGGATGTTATCGTGCTCGCGACCAAGCCCGCTAGTTACGAGGGGATTTTGCGCTTGATCGCGCCCGAGCTCGCGGGCAAAATCCTGCTTATTTTGGCGCCGAATTTCAAGCTGGAATGCGCCCAAAATATCGTAGGTGCGGACGTTTTCGTGGCTCGCGCGATGCCAAACGTCGCTGCGAGTATCGGCGCGTCGGCTACGGCGCTGTGCTACGGCGAGTATTTTGATGAGGCCAGTCGGGAGATCGTACGAGCGCTAGCCGCCAAAATCGGCAAATTTTATGAGATAGACGAGGTCAGCTTTGCCGCATTCACGGGGATTGCAGGGAGTCTGCCCGCGTATGTGTGCACCTTTATCGAGGCTGCGGCGGATGCGGGCGTGCGGGGCGGATTACCGCGGGCGCTGTGCTACGACGCGGTAGCGGCGGCGGTAGAGGGCACGGCGCGCCTGGTGCAAAGCGGCAAGCGTCCATCGGAGCTTAAAGACGCGGTCTGCTCGCCTGCGGGCACGACGATAGAGGGACTCGCAGCGCTCGAGGCGGCGGGGTTTCGCGCAGCGGTGATGGCGGCGATCGAGGCGTGCATCGCCAAAGCTCGCGACTAGCCTCGTCACACCTCGTCGGTTTCGGATTTCAAATACGGCGCGTTTTTGGGCGCGCTAACATTGGGATTTTGTGCGGGCACTCTCTAGCAAAAATTTTGCCTTATCTTTAAATCGAATGAGTTCGCTGTTTCTGTAGCGGGGGAGTTTACTAGCCTTATGGTAAACAAGCCGGCAAGCTCGTATCGCATTTAGAATTTTAAAATTTAGCGACTTTAGAAATTTTAGATCAAAATTTACGCTTAAAATTTTAAATTTACAGGATTATAAATTTAGTGATCGCAACAGAGCTAAATTTTGATTTTAACTAAATAGGCTTGATGTCTGTGACCATTAAAATCAAAATTTAGCGCAGCATAGGTAGATGCACTCACGACTGCGAACTTGAGAAGCAAGAACGTAAAAGCTAAAATAGTGCGTCTTGCGCCGCAGTCTTATTAAGACACAAACGCAAACTGCAAAATTTCATCGCTCGCGTGAATAGAAAACCAAACAAGCCGCGCCGAAACGTATTTGATTACCAGAGCGAGCCGCATCAAAACATATTCCGCCGCCCGTGCGAGCCTTAAATTTAAACTACGCTTCGCCGCCGAGCTGCAAACCAAACCTGTGCGCCAAACTCTGCCGAGTTGCGCAATAAAATTTGACTTTTCATCCGGTCAGAACTTCGCACGCAAAACCGCGACAAGCAAGTAAGATCAGATAAATTCTTTCTCCAAAGGCTGCATCGCGTTGCCGTCTACGTCAAAAAGCACCCGCCCGCAGACCTCGCAAACCTCATCTCTAGGAGAGGGCTCGTCCGCGTCCAGCTGCCACGCTGACATCTCGCCGCACTCGCAGTTTATGACGTAAAGGATCTGCCTTTTGCGGCGCTTGCCCCATGGCGCGATATCCCAAAACAGCTCTTCACGCTTGCCTAGCTTTTTAAAATCTTTCTCGGCGTCCTTGTGCGCGACGAGCAGATAATAAGCGTCGCTATGAAGACCCAAAGTAAAGAGCCTAAAATCGCTCTTTTTCAGCGCCTTTTGAAACTCGTTCATCAAAAATAGGCTCGCGTCGCCACGCTTAAAATCCTCTTTTTGCGCCTCTTTTTCGAGCCCTGCGTAAATTTTATCGCACTCTAGAGCCACGCCGCTTTGCAGCGCATCAAGCCTAGAGCGGATAAATTTACCCACATCGCCCGTGCTATCCTCGCCCGCCCAGTCAAGCACCCGCACGAGCCCTTTTGCGATAAGCGCGTCCAAAAACTCGCCGTCACCAAGCTCTCCTATCTTTTCAAAACCCTCCGTTTCGCCCGCCATCAAATGCTTTAAAACGCAGCACTGATCTTTCGTCATTTTCGCTCCTTTTGATTAAATTTCCGCCTACGTCGGTCTGTTTAAATTTTATCCCAAAAAGCTTTAAGCTTACTTTTCGCAACTCCTTGCGCCGCAAATTTAGCTCGCCGCGGCGGGTAAAATTTACGCTATAATTTCACAAAAGCGCTAAAATTCCAACCGAAAAGGACGCGAATGCAAACGGATCTGCAAGAAAAGATTAAGGAGCTGCAACGCAAGATCGCGCGCAAGATCACCTATTTTCAGACGGGCGGCGTGAGGCCGCGAGGCGCGATCGATGAGTGCTGGATCGGTCGCGTGCTCGCTTGCGCGGCGGATGAGAAGCTGCCCATAGATAAAAACGGCGCGTCGATGCTCCCTCTAGCGCAGTTTTACCTGCCCGCGCTGCCCTACGTGCCGCAGGTCTTGGACGGCGTCAAGCTGCTTGCGGTCTTTATCTCGCAGGATCTCATCGGCAAATCCTGCGAGGATATGGACGGCCTGTGGAAGGTCCGCGAGTATAAAAACGAGGAGGAGCTCGTCATAAAAGAGCTTGCAAATCCGCGCTCGCAGATAAGGCCCTTTCCTTTGCAGCCCAAATTTGCCGCGGACGATACGCCCGTTTGGGACGGCGGCGGGCTGGATGCGGACGCCATAGATGAAATTTTGCGTCTTGAGGAGACGGAGGGGCTCGAGTATTACGACGACATCGCCTTGGAGTTTTATAACTGCACGAAATTCGGCGGCTATCCCTCCTTTTGCCAGTCGGGAGTGAGCTTCGGCGAGGGCTATCAGTTCGTTTTTCAGGTCTCTTCAGACGAGAAGGCGGGCTTTAACGTCATTGACGGCGGCAGCTTGATGTTTGCTAAAAACCCGCAAAGCGGCGCGTGGAGCCTGTATTATGATTTCGATTAGGCGCGCGAAAGGCTTTAGCTTGCTCGTAAAATTCCGCCGCTTTAAATAGATGCTCAGGCCGCATAAATTTACGATGAAATTTTATCTGCGCTCGGCTTTGAACTCGCTCGGCGCGAATTAAATTTAAACGGCGGCGCGTCCCGATCTAGATTAAATTTAAACTGCCGAAAGACGAGCCGTATAGTTGCAGACGCGCCGAATACGGCAAGCGGGCTGTGAAAAATTCGGCGCCGCAAAATTTTAAAATTTTGTAGCCTGAAATTTTGGCTTCGAGCTTGAAATTTAAGGCGCGCTTGAAATTTTAACCCGCAAATTTAAAGGAGCAAAAATGAACGCAAACGAGCTTGCAAACATCTGGCGCAAGCCTATCTACCTGCCCTATCTGCAAGATCCGCTCACGCCCGAGGCGCTGAGGGTCGCAGAAGAGGAGCTAGGACACGCCCTGCCGCGCGAGCTAGTCATGATGCTGAGCGTGCAAAACGGCGGCTACCTGCGCTACGAGCTAGAGGGCTACCCGCTGGACGCCGTCAGCGGCATCGGCGAGGCGCATCCGTCGCTTACGCGATTTAGCTGGGGCGAGGAGCGCGAGTGCGTGAGCTTCGAGCTGGACGGGCTGGTGCCATTCAGCGGCGACGGACACTGGTACCTGTGCCTGGACTACCGCGCGAGCGAACAGCCTGCGGTCGCCTATATCGACGTCGAATGCGATGAGCAAAGCATCATCGCGCAGGATTTCGCTTCGTTTTTGGCGCTTTTGCGGCTCGACACGAGCGGCAAGATCGCGCTGCAAACGGGGCTTGATCTAGACGGCACGAAGGCGCGGCTGGAGGAAATTTTGAGCGTGCGAGCTAGAGCCGCCGATCCGCAGCTTTACGGCTTTAGCGTGTATAATTTCGCTCGCGATAGCGGCATGCTGAGCCTTAGCCCGAACGAGGTTCGGCTCGGATTTGCCAGGCGGGGCGAGCGGCGGTTTAAGGAGCTTAAAAACTTCAGCGAGCCCGCCCTTCGCTATGCTGAGCTGGACGCGGGCGCGATGATACTGGACGTTTTCAAAGAGGAGTTGATGGGTGAAATTTTGCGCGAGCTTAAGGATGCGGGCTTGTGCGCACAGAGCCTAAAAGACGCGATCGGCGCGTAAGCTTTCGCGATTATTAGCGTAGTTCTGTGTCGGCACACGCTTGTGCAACCAGCGATGCGGGCTTGCGAGCGCAAATTTAGCTCGCTGCGGCGGGTAAAATTTCGCTACAATTTTGCCGTTTCAATAAGGAGAAAACGATGAGCGTAGAATTCCGCGTCAAAAATAAAAAGCGCCCGCTATTTATGGGCTATTCGGACGCCATGAGCGTAGGCAAGGCATTGGAGCTCCTGCCGGATCTATATTTGACATAGACGAGAGCGCCGAGGGCTTTGACGAAAGAGCCTTTTTAAAATCGCCTTTGAGCGAGCAGGAGTGCTTGATTTTGGGCGTGCGGGGCAAGAGCGGGCGCGGAATGGAGCTAAGATATGATGAGGAGCGGCAAAGCTACGCCGTGCGCGTAAATACGCCAGCGACGGTATTTGATTGGGTTTTGGCGATCTCGTATCTGCAGGCGCTATCTAAGCAGATGGGGGGCGAGATCATGGATGAAAACGGCGAAATTTACACCCACGACAGTATAGAACAATTCGACTACGAGCGCGATATATCGGCGGGGCTACATTCGATAGATCAGCATTTAAGCGGCGATATGGAGGTAAATTTTTGCTACGGAGTAGAGAGGCCTTTTGCGATAAACCGCGCGATGATGGATGAAATTTTAGCCTCATACAACCCCGCCGCCGAGTTTAGCAAGCGGCTGACCGAGGTGCAATATCTCGACGCTTACAGCGCGCACCAGAGGTTTTACCGAAATGGAGATGACGGCACAATAATGGGCTCATACGCGCTCACGCAGAACCTGCCCACTATCCTGCCCTACAAGCCGCTTGTGGAGTGGCAAAACGCGGAGATGCTGAAAAATAGCGACGTAGCGCGCTGGCAGATCGCGCTCATAGGCATAGAGGGCGACGAAAACGACCCAGGTAACTACCGCGCGATCGCCGAGCTGGAATATGGCGAGTTTATCGCGCGGCTGCCGAAGCAAAACTACCACTTCATCGATGCGAGCTATATTTTGGTTGACGGGCTAAGCGCCGAGCAGCTAAAGGCGCTGGCGGGCTAAATTTTACTTGCGGTGAAATTGCGGGATTTTATCGAGGGTTGCTCTACAAAATTTAAAGGGGTGGAATTCGCGGTAAATTTCGCGGCGCACAAAATTCTAAAAGACAGAATTTATCGTGATGCAAATTTAAGAATTCCACTACGATAAAATTTCGTCGCGGTAAAATTTAGAAAGGTTAAAATGAAAAGGACCTACTACGATCTAAAAATTTACGATAACGGCATGATGCTCGGCGTGCTGCAAGAGGACATTGAGGCATTGCCGTTTTTCGGCTACTGGCAAAAGATGAGTCTTGGCTCGACGCAGGGCATATACATAGACGAAAGCGGCAAAGAGCATAGGCTCGTCTATCTGCACGACTGGGAGAGATTTTGCAGATTATTCGCTCGCGAACAGGAGCTACTTAAGCGCGCCCCGGTCGGTAGCGAAAATGAGCGATCCAAGCCGTAGCGGATCTTGGTCGGCGGCAGAGAATAACGGCGATCCTGGCGCAGCGCAAGTAAATTTTAGCCGATAAATAGCGTCGCGCGTTAATCAGCCAAAATCGCCGCTTCGCTTAAATCTGGGTTTAAATTTAACTCGTCTATGATAGATAAAAGCTCTGAAATTTCATTTTTGATTTCAGCGGCGTCCTCTAAGCTCGGCGGCGGCGAAAAGAGCGTTGTTTCAAACTTATTTTTCGCTCCGTTTAAAAATAGATAAAGCTTATCGTCCATAAACGCCGCGCTAACTCCCATTTTCCCCGCGAATTTTTCCTTTAGCTCTCGCAAACGCTCCATAAATGCAGGCGTCAAAAGATACCTCGCCTCTACTTCATCATCCGCAAAGACCCTAAATTCTTTGCTAAAAAACACGTCGTCCATCTGCTCTTTTTCGCCTAAAAATCTGGTGTTTAGCGTGCGACTCGCGACTATCGTTTGCCCGCTAAATTTCTTGTAAAACTCGCAGACCAAGACCGAGCCGCTAAATGCCTGCATATCCTTCATCGTCGACCAAGCAAAAACTATCGCGGATAGCAAATTTAGCGCCGCCGAGTCGCCAATTTCCAGCGTCGCGCCGTTTGGGATGTCGATCGCTTCGCTGAGGCTAAATTTGACGCCGTTATAAATGCCTCCGATTTGATCTTCAGCGCGAAACTCATCGGGCGAATAGATGCCGATTTTGCGAAATTCTTTACGGCTGATGCCGGCAAACGGATCATAGCTAAAACTTGAATCAACCTCGCAGATGGCGGCACGGACGAAAACGTCTTTATAAAACGCTTTGTAATCCCCCAGCTCGCTGGTCACTCGGCTTGCGTTAGCCATTAGTGCAGCGAGAAAAAACGGAATATAGATAATGATGAAAAATAGCGGTGCAAGGCGATTTTCAAAAAGATGCCCTACGGCAAATCCGCCGCCCACGGGCAGTATAATTATAAATAAAATCCCCAAAAACAGATACTTTGCAAACGCGCGCCTGCACTCTTTTTGCTTTTTCGCGGCGGCAACTATCGCTTCGTTTATATTCAAAATTTACCTTTTTCTAAATTTGCGCGGCGGATTTCGCGCTCGGAGCGAATTTTAGCAAAATTTACGCCGCAAAGATACGGCGGGCGTGAGTAAATTTTATTCGGCGGATTTGTAAATCTATGAAATTTGCGTCACGGCGGCGATCTATTCGGACGTGCGCTGATTTAGCCACATTTTAAGATTGCCCGCGCCCTCTTTTAGCACCCCAAATCCTGCCGCGACAATACAGACAAAATTAATTAGCGAGCCCCTCCCGCCGACGTTTAAAATCCCAAAGCCTACAATCCACAGCGCCGCGCCGAAGCCAAGCATGCACACGGCGGTCGCGATCCCCAGCTTGCGGCGCAAAGGGCTTGGTTTGCGCGCTACCTGAACCCGCGTAATCACGTAGCTGCCCGCATATCCTCCGCGGATGAAATACGCGCGCGCAAGCTCGCCCTCCTCCACGGGGACATTGTTAAACTCGCCGCGCAGCTTCACGCCGTCTATCTCGAAAAATACCCAAATTTTGCTATTTCCTCTTGCAGCGTGGACGCGGAGATTTCGAACCTCGCCCGTGATCTCATATTCCAATTTGCCTCCTCAAACAGCTCCGCGCTTTGCTTCCGCGCTAAATTCCGCGCCGTAAAATTTTAAAATCAAAATTTATGCCTTGCTCGCAGCGCCGTCCATGAAATTTTAAAGTTGAACCTCTACAAGCACTAAATTTAGAACTAAGCCTTAAAAATTTTATAGCAATAGAATTCCAAATAAAGCTCGCCGCTAAATTTAGCAAGCCATATGTGAGGGCTATCTGGACCTTGCCGAATTTCGCACGTCGCAAAATCGCGGCGAAATTGCGCGCGCTACAAAAGCTCACAAACCCGTCGCGGCAATATCGCAGACAAGCCCATCGCAAAAACCGATACCGCGCGACGAGCAGCGCAAATAGGCAGCGCTAGGCGGATAGCACAATAGACACCATACGACAGCGACGCACGGCGAGCAATACAAAACAGGCGGCGTGCACGGCAGGCAGTATAAACCGAAACATGCACCGGGCTACCAAGCACCTACTTCTTTAAAATTTGCTCTTTCATGAATTCGTAGAGCTGGCAGGATTTTTTATTGCCCGCGTCGCAGCCCTTTTTGACGCATCCAAGCCCCTTGGAAAATCCGCGCAGATCCCCCTTGCTCGCATACAAATAGCCTAAATTATTGCAGGCATCGCCGTAGCCCAGCTCGCAGGATTTGGTGTAAAGCTTCTCTGCCTTGTCGCGATCCTGCGGCGCGCCGAGACCCTTATCATACGCAACGCCGGCGTTATAACAGCTATCCACTAGCCCGCCGTCACAGCCTCGCTCGAAAAAGCTCACCGCCTTTGCCTGATCCGCCGCAAGCCCGAAACCGCCCGTGAAATAGACTACGCCCGCATTGTGACAGCTCTTGGCATAGCCTAAATCGCAGGCCTTGGCGTAGCGCTGCGCGGCGGCAACGAAGTCCCTACTCAGGTGCCCTCGCTGATATAGGTTGCCTAGCTTGTGGCAGGCTACGGCGACGTTTTTATCGCAGGCTGCGTCATAAAATACTCCTGCCTGCGTCGCATTGCCCTCGCCGTCGTATAGGGCTCCCAAATCAAAGCAGCTATCTTTCTCGCCCGCCTCGCAAGCCTTGACAAAAGCGGGCTTGGCGCCGTCGTAATCTCCGCGGGAGAGCTTGTCGTGCCCCAGCTGCGCGCAGCTTACGCCATCGCCGCGGTAGCATTTAAACGATAAAACGGGCGACGGCAAAAAAAGCACCATAACCAAGACGCAAACGGCGATAGAAAGCGCCGTTATGTCGATGATCTTTCTCATATCTATCCTTTTTGCGACGATGCGCCGCGGGGCTTAAGGAGCGGTCTTGCAGACAAATCCCGTCCGAGTAAATTTTGCGGATGAAATTCCCTCACATGAAATTTGATCTGCGCAAAATTTTAGTACCTCAAGCCTTGTTTTAAAATTTTACTTAAAGCTTTCGCGCCGTAAAATTTTAAAATTTCAAAATTCCACAAGCGGTAAATTTACGGCCAATTTTAAATTTACAAACCGCGCCAGGCGCTGCAGCAATACCGCGAAACAGCCCGTAAAATTCTAAAATTGAAATTCTACGAGCTGTAAATTTAAAACTAGTTTTAAATTTACATAGCGATAGAATTTTAAATCAAATTTCGCGATAAAATTTCATCCCAAATTCCGCCGCAAAATTTCGCTTTGTATTTTAAATCATAAATTTCGTTCGTGAGATTTAGGCTATCGGCGCGAATGTAGCCTATATGGCTACATTTTCTCTTTCGCGCTTAGGCCCATCAGGGCAAACGCCGTGCGGATACTAAGCGCTACGAGCGCGAACAGCTTGAGTTTCGCGTCCTCGTTCTCGCTGCCTACGACGCGGTTTTCGTTGTAGTATTTGTGAAAGTCCGCCGCGAGCGCCTTTAGGAAATCGGGCAGCTTCTGCAAGCCGCGCGAATTAAATGCGTCGTTTAAAATTTCATTCAAGCTAAGCGCCGCAAAAGCTAGGCCGAGCCCCGCTTCATCTAGCGCGCCAAAGTCCGCGCCTAGGACGTCCGCCTCGCGCTTGCCCGCTTTGGTAAAAATTTGATTGACCCGCGCGTGGGCGTAGTTGATGTAAAAGATCGGATTGCTGCTGTCCTCGCGCGCGAGCTCGTCCACGTCGAACTCAAGCGGCGTCTCGCCCTTTTTGCTGATGAAGATAAATCGCATCGCGTCCCTGCCGATCGCGGCAAGCACGTCGCTCATCAAAATTGCGTTGCCCGCGCGCTTGCTCATCTTGTAGGTCTGCCCGTCTTTGAGCAAATTTACCATCTGCATTAGGATGATCTCAAGCCTGCTTTCGTCATAGCCTAGAAAATGCACGGCAGCCTTTAGGCGCGCGATGTAGCCGTGGTGATCGGCTCCCCAGATGTTGATGCAGCGCTCATATCCGCGCTCAAATTTATTGTTGTGATAGACGATGTCGCCCGCAAGATAGGTCGGGCGCGCATCCTCGCGGATGACGACGCGATCCTTTTCATCTCCGAGCTGCGATGAGCGGATCCAAATTTTGCCGTCCTGCTCATACATCTTGCCGCTGCGCTCAAGCTTCCTAATCGTTGGCTCAAGCTCGCCGTAGAGGCTCTTTTCGCTAGCCCAGTTTTGGATATGAATGCCGGCGTCTGCGAGATCTTTTTGGATGATCTTTAGCACTTCGTCTTTAGCAAACTCCGCAAGGATCAAGATCCGCGATTCATCGCGGAAAATTTCATCGCCGAATTGGGCGCGCGCAAGAGAGATAATCTCGTCGATATACTCGCCGCGATAGTATTTCTCGGGGTAGTTCACATCCTCGCCCGCAAGCTCGCGCGCACGAAGCGCGATCGAAGTACCCAAAAGCTCGATCTGATTGCCCGCGTCGTTGATGTAGTACTCGGTATCGACGCGGTGCCCCAGATAGCGCCCGATGCGCGCGAATGTATCGCCGTAAACGGCGCCGCGCACGTGCCCGATATGAAGCGGGCCGGTCGGATTGGCGCTGATGTATTCAAGCAGAATTTTTTGCGGCATAGCGGCGGAATTCCGCGCCTCATCGCAATTTGATGCTGCGAGGGAATTTGTCGCCTCTTCGGAATTCTGCGAAATAAAATTTTGGCTAGCGGCGGAATTCTGCGATTTAGCGGTGTCGTTGCCTCTCGCGGCTAGATTTGCAGCGTAGCCTTTACTAGCAGGCTCGCTCGCGCAAAGCTTCTTTGAAGCCGGTAAAATTCCGCGTCCAAGCTCGGCGTCGTTTTTCGCAAAATCGCCGCCCAGTCTAAGGGCGTTTTCAGCAAGTGCGCCCAACACAGCGGGCTTTAGGTGAAAATTTAGATAGCCGTTCACCGCCGTAGCACTTAGAATTTCGCTATCTTTAAATTTAACCGCAAGCTCCTCAGCGATGAGCTTAGGCGTCTTTCGCAGCTCCTTAGCCAACGCAAAAGCCTCGGGCGAGGCGTAATGAGCCAAACTTTTATCTTTGGGTTTTTCTAAAACGACTTTGCGAGATAAAATTTTAAAAATTTCATTTAAGACTAAATTTTTCAAATCCTTTACGCCTTTTTAGTATCGCTGATTTCGGCGTCTTTAACCTCTTGCTCCATCTTTTTCTCGACCTTTTGCGGTTCGTCGTCCTCTTCCATCTCTTTTTTGAAAGTCTTTATACCCTTGCCCACGCCCTTTGCAAGCTCGGGGATTTTTTTAGCTCCAAAAAGTAACACGATAATCGCTAAGATAATTAGCAGTTGTTGAACGCTTACGCCCATTTTTTCTCCTTTAAATTTTCCAAATTTCGATTAGCTTGCCTATGTCGCGGCTCGCCGTTTCTAGTTTGATAGTTTTGTAGATTGATCTTAAATTCTCATACGCCGCTTCCAGGCGGTCGTTTATTATGAAATAATCATACTCGCCTAGGCGCTCCATCTCCTCTTGCGCGTTTTGCAGGCGTAAAGCAATATCGGCGGGATCATTATCGCCGCGAGCGCGCAACCTATCCCTAAGCTCCGACAAGCTCGGCGTAGTAATAAATACGCTAATAAGCTCGCTTTTAGGCACTTTGCTACGCACGATCTCATATCCTTGCACATCGATGTCAAAAATCACAATCTTACCCCGCTCAAGCTCGCTCGTAGCGGCCTTTAGCGAAGTACCGTAGTATTTGCCATGAACTAACGCCCACTCTAAAAACTCTCCGCGATCGATGCCTGCGCGAAACTCGCTCTCGCTTATGAAATGATAATTTACGCCGTCCATTTCGCCGGCTCTCATCTCGCGCGTCGTAGAGGAGATCGAGAAGTATATCTGCTCGCCAAATTCTGCGATAAGACGCTTTATGAGCGTGCTTTTGCCGCTGCCGCTAGGACCGGAGACGAGCAAAATTTTGCCTTTCACTATCTATCTCCAAACGATATGTCGATATTGATCTTAAAATCCTTCAGTGCGTCCTTAGCATCCTTACTGCCCGCAAATTTCTCGATCGTGTTTGCGATGCCCGCTTCTAGATCATCGCGCAATTTGGTTTTCAGCTCCTCAGCGCTCGGTTTTTTACCGTGCTCGTTACGCAGCGGCTCGCTTTTGGCGCTGGGCTCCAACTCGCTTGCCATAAGGCTGGCAAACTCCGCCGCAGCCGAAGCGGCAAGCTCATTCGGCATAGCTTGTGCACCAAATTTCATCTCATTTACCTGCTCGGACGTACCAAATTTATGCGCTTTAAATTCGGTGCGCTCCGAAGGCTTTGAAGCATTAAATTTTATCTGCTGCGCGGCGCTCTTTGCGGGCTTGCCGGATTTAAATTGCTCGCTATCAGCGGAGCTTGCGGCAAACGAGTTTGCGAAATCACCCTCCATAGCGCGCAAAAATCCGTCCGCAAACCCGCCGGCAACGCTATTGGCTTGCTCGCTTTGCTTCGGTAAATCTGAGGCATCTAATATGTGCGGCAAGTTTAGCTCCGAAAAATTTGGCGCAGGAGTGGAATTTGTAGTCCCGGTATTGCTAGAATTTGCAGAAGCTGCGAAATTTGCGCCAATTGAATTCCATGCTTCATTATGAGCAGACATAGGCGTATTCTGTGCAAGTCCACCGGTAAATTCCATGCTTTGAAACGGAACGGCGTTATAAAGATTTTCACGAGGTATATCGCCCGCGCCCGCTAGCGCAATCGGCGTATCTGAAGCGACCTCGTATTGAGACGAAATTTGCGTTTTTTGAAAATCCGTAGCCGTTTTATTTTTATCATGCGCAGATCTTTTCTCCTCTTTTTCATCGGAAGCAAACGCAGCCGCGGCAAAATTATCATATCCGCCAAACTCCTCCACGGGCATGCCAGCGCTATCGAAAAGCCTGGAAAAATCCATATCAAATCCACTGTTAACAGGCGCGCCAGCTGCATCTTGCACTACTTTCGAGGCAGAATTTTTTTCATCTGTTTTATAGGCAAATAAGCCGTCTGATTCATGCTGTTTAAGCGTAACGTCCGCAGAGTCTTTCGCTTCCTCTAGATTAGACGCAGCGTCTGCCTTTTTTTCAACAGCAGTTTCATTAGAGCTATCAGCTCTTTGCGGCTCGTCTTGCTGAGCAAGCGGTAAAGTTTCGCTTGCCCGTGTGGCGGTATTTTCATCTTCTGTCTGCGATTTATCTGTTTTGAAATTCTTAGGATTTTCATCGTCTAGCGCTGCTAAAGCTATCGGAGCGTCATCCTTTGCGAGTGGAATCTCGCCCTGGAGCGTGTGATTATTTTCAGCAGGCTCGCTTGTGCTGATACTATTTAGCGGCACATCCTCAGGGATATCGCTAGCAGCTAAGTTTAGAGGCATATCGTCTGCGATATTATCCGCAATCTTTTCTGCGACGGCGTTAAGCGGCGTATCATCGGCGATGGTGTCCGCAAGAGCTGCTTCATCTGCAAGCTGTGAGAGCGGAATATCATCTGCGATCTCGTCCGTGCGCGGCATATCACCTACCAACTGCGAAAGCGGCACATCATCCGCAATCTCGGGCGCTATGTCGCTTGCCAGCTGAGAAAGCGGTATATCCTTGCCCGAGTCATAAAAGCTATCCACAAGCTCTTCAAAATTACTACCCGAAGCGGAATTTGCCTGATCAATCGCATCGATCTCTTTCATAACGGAGCTTGCGTCGGCAAATTCTTTCGCCATTTTTTCTTTCGCCTGCACACTCATATTTTGAACCGAAAACTCGCTGATAAACGTGATGAGCTCAAGCGGCGAAAAAGGCTTAGTAAGGGTGTATCGCGCTCCTGGTACTGAGACATTTTTAGGCGTCAGAAACAGCGTCTTATTAAGATCAAATTTTGAAATATCATCGCCATCTTCATAATTTTTTATCGTCAAATCATATTCACTCTCGTCTGCACTATATGCTACCAGGTCCGCACCGATGCGCTCGCAGCAAATATTTACGACACTTGCAACCTGCTCATTGTGATTGTCAAGTAGAATTTTCATTTATGACCTTTTAGAAAGAATTTGGGCTATTGTAAGATATTTTTGGTTATTAATTGCTTATATTTGCGCTAAATTTCGGTTATTTAGGCGATAAACTTTGCAGCATTTTTGCGCTAAATTCTCATCGTGAGTCACGAGCACGAGTGCGCCACGGCTGGATTTTACGTAATCAAAGATCACGTCCATGACCTCGTTTGCGGTATCCTTGTCTAAATTTCCAGTAGGCTCGTCGGCAAAGATTATGCGCGGCTTTTTGCAAAGTATGCGAGCGATGCTCACGCGCTGCTGCTGTCCGCCGCTAAGCTCGCCCACGCCTTGCTTTAAAGTATGTTTGATCTGAAGCTTTTTTAAAATTTCATCATCTATCGCGTTATTCGTAAGTTTGGCGGCGAGTTCAATATTTTCGCCGGAAGAAAAGCCCTTAAAAAGGTAGTGGGATTGAAATATTATACCGAAGTCGTTGCGGCGGATTTTAAGTCTCTCATCGGAGCTTAGCTCGTAAATACTGCGCCCGCCGTAGATCACTTCGCCCGAGTTTGGTTTTAAAAGCGTGCATAAAATATGAAGCAGGGTCGATTTGCCGCAGCCACTAACGCCCAAAATAGCGATGCTCTCGCTCTCTTTGACGCTTAAGTTTACATTTTCAAAGAGCGTATAATCATACGCATGAGTAAGATTTACGCCCTTTAGAAGTTCCATATTTAGCCGATTTGAGCCGCTACTTCGGCTGCGAAGTCTTCGCTCTTTTTCTCTAGACCCTCGCCCACTTCGAAGCGGACGTATTTTACGATCTCGATCTTGCCACCTAGTTTTTTAGCCTCTTCGTCGATCACCTGCTCAACGGTTTTCTTATCGTCCATTACATAAAATTGCCCTAGCAGCGTGAGGCGCTGATCGATTTGAGTATTATCGGCGATGAAGCGATCGATCTGACCCGGCAAAATTTTATCCCAAATTTTTTCAGGTTTATTTTGCTTGCGAAGTTCATCTTTTAGAACTTCGATCTCTTTGGCTAAAATTTCGTCCGTTAGATGCGCACGCGAGCCAAATTGCGGGATCTTATGAAGCGGTTTGCCCAAGCGCACAAACTCCTCATTTTCCTTCTCAAACTCGCCTTTAAGAGCCAAAAATTCCTTCTCGATAAAATCGGGGTCAAGCTCTTTATAGCTGATGACCTGAGGTTTCATCGCGGCTGCATGCATGCAGAGATTTTTTATAAGTTCCTTCGCACCCTCCGCAGTTCTCTCGCTGTCACAAGCTGCTGCGATGATTACACCTACTCGGCCGTTTGAGTGCAGGTAGCCATTTAGCACGCCGTTTGCGCCCGCTTTAATCGTCTCAAATCTTCTAACGACCAAATTTTCGCCGATCGTAGCGATCTGGCTTTTTAGATGCTCATCAAATTTAACGCCGTTAATGACGCTGGAATTTAGCTCATCAATGCTGCTAATGCCCTTGCTTTGGATATGTAGAGTGGTATTTTTTACTAAATTTATAAAATTTTGATTTTTAGCCACGAAGTCGGTTTCAGAATTTATCTCGCTTATGGTTGCGATCTTGTGATCCGCGCCCACTTCGACGCTCACTAGACCTTCGCTAGCTAAGCGGTCGGCTTTTTTAGCGGCCTTTCCGAGACCTTTTTCGCGAAGTAGATCGACGGCCTTATCCATATCGCCGTCTGTTTCAACCAAAGCCTTTTTGCAGTCCATCATCCCCGCTCCGGTGCTTTCGCGGAGCTCTTTTACCATTTGCGCGCTGATTTCCATTACTCTTCGTCCTCGCTTACGTCAAAATCCTCTTCACTCATCGCCTCAGCTACGACTTCCTCTTTCTCCTCGTCGCTGACGGCTTCGCTCTGCTCGCCATCCTCGCTTGCGTCTTGATCGCGAAGCGCCTTACCTTCGTTGATCGCCTCAGCCATCTCTTGGCAGAAAAGCTGAACCGAGCGGATCGCATCGTCGTTGCCGGGTATCGGGAAATCGACTACGTCCGGATCGCAGTTCGTATCCAAAGGCGCGATAACCGGCATTTTTAGGCGGTTAGCTTCCGCTACAGCGATCTTTTCTTTAACTACGTCGATGACGAAAATCATATCAGGAAGGCCCTTCATATTGCGAATGCCACCTAGATAAAGCTCGAGCTTCTCTTTTTTGCGGCGAAGCATTAGCGCCTCTTTTTTGGTTAATAAATTTATCGAGCCGTCCTCTTCCATAGTCTCGATTACTTCGAGCTTGCGGATCGATTGCTTGATAGTGGAAAAATTCGTCAGCATGCCGCCTAGCCATCTGTGGCTTACATAAGGCATGCCGCATTTTTCTGCGTACTCTTTTAGCGTCGCGCCGGCTTGTTTTTTGGTGCCCACGAAAAGTATCGTCTTGCCCTCTGCAGCCGCGTCGCGCACGATATTATAAGTGTAGCGGAAGTAGCGGATAGTTTTTTGTAGATCTATGATGTAGATACCTTTTCTCTCGCCGAAAATGAATTTTTTCATCTTCGGATTCCATCTGCGTGTTTGGTGTCCGAAATGAACGCCGCACTCTAGCAAATCTCTCATTGTTACCATGAGTTTTCTCCTTGTGGGTTGCCCCGAAATTTAGGTTTCTCCTCCACACCCGTTAACATTTGTTTTTGACAAACGCAACCAAATTTTAGGATTGGTGTGTGTGAATTGAAGCTGGGATTATATTTAAAAATAGCTAAATTAAAGCTAAATTTAATATAATCCAAGCGTAGGCGCGGTTAAATTTTGCGCCGCAAAAATGAGATGACCGCAAAGGTCGCGAGCAAGATTATACGTCAAATTTAAACTCGCCAAATTTTAATAAAACGGCAAATTCGCTCTAAATTTTACTCAAAAAATCCCTTTTTCACGAGCTTGCCCTCTTTCACGCAAAACTCCCCTTTTGCGATCACGCTATCTAGGTTTAGAGCTTCGTCAAATACCGCAAAATCAGCGTCAAAGCCTACTTTTATCTCACCCTTGCCGCTTAGATTTAGGTATTTTGCGACGTTTTTGCCCATCATGCTTAGCGCTTGCGGGATGGTTAGGATTTTATTTTTGACGCAGGCCCGAATGACCTCTAAATTCGTCTCGCACGAAGCGCAGCCGTAGCCCACTAGCGCACCGTTCTCGTCAAATCTAGGCACACTGCCGTTGCCGTCCGAGCTCATCGTTAGGCGCTCTAAATTTAGCCCGTTAGCAAGCCCGTACGCTATAACTTCGTGAAGCGGGTCAAATTTACTTCCGCCGCTCGTGATGTCGATGTAGCCGCCTATTTTTTGAAATTTGATCGCCTCGTCAAAGAGCTCCTTCGTCCGCGCGCAGTGCGTCGGCGAAAAGTAATTAACCGGGAACGAATAGTCCTTGATCACGCTAAAAATCAGGTCAAATTTATCCGCGAGCCCGCCCATATGCATATGCAGCACGCCGCCTTTTTTCGAGATCATACCGCCGATGCGGATCTGCGTCAGGGTCTTGATGAGCTCCTGCGCGGTCGGGTAGCTGCCGCGGTTGTCGCTCATCGCGATCTTACAGCCGATGACCTTGTCGATGAGTACCAGATCGCGCGTGACGGAGCCCGTAAATGTAACGCTAGGCAGCGCGTAAGAGCCCGTGTGGATGAAGGTCGAAATGCCCTCGTATTCAAGCGCCTTGGCCTTTGAGTAGAGATTCTCTAAGCTCCTCGTGCACCCGTCGGTACCCAGCGTGCCTACGACTGTCGTCGTGCCGTAGCGGATGATCCCAGATAGCGTTATTTCGGGCGTTCGAGAGTGATAGCCCGCCTCGCCTCCGCCGCCCGTGATGTGCACGTGCTGATCGATGAGTCCGGGCGCTAAAATTTTGCCCTCTAGATCGTAAATTTCAAGTCCCTCGATACGAAAATCAAGCCCCTTAGAAACGGCTAAAATTTTACCTCCGCCGAGCAAAACGTCGCTCCTGCCGACATGCTCTGGCGCGTATAGATCGGCATTTTTAAGTAACAGCATATTTTCTCCTTTGCTTTGGATTTTTGATTGTAAATTTTACGTTTTTTGGCTTTTTTGACTGCGATGTCGCATTGTCATTTTACATCAAATTTGATAAAAATCGGATATTTCGGTTTTGGGCGGCGAGGCGGATTTTTAAGTCGTTGCGATGAAAGCGGCGAGTTTTTAAAAAGCTTATTTTGGCGGCATATTTTGGGATTGATGGATTAAATTTAGCCCTCTACGTCAAAATTTTATAGCGTTTCGAGAAATTTTAGCGGGCTTTGCGGAGAAATTTTATATACTATTTTTGCTTTTCATCCACAGAGCTTATTCATCACAAAGCCGCAGAAGCGCCCGGTAGTGCCATCTCTGCGGTATGAAAAATGTCGCTCGCTCTCGAAGGTGCAGCGTGGATCGAATTTAACGTTTCGTACCCCCGCAGCTGCGAGCTCATCGCGCAGCGCGGCGTTCATATCGAAATGCCCCTGCGTTTTGTAGCGCTCAAACTCGCCCAGATCAAGCCCGCCAAGTTCATAGTTTCGCGCCTTGATATTTGCGCCCACGAAAACCCGCAAATTTGCCGCCTCACAGCCGAATTCGCTCCGCATCAAATTTATCGCATTCGTGCAGATCCGCCCTATCACGCCTGCGCGCCCCGCATGCACCGCGGCAACCACGCCGCGCCGCTCGTCCGCGATCAGCACGGGCGAGCAGTCCGCTACCAGCACGCACAGCGCCACGCCGCGCAGATCGGTCACAAGCCCGTCGCAGGGCGAGATTTCATCGCTACCTGCGCGTAAAATTTCAACTTTGTTTGAGTGGATCTGGCGCATAAATTTTAAATTTTGCGGCCCGATACTGAGCGCGGCGGCTAAAATTTCGCGGTTTTGCGCGACGTTTTGCGGATCGTCGCCTACGTGATCCCCTAAATTTAGGCTCGCATACGCTCCGCCGCTTACGCCGCCTTCGCGCGTGCTAAAGCCCGCCAATACGCCGCGTCCGTACAATACAAACTCAAGATTTTCTCTACAAATTTCGATTTTAGCCATCACGCGCCGCTTAATACAGGCTCAAAATTTTATCTACTGCATCCCACGAAAGCCCCTCTTTTTCGCCCTCGGCGCTCTCATCGCGCGCCGTGTCCATACCGCAGACGGGCTGTCCGCCGACAAAGCGTAGCTGCGCCGCGACGTATCGCGCAAGCAGATCGGTTTCAATATTTACGCGGCGCCCAATTTTGTAGCTCCCAAAGAGCGTATCTTTGAGCGTGAGCGGGATGATCGTAAGGCGAATGGCGCAGCTTTGCGCTCCGCTTTTTAAATTTGCATCCAAGGAGTTTGGATCGCGAACGGAATTCGAGCCGCTAGAATTTGGCCCGTGCAAGCTTGCGCCGTTAAAATTTGCACAGCGCGACTCTTTGCGGTCTTTGTGAATAAAATTTCCGCCGCCCGCAAGCACTTCGTTGATCGTTAGGCTCACGCCGTCGATCGCTACCGAGCCCTTCGGCGCTAGCAGCGGCGCTATATGCAGCGGCGCATGGATAAAAAAATCGACGCCGCTTGCAAGCTTTGAAATTTTATAAATTTCGCCTACGGCATCGACATGCCCTTGGATCAAATGCCCGTCTATGCGCTCGCCTAGCCGCATCGCTGGCTCGATATGCACCGAGCCGCGCAGGTTTTGTGCGGCGATGACGCGTGCCGTCTCGCTCGAAAGCTGCACCGCAAATCCGTCCGCAAAAAGCCGCGTCACGCTCAGGCACGCGCCGTTTACCGCGACGCTATCGCCGAGCGCTGGGCGGTATCTCGCGCGCAGGCGCAACGAATCGCCGCTAAAGCTCGCAACCTGCGCGATCTCTCTGATCAGTCCGTTAAACATTATGAGCCTTTGGAATTTTTACGTGATATTAGCGTAGAATTTTAAAATTTAAAGTTAAGCGAAGCTCGGCGAGCGCGAAGCCCGCCGAATGAAGTTTTGAAATTATTTTTTAGAAACGATGAAATCGGCTAGCGCTTCGATCGATTCGTCGTTGAGCGAAGCTGCTTGACCCTTCATAACGCCCATCATGCCGAATTTTCCCTTGCCGTCGCCCAAGGTGCCGTCTTTGTAGCCCTTCAGGCTAGCGATGATATCTTCCTTGCTTAGGGTGTTTAGCGCAGGTACTTTGCCGCCAAGATAAGGCTTCTCGGCGTTGGCTCCGTGACAGGCCACGCATTTTTTATACAATGTAGCGCCGTCTGCGGCAAACGCTGCCGAACTAAACGCCGCCAACGCAGCGCATGCGATTAAAACTTTTCTCATTTTTCATCCTTTACGATTAAGTTGTAGCGCGCATTATAGTTGAAATTCTTAAATTTGCGTTTAAAAATTTGGATTAATTTCTCGCGAGCGTGAACGCAAAAAACATTTTCCGCAAGCCGCGCGCGACGGAATTTAAAGGGCATTGATCAAATTTAAAGCAGGATCGGCAAGCGCAGCTTAAAACATTACGCGAGCTGCAAGACGCCGTGTTTTAAGCAGTAAAATCCGCGGCGGTGAATTTTATTTGATCTGCGAAATTTCGCCGCCTTGCATCTTAAAAATTTTATCTGCAGCGCCGAAGTATTTATCATCGTGCGAGATCGCAAAGATCGTGTATCCGCGCGATTTCAGCTCTGGCAAAATCCGCTCGTAAAACTCCGTGCGAAACTGCGGATCGAGATCGGCCGCAAACTCATCGAGCATCAAAAATTTTCGCCCATCCATCAGCACGCTTACGAGCGCCAAACGCTTGCGCTGCCCGCTAGATAGGCTAGTGATGCTAAATTTAGCCCCCTTTAGCTCAACCTTATCCTGCAAGTGCGTAAGCGCTAGCCACTCGTGCGCGATGTCCGCATCGCCCGTAGCGTAGTCGAAGAGATAAAAATCGCTGAAAACCGCGCTTATGTTGTTGCTGTAGACGCGCAGATCAGAGGATTTAAGGGCCGCGCCATCGGCTAAAATTTCGCCCGCTTGCGGCGTATAAAGGCCCGCTAAAATCATAAAAAGCGTCGATTTTCCGCTGCCGTTTTCGCCGATTAAAAACACCGTCTCGCCTGTATTTAGCTGTAAGTTTACCCCTTTTATGCCAAATTTACCGTCGGGATACGAAAAGCTCACGTCTTTAAGCTCCAGGCTGTGCCACGGCTGCATTTGCGTAAGCTCGAAGCCCTGCACGAACGGGTCTAAATTTAATTCTTTGATCTTTGCGTAGGCGATCTTGGCGCGCAGCACGCTAGGAAGCGAGAATATGAGCATCATCAAAGGCGCGCGCAAAAAAAGCACCGTAAGCGCGATCGTTACGGCGTTTGCGAGCTCCGCTTTGCCGCCGCTGAGCCCGAAATAAAGTACGAATCCTACGGCGCCTAGCATCATCACGTTCATAAAATTACTCGCAAACGCGCCGTAAACCTCGGCTCGCAGCGAGCTTTGGCGTAAATTTTGCGCATTGGGCAAAAAGTCGTTTTCGTATAGGCTTTTTGCTTTGGCTAGGCTTAGCGACAGCTCCTTGTGCCCCTCGATCGCCGCGGCGTAGTTTTTATACAAAACGTCCTCGTTTTGGCGGTACAGATCGTAATTTTGCATGACCTTTTTCATCAAAAAGCGATTAAAAATCATCAGCGCGCCGATCCAGACGAATAAAAACGCAAACATCATAGGCGCGATGTACAGCACGTAGATGCCGCAAAATAGCACTATCATCGCGCCTTGAATGAGCTCGGATATGCGCATAAAACCCTCGGTCAGGCGCGAAATATCGCTAGAAAGGGACGCAAGTAGGTTCGCCTTCGACGCAGCCTCGATGCGCTCGAACTTCGTATCGATGATCTGCTTGATGATCTTGGTGCGCAGATCGAATACGAAGTCGTTTTCCATCTTGCAAAGCATAATGCGGCTTAGCACCGAAAGCAGCAAAAATAGCGCCAAGAGCGCGAAAAATAGCGCGATGATCCTGCCGCCTCTTTCGGCGCCGTCAAGTAGATATTTATTGATAAAGCTTAAAATCAAGATCCCCGAGCCGCTGTAAATCGCGTTTAACGCGAGCATCGCGAGGATTTGTTTGGTATATTTTTTCATCTTTCGCCCCAATGAAATTTGAGCGCAATTGTGGCAAAATTCGCTTGAAAAAACGGTTAAATTTTAAATCCGTTCTCATTTCGCAAATAAAATTTTACCCGGGTTGCGTAAAATTCCACCGCTAATCTGTGCAGGATTGCGCCGTAAACCTACGTTAAATTTTATTACGGGTGTTCTTAAAATTTCGCTGTAAGTCCGTACGGAATTTAGCCAAAAATTTGCCTATAGATTTAATCGCAAGGCTATACGAAATTTCGTTTTGATCACGCGCCACTTATCTAGCATACGAGCTGTCGCTTACATAACGTAATTCCGCGCAAAAACAAAATTTACCGCAAGCGCGTTAAATTTTACCTTCTTGCACCAAACCACAGCTTATTTTAATCCAAAATTTTGTTTGATGTAGATATGTAAAATATCGATTGCGGCGGGCGTTACGCCGCTGATCTCGCTAGCGGCAAACAGCGTCGGCGGCGCAAAGCGGCTTAGCTTCTGCACGATCTCGTTACTAAGCCCTCCGATCTTGCTAAAATCGATCTGCGGCGGGATTGCGACGCCAAGCAGCCCCTTCATCCTCTCGACCTCGGCGCGCTGCATCGCGATGTAGAAATGATACTTGCACTGCGTTAAAATTTCATCCAAAACCTCATCGCTAAAGCCCTCAAAATGCGGCGCCAGAGCAAGCAGGCCCGCCTTTGAAAAGCCGCTTTGAGAAGCGATTTTTTGCAAGTTGCAGCTTTGCGAAATGGGCTCTGCGCCGATGCTTTGCAGCAGGCTAAGCGTCTGTTTCGAAGGGGTAATCTGCGTTTTTAGTAAAAATTCCATTCCGCTTTCCACATCGAGCTTAAGCTTACGCGCCCTCTCGTAGCTCGCCTCGTCTAAAAGACCGATCTCGCGGCCGTATTCGCTTAGGCGCAGCACGGCGTTGCCCTCGCGCAGCAGCAGGCGAAATTCCGCGCGCGAAGTAAACATTCGGTAGGGCTCATTCGTGCCTTTGGTAACCAGATCGTCGATCAAAACGCCGATATACGCCTCATCCCTGCGCAAAACCAAAGGCTGCCGCCCGCGCAAATCAAGCACGGCGTTGATGCCCGCCATCAGCCCCTGCGCCGCGGCCTCCTCGTAGCCAGTGGTGCCGTTGATCTGGCCTGCCAAAAACAGCCCGTGGATCTTTTTGGTCTCGAGGCTGTGTTTAAGCTCGGTAGGATCGATGAAATCGTACTCGATCGCATAGCCTGGGCGGACGATTTTAGCATTTTCAAAGCCTCTGATCGTGCGCAAAAACGCAATCTGCACGTCGTAAGGAAGGCTCGTAGAGAGGCCGTTTACGTAATACTCCGTAGCCTCGCGCGTCTGCGGCTCGACGAAGACGTGATGGCGGTCTCGATTTGGAAATTCATAAATTTTAGTCTCGATGCTCGGGCAGTAGCGCGGGCCGGTGCTTGAAATTTGCCCCGTAAACATCGGCGCGCGGGCGAAATTTTCGCGGATGATCTCATGCGTGCGCTCGTTCGTGTAGGCGATGAAGCAAGCAAGCTGCTTCGGCGCAAAATTTTTGCTGCGAAAGCTGAAAGCGCGCGGATTGGCGTCGCCGTCTTGGCGCTCAAGCACGCTAAAATCGATCGTCTTAGCATCGATCCTCGGGCAGGTACCGGTCTTTAGCCGCCCCATTTGCAGCCCCAGATTTCGCAGCGATTCGGCTAGCTCGACGCTTGCTAGCTCGCCCACGCGCCCCGCTTGCAGCTTGTTCTCGCCCACGTGAATTAGCCCGTTTAAAAAGGTGCCGGCGGTGATTATCAGATCCTCGGTCTCATAAACGTTTCCAATATGGGTCTTAACGCCGCAAATACGCTGCTCGCCACCTCGCTTGCAGGTTAAAATTTCGCTCGCGATCTCCTGGCTTATGTCCAGCCCCTGCGTGTTTAGCAGCAAATTTCGCATATAGATGCGGTATTCATCCATATCGATCTGAGCGCGCGAGCCGCGCACGGCGGGGCCCTTGCTCTCGTTTAGTATTCTAAACTGCAGCCCGCATGCATCCGCCGCAAGCCCCATCTGACCGCCCAGCGCGTCGATCTCCTTTACCAGATGCCCCTTAGCAAGGCCGCCGATTGCGGGGTTACAGCTCGCAGCGCCGATCTGTTCGGCCAAGATCGTAATTAGCAGCGTCTTTGCGCCCATTTTTGCGGCGGCCAAGCTTGCCTCGATGCCCGCGTGCCCGCCGCCCACAACGATAACGTCGTATTTCATTTTTTGCCTTTAAATTTAAAGCCGCAATTTTAGCCAAAATAAAATTTCAAAACGATAAATCGCGCGCAGATGTCGCGGACGAGCCGTCCGTAAAAGCTACGGCACAAAAGCGGCGCGCGAAGGGCATAAAATTCCGCGTAAAATTTTTAGCGCAAAATTCCTGCGCCTAAATTTCACACGCGAGCTTTGCTTTAAATTTAGCGTTGTATAATTACGCATTTTTTTCAAAAAGGATGAATGCTGATAGATAAAGCTTATGTTTGCGCGCTGAAAGATCGCGTGACGGCGGGCTGCGAGATTGCAAAGGAGGAGGCGCTAGATCTGGCGCAATGCGAGGATTTAGGCGCGCTTTTTACGGCGGCGGATGAGATTAGACGTGAGTTTTGCGGCGATAAATTTAATCTCTGCACGATCATAAACGTAAAATCGGGGCGCTGTAGCGAGGACTGCAAATACTGCGCGCAGTCGGCGCATTTTAACACGGGTTGCGAGACTTACGGAATTTTGGGCGAGCGGCAGGTGCTAAGCGCCGCGCTTGCGAACGAAGCCGAGCAGACGCACCGCTTTTCGCTCGTCGCCAGCGGGCGCGGAATTTCTCAAAAAAGCTCCGATTTGAGAGCATACTGCGCGATCTATGAGCGGCTGCGAAGTAAGACGCGGCTGCATCTGTGCGCCTCGCTAGGGATCGCCTCAAAGCCCGCACTGGCGCTGCTTAAAGCAAGCGGCGTGCAGACCTATCATCACAATCTCGAGACTTCGCGAAAATTTTATCCGCAGATCTGCACGACGCACAGCTACGACGATCGCATCCAAACGATACAAAACTGCCGCGCCGTGGGGCTTGACGTATGTAGCGGCGGGATTTTCGGACTGGGCGAAAATATGGAGGATCGCATCGATATGGCGCTGCAGCTGCGAGAGCTGGGCGTTAGCTCCGTGCCGATCAATATCCTGACCCCGATCAAGGGCACTCCGCTGCAAAACGCCGCGCCGCTAGCGCACGATGAAATTTTAAAATCGATCGCGATCTACCGCTTCATCTTGCCGCGTGCGTATCTGCGCTTCGCAGGCGGCAGACGGAATTTAGGCGAGCATGTGCGCACGGCGCTTGGATGCGGCATCAACTCGGCGCTTACGGGTAATTTCCTGACCACCACCGGCGATAGCATCGCAAGCGATAAGGCGCTTGTGGCGCAGTGCGGGTTCGACCTCGCAAAGGGCGCGGATTAGCGGCTGCGGGGAATTAAAGATAAAATTTGAAAGGCGACTGTGAAGTTAAAATTTTTCTCTGCCTTGATTTTAGTCGTGTTGCTTTGCGGTTGCTCGCTGCTCTCGCAGGGCGACGAGGAGGCTTCATTCTTGGTGGACGCGAGCGGATGCGATGTCGCAAGCCCGCTAAGCAAAGAGCAGTCAAACCGCTGCGCGAAGCGGCAAAAAATCGACGCCGAAGTCGCGCGAAAGGCGCAAGAGCAAGCGGTATCGCAAGATACGCTTAATTCATTCAGAGCGGACAGCGCGCAAGCACAGCAAAGAGCGCAGGAGAGGTATATCGCCACGCAGCGAAGCCTAATGCAACAGCAAACACAGCAGCAGCTGGGGCAGATGCAGCAGCTACAAAATATGCGAAATTTACAAAACGAGCAGAACTGGAACAGGCTGCGCAATCTGGAAATATAAGTAGCGGCGGGATTTAGCCGTGAATTTTACAATTTGATCTAAATTTTAATTCGCGCGACTTTAATTCTAGATCAATTAGCCTCGGTAAAAATATGATGAAATTTTAATCAACATACTACAAAATCAAATGGGGTCTTAAATTTCAAGGGCAAGCAGCTGGATGATAGAAAATTTTAATTGATTTTAAGTGATGAAATGGTGACCCACAGGGGATTTGATTATAATATATATATCGCCTAAAATAGGCAATATGTAAATTTTAGTTATACACTTTTTTATACAAAAATTTTAGCAAGTATCTAGCGGGATTTATAAATTTTATGAAAAAACCAATTATACCAAAGATGCACAAAATCAAAAGAAAGGGTAGCTAGTGAAAATTCCTCCAGAGCTCTATTTAAAATTTGCAAAAGATATAGAACCGGAAATCTTTGAGAACAAAACGCCTAAATTTCACCTGGACGTCCTGAAATTTATCGATGGCGAAGATCAATACAAAGCCGTAGTCATATTTCGCGGTAGTGCAAAAACTACACTGCTTAACAAAATTTATGTCGTTAGCAGGCTGTATTTTTATGCAGAGCCTTTCATTATGATAGCTTCCGCAAACGATACGAAAGCAAAGCTATTCGTCGAAGCAATAAAAAATTCAATCGATAAAGCGGCCGCCAGAGGCTACGCGATAGAGCGCGGTAAAGTTTGGAACAAAGACCGCATAGAGGTCGTCGTTAATCGCGGCAAAAAAGACGGGAACGGAAAAGATATCGAGCGGACCTGTCACGTAGTATCGCTCAGCTCCGGGCAAGATCCGCGCGGCGCCAACATCGACAACATGCGCCCAACTCTTATCATCATCGATGATTTGGAGAGCAAAGACGGGCAATTCCCAGTTGGAAACAAGGCGAGTCGCCAAAAGCTTAGAGGTTGGTTTTATGCGGATCTATTGCCCGCCGTGCACCCCGCTCGCGGCAAAGTGGTAGTGTTAGGCACAATTTTGCACGAGGACAGTATCCTAAACAATATCGTGAACAATGAGAATGTAGAAGAAACCAATAAGCAGGGATGGCGATATATAAAAATTCCCATCATAGAAAACGGCGCGAGCGTATGGCCGTCGCGCTTCCCTTTATCGCGTATCAAATTGATTCAAAATCAACTCGTCTCAAAAGGGCTTGCAAATGAATTTTACCAGGAATATATGTGCGCGGCGATCGATCCACAAAGAGCGATTTTCAAACGCGAGTATTTCCGCTATTTTGAGCATGTAGAATACGACATCGGAGCAGAACCGGAAACGCTAAACATTACGGACGGCGTCAATATACGAACGCTGCAAATCAGAAAAGCCACAAATTTAACGCTAGGCGGCGAAAAGGTGGAGCTTGCAAAATGTCAAATTTTTACAACGATCGATCTAGCAAGCGCGAATGGCCGCGACCAAACAGCGATGATAACCTCGGCCGTCGATAATAAAAATCGCATATTCATTATAGACATCAGCGCCGGGCACTGGACGCCGTTTGAAAAAAGCGTCGAGATTATACGAATTTTTCAAATATTCGGCTGCACCAGGATAGGAATCGAAAAAGCTGGAATGCAAAACGATTTTTTCTATACGATTGACATCATACAAAAAATGACCGGAGTGCGCCTACCCATTGATCAACTTAGTCATGGAGGAAAGGCAAAAAATACGCGCATATCAAACTTAGAGCCATATTACCGCACCGGGCAAATTTATCACAACGCAGGCATCGATTCAAACACCGAGCTAGAGGCGCAACTCCTTAGCTTCGATAGCGAAGTCGAGAGCAAAGAGGATGATCTGATGGATGCGCTCGCGTATTTACAACAATATATCGTAGGGCGAGAATTTGACGAGCCGGACTACGAGGACGAGGACTACGAGGGCGCCGAGGCATGGGCGTGAATTCGCGCTGGCAGGACAAAGCAGGCGGACACCGCTCCCGCAGGCGCAAAGCCCTAATGCTTACGCTCGTTTCGCAGATCGTGGGACAAAAAAATGCAGGCTTAAATTTTAAGCAAATAATAAAATGTGCTCGTATCTTTCGCGAGACAAAAAGCCTAAATTTTGAAATTTTTCTCTACACCGTCAGTATTGGGCGGAAAATTCCGAGTGGGGTCATAGCCCCCCGTCAAGAGAATAAGCGGGCGCTATCAAAGCCCCACAGCAGCGCGTCTGCAATAGTTTATGATATAATCACAGGGCGGGCGCATAGGATTTAAGCAAATAATTATCAAGACCGAGCCGAAATTGCGCGCGAAACTTAAAGCGCTTGCGTCTAAATTTTCACAGTTTCCTTAAGCGAAAACGGACAAATTCGCGTCATTTTTGCCGCTTGAAACTTAAACTTAATTTTCACGGCTCTTTCAAATGCCTATTTTAGGGCGTTTTATAAAATTAACTATTGAAAATAATTCTTTTCAAAAATGCGTGTTTTCACGAAATTCGACCCCAGACCCCGCCCCGAACCTTAAGCCGAATTCGCCTCAATTCGTCCAAGCTTCAGCACCAAAAATCCGCGCTCTGTCCCAAAAACGGAGCGGTGCACCCCCGAAAAACCCGTCGTCCGCCCCAGCCCCGTCGGTATTTCCTACTATCTGCTCTGCGAAGCTTCGCGCGCTGGTTCTCGCGCCAAGGTGCATACGTAAGCAGGCGGCGTTGGCGCTTACCCGGCGCGAGCGCACTTGTGGACTTTAGAGGGCTTCGGCTCGATCAAAGCGGCGCGCCAAGCGCCATATGCCGCTCACGAGCACAGCCCGAGACCGCCTCGAAAGCTTTGTGAATCCGCGCAGAGATCGCCTATGCTCGTCACGGTCGCAAAATGGGCAGAAGTCGGCTGTTGCCCATCTGCGGCGATAGCTTCGCGGGAGCGCGTAGGATCGGCGGAACTGGATCGTTGGGATTTTTTGCTATTTGCGGCAGGGGGATCGTTACGAATGTGTGCGGCGATTGGTGCGCCAATTCGCGCCTGGGCGCTGCACGATGAGCCGTATCGGCGCGGCAGACCTAAAGCTCCGCGGCTATTTCATCTTTGATGAGCTCTTTGATCTTGTCAGCGAAGATAATTCTCTATTAAGGTTCACAAAGCTCGCACGCTTGAGTTTTTTTAAAAAAATGGAGTTATAGTATTCATCACTATCTTGCCTGAATTTATAGCTATGTAAAATTAGGGATATTTTTTTCTTTATTAATTATATTAATAAAGTCCGCATAAGACCTATAAGCCCTTTCTATAAGCATATTATATTTTATAACCTCTATATTATAACTTTTAAACACCTCCATGTCGTCTTTTCTGAATTCAATGGTATTAGCACCATTAACACCAGCGTCTTCTGAAATAATAAAGTATACTTTTATATCTCTGGAGTCTATCATTTTTAAGCTGCTATCGCTTTGCATTACAGCATCTTTATATTTTCGTATTTGATCTATCATTACTCCAGTAGTAACATTGGCGTGTCCTGTTGGTGTATTCTTTTTTAGTTCTACTATTATAGGATATGGTTCTTCTGCGACCTTTATTAATAGATCAATATAGTTTTTCTTAAGTTTATTGTTCTTATCAATAGCCTTTAAATATCTATTTTTAGTAATTTCAAAGCTTGTACTGGCATTTAAGTCCTGATTCCAGTGCGGGTTTATAAGCCAAGGATGTTTATGCAAATGGTTATTAAAAAAACTTTCTAATGTATTGTTTTCTTCCATCATTCTTTTTAATTCATTAATAGCAGCGATTCTCTCTTTGACTAGTTCAAAAATATTTATTTCTTCGGAGCGCCCTATTTTAGACATAAGCTTATTTATAAGTTTGACATAATTTTTATCAATCATATCTATTGAGGATAGGCTTTTTTGTATTTCTGAAAATTCTATATTATCCACAGTTCTAACTATAGAAGACACGATATTTTGGATTTCATTCTTCTGTATACCCTCGCTTTGATCTGCAAAAGACTTATTAATAAGCAACGCAAGCATTTTTTCATTCATCTCTCTTTTATCGTCACTTAACCCATCAAGCCATTTTTTATAGCTTTCGTTTTCTCTTATAAAATCTGGTAATTTTAAAACGGCTTCTTTTTGTCTGAAATTCGTCCAAAGTTCAGCAAATTTGTTTCTTATTTTTCCTAGTATCTCTATAAATTCTTCAACATATTCATTTGACTGATCTAGTCCATCCCTGCTTGATGTTATCGGAACCTGCAAAATATCTAACAAAAAATCCGCATGAACTTCACCAACCAAGTATTGATTTGCCATTCTTGCACTACCGCTATTTTTAAAAATATTTTCATCGGCTATTTTCTTGTTTATATATACGACAGTTGAATTGAAATTATAGTCTTTTGTTTGAAGTTGTCCGGGAGTTAGAACACTGCCAAACCAGCCTTTTAGTCCTTTGTTCTTCTCAAAATAGTCTTTTAAATCTTTGCTATTCGTATCATATTTTACTTTTTTGGTTTTATCTATATTTGGGAACATATCGTTGATTTCTTCTTCGTTATATCCAAAATAAACAAGGAATTCTATATTTTTATAGTATTCGTGTGTTAGTAAGTCAACTTCCTCTCCATTTAAAAACACTTGAAATTTATCAATATGCGAAGCTATATAAAATCTTCTGGATAGCTGTATACTTAAATTTTCATACGCATTTCTACTATTTCTTATAAGATCATCAATCTTAACTATAAAACCTGATTTGTATTTTGCGTAATCCCTAAGCTCGCAGGGCAAATCATCAACAAAATTATAATCTACCGAGTGGGTTATTTCATCTTTTATAAAATCATCATATACTAATTCAAAAGTAAGCCATTGTTTTGAGGATAACGTTTTTGTGTATACTTTATATTTTCCACCTAGACTAAATGCAGCGAGTTTTCCTATTCCTTTTTGCCCCATTGGAGCTCTTTCGCTTAGATTATTAAACGATTCTTCTATTTGTTTTTCTATACCTATAATCGCATATTTATGTTCTATCTCATCTAAAGACATCCCTTTTCCATTATCAATAATATATATTTCTCTATTGCTTAGTTTGATATCAACTCTCGTTGCATATGCATCATATGAATTTGCAACTAACTCGGCTAGAGCTGGTGGATTACTGCTATACAAGTTTCTTCCTAAATGGGTAGCTACTCGCCCAGCAATAGAAAATTTAATTTGATTGTTACTAGCCATTTATATATCCTTCTAAATGTTTTAAGATGCTTTTACCTATATGCTCTCCTAGCTTAGGCGGAACGGCATTGCCTATTTGTTTGGCAATTTTGCGCATGCATATTTTTTCATTTTTGTCTATAAATTTATATCCCATTGGAAACGACTGCAATAAGGCTCCTTCTCGTAAAGATATTGCCCTATCTTGCTCTGGATGTCCAAATCTACCTGTACCATAATTAATAAACTGCGTTGTAAGGGTGGGGGCAACATCATCCCAGCTCATTCTACCATATACCGACTTATAACTTTGCCCAGTTGCTTTTTTGTAACAATTAGGTAGAATTGCCTCGTCCCAGTCATGCCATGATCCACCAGGTTTGGATTGTTTGATTCTTTGAATATTTATATCTGTTAGCGTAGGGCTTATATGTAGCCTATCTTTTTTATTATCAACTGCTCCGGCAACTATCTTATCAATTTTATATATCATATCCCTAACGGTTACTTTTTTAAATTTGGACTCTAAGAAATCAATATTCCCGAATTTAGATGCCAGAAGTAAAAGCCTCTTTCTTCTTTGTGCTACGCCATAATCGCTAGCATCATGAATCTTAAAATTTACGCTATAGCCTTGCGCTTTTAAATCGTCTACAAAATCAGCAAAAACCTTTTCTTTTTTAAGCTCTGGAACATTTTCCATTGAAACTATTTGAGGTGAAGTTTCTTTAATAAGTCTTAAAAAATCATACAATAATCCCCAGTCTTTATGTAACGATCGATCTTTTTTATTTTTCTGGTGCGCTGAAAAAGGCTGGCAAGGAGCACAACCGACTAAAATTTTGATATTTGCGTCACCAAATAAATTATTGACTTCTTCGCCACCCACTTCACGAATGCTTCTGTGCAAAAATTTTCCATGATTATTTTGTTCATAGGCAAATTTGCAGCTTTCGTCAAAATCAATTCCAGCTACAACTTCAATGCCGGCCTGGCTGAGCCCATAGGTTAATCCACCTATACCACAAAATAGATCTACTGCAGATATTTTCATTTTTACCCACCGGTTTAAATGTTTAATTATAACTTGAAATAGCTTTTAAAATAATTATTTAAACATAATGTATCTAAAATCATCCAGACAACACGCCTTACGAATTTGCTCCTCCATGCCATTTAGGGAGCAATCTTTAGATTGCGCTTTATAGCGCCCAAGGAGGAGAGAGGACCCCTTGAGCGCGGTGATTATATGTCGGTACGTCCTAAATTTTATAAACTCGCCGCGGCGGGCTACTATTGCGAAAACTTCCCGATCTGCGGGCGGGAGATTAGCGCGGGATCGAATTTCTTAGGCGCGAATTTGCGCTGCTTTTTCTCGTCGCGTAGCCGCTTGAGGCTCTGCACATCAAACTCGAAGCCCTCCGCGTCCGCCACCTCTTTGAAAATTTCAAGCTTCCGATCGATCTGCTTCTGCTTTTCGGCTTTCTCCGAAGCGCTCATCTTTTCAAGTTTTTCATTGTGCTTGACCGCCTTTTCGACCTTGTCGGCGTCTTTGCTATCGGGCACCTTGACGTATTCGAGCTCCATCTTTTGCTTGCGTAGCTTGCCGAGTTCAGCGTTGAGCTCCTTTTGCTGATTGAAGCGGCGCGCGCCCACGCCTCGCTTCAGGATGCCCGCGTATCCCAGCTCGTCCTTGTTGTAGTCTTTCGGCGCGAAATCTTTATCCCCCGTGATGTCTGAAAGAGCCTGCTCGCCGAGCTGCTGCCCGTATCTGCCGATCGTAAGCGTAGGTAGATAGTTTTTCGCAGCTTCTTTGACGCTCTTGGCGACTTTCACGGCCTTTGGATCGTCCTCGGATGTGATGTTGTAGCCCAGCGTCGATTTGCCGCTTGCGATATTGACTAGACCGCCCACGAAGCCCCAGCCGCCCTCGAAAACATCGTCGAAACGGAAGCCGGGCGCGGCTCGTCCCGCGTTGAAATAGGTATCGCTATCCCCTATCCTCGCCCACGTTTTGAGTCCGAAAACGTTCGGGAATTTTGAGCTTTGCGCCCATTTTGGCTTGGTTAGGTTTTCTTTTTCAGTATCTGCGATAATCGAGCTTAGCGATAGCCCCGCGGCGTCCGCGGCGATAAAAGAGGCTTGCATCATCGCGAAACGATGCGGGTTTTTGAGGATCGCCTTGATCACCATCGGCGTCGATTTGACGGAGTAGTGCAAAAACGGCATCAATCCCCACTTGTCGCTCTTACGCAAGAAACCGTTGAAATGGGTGCTATAATCGACGTAGTGATACTGCGCGTCACTCATCGCCGCAGCAAGCTCCTTTTCGCTGAATTTGCTTAGATCGCCCGCGGCGTATCCTCGCTTTGCGGCGATTGCGTCGAGATTTTTTTTAAATCGCGCAATCTTGAAAATTTCATCCTCCCACGCATAAGCCTTTCTAGCCGCCCTACCAAGCGCCGAGCCCTCGCTCATGTAGATATTTTTGCCTGCGGTGCTTAGAAAGTCCATAGCCTTGCCGAGCACGCCGAAAGCCTCGCTATCATTTTTAGGCTTTAGCCCCTTGATCGCACCCTCCAGATCGTCCATAGCGCTATCTAGTCCCAAGCGGCGCGCGAGCTTCCAATACTCCTGCCGCTGCTGCCGACCCAAAAGCGCCCAGCTCGCAAGAGCCTTTTCGTCGCCGTGCAAAAACGCCAGCACGGCATTGCTCGCGACGTTGTAAACGTGCGTGAACGGGTTTTTGACCGTCACGTTCACCTTGATATGATCGATCAGAGGCTGCCAGTATTTCTCAAGCGCGCCGAGCTGTCCGCCCAGAGCCTGCGTGCTTTTCAAAGCTTCCGCCACCTCTTTTGGGACGTATTTGCCTCCCAGAGCGCCGAATTTCTTTATGCCGCCTCCGACCGTTTCGTCGCTGATCCGCACGTATTGTCCCTGCCTTGCGCCGGCGGGGATTTCGTCGAGCCCGAAGCGGTTTGCGATACCCTCAAGCGCGCGGGCTTTGAGAAGCTGCGTGCGCTGCTTTGCGAGGGTGTTTGCGACTACGAAGCTGATGTCTGTGCGAAGCCCAAGAGCTCTTTTTTGCGCCTCGCTCAGGTCTTTACGAGCGTAAAATTTGCCTAGCGTCCTGCTTATTTTGCCGCGCTCGTTTTGCATATACTCGTCGTAGTAGTGTCCGATGTAGTCGGTGAGCTTGTTCTCCTGCTTGAGGGCGCCCGCTTTGATGAGCTCGTTTGCGTTGTTATCGATCGTATCGCGTAGTTTTTGATAGGTCGCTTGCAGCTCCTGCGGGAGATCGGCTTTAGCTATCTTTCCATCCAGAGCGTTAAATAGCTGTTCGCTCTGCGCAGTATTAAATTTATCGAGATATTTCGCCGCAGTGCGAGCCTGTGCGTTGATCGCCGCGCTCTCGCGAAAAAAACTCTCGATCGCGCCGTCTATCTGCCGCTTTGCCGCGTTTCGCAGATCAAGGACGCTCATCCCCCTTTTCACCAAAGCGGGGGTATTTTCGCCCTCAAAGATGCGATCTACCGCGTTTTCATACTTGTTGATCCCTTTTCGCCAAAGGGTATCGACAAACTGCGCCCACTTGCCGTCCGCGCCGCCGTATGATCCCAAAAGCGCGTCCGTTTTGCCTAGCAGATCGTTCATCGTAGGCATATCGGGGTTAAAAGGATCTGCCTGCCGCGCTGCGCGGTCGTATTCGGCTTGTAATTTCTCCTGCTTTGCTTTGCTTTCTTGGGCGATTTTGGCTTTGAAAGCCCTCTTGTCGGCTCTTTTTAAAATTTCCTCCGCCTTGATGGGATCGGGCTCGTTCAGAAATTTAGCTTTGGTCTCAAAGCTATAATTTTTCAGCGCCTCATCGCCGCCGAAGAGGCGATCGAACATCGTTTCATTTGCGCGAATGCTCTCGTCGATATGAGCCTTAGAATACGCGTTGATGCGCGCTCTGCCGCTTTGATCCATATCGATGAATATCATCTGCTCGTCGCCATTTTTGCCGCGCTTTTTGAATGTGAAGCCGTCGCGGCTGATGTGAGTTAGCTTGGCGCCTGCGATGTCTTTTTTGAGCCGCGCGAGTTGGCTCTCGCTTAGATTCGTCTGCACCCCTTGCGAGAGCGCGTCGAAATTGCCCGTCCTTACGGCATCCAGCACCTCGCCCGCGGTGTCGTGATCTTTGTAGCTGTCTTTGTAAATTTGCTCTACGCTCTGCTCCACCTCCTGCTCGATGTTTGGGCGGCGCTTTTTGATCTCGCCTCCTATATTTTCAATCTCGCTTGCTCTAAATTTAAGCGGCTCCTCGTTTGCGTTCACGCCGCCGTCTCGCAAAACGATCGTATCGTCCGGGCTAACGTCAAAGGTGCTTAGCGGGTCTTTGCTCGCTCTTGCGGCATCGTCCAAGCCTAGTCGCGTCTGCACGTTTCTAGCCTCCGCTTCGCCGTGCAGCTTCGCGTAGTTCGCATCGCCGCGAGTGCCGCCCGTTGCAAAGCCCTCTTTGCTCTGCACCCAGTGTTGGATCTCGTGCATCAGCGTGGATCTGTCGTTTAAATTTTTAAGGGCGATCGTGCCACTTTGCGGGTCGAAATACCCCGCCTCGCCGCTTTGATAGATATTCGGACTTGCGCTGAAATCACCGCTATTTTTGACGTGCTTGATCTGATTGCTGTCAAAGACGATAAGATACGGCTTCGCATCCACTCCGTCGATGTCTTGCATAACTATGCCGTCATACCCTTTCGACTTCAAAAATTTTTTAAAGCCGTCGCTTTGTTTGTCGGGGTAGAGCTCGGTATTTATCCCTTTGGCTTCGGCTTCGTCCAGAAGCTTTTGCGCTTTTGCGCTATATGGAAAAGATAGATCGATAGGGTTGTTTGATTTTAGATAGACTTTATAGATTTTGCCGTGTTCTCTAAATTCATTCGCAATCTCTTTTTCCTGCGAAAACCAAAACCCATATCCGCTCTTATCAAACTCGCCTTTAAACTCCGTGATGTCCTTTGCGGAGCTGCCGTGATAAAACACTTTCGGGCTTCCGTCCGCGTTCTTGGTGATAGGCGCGCTGTGCTCGTGCCAATTTTGCAAATTTGCGTCATATCTGACCTTTGGGTTTTCAAATTCCATAGGCTTTTTAAGATTTCTGTCAGAGTAAAAGGTTATAATATCCTCAAGGTCCGCAGGTCGAGGTAATTCGGCCGTGTAAGGCGTCCCTGCGGACTTGTTACTTGCTACGAGCCTAAATCTCACCCCCTTGTCGTCTTGCCATTCATAAACTCTAGCATTGCGTTTATTTATAAAGGGCTCTTTATACTTTGCTAAATATTTACGCATGCTCTCGCCTAAATCTAAAAGCTCTTTTTGGCTTACATATCCTTCGCTGCCCTCATTGTTAAGGTGTCTTATTTTTATATGCTTTGCCCCCTCGCTTCTATCGCCCCTCGCATATCTTAAAGCTCCCTCTATTTGATCTAGGTCTTGCCTTACGTAGGTTGCTATTTTATTATTGTAGGTCACGTTGTAGATGCCGCGCTTTTCTTTTTGCCCCGCATCTTTTGCAAGCATCGCACCAGACGGAGCGTCGCTTTGCATCTTTACAACCTTTACGTCCTTTAACTCGGGATAAGCCTTAAATAGCTCATCGTGCTTTAGCAGATCGCCTAGCTTGCCGCCGCTTTGAAATTTAGGATTTAGCTTGGCGTCGCCGTCGCCGATCTCAAATTTCCAAGCGCCGTCTTTGTCCCGAAACCAGCCCGTATCTCGCCAAATTTCTAGCTCATTTTTTCCCTCTTTCGCCATAGCCTGCGCTTTGCTCAGCTTATCCGCTTTCACGGGGGCGTATTTTAGCTCGGCGTAGGCTTTCTCTCCTGCAAAAATTTGAGGCTCGAAATCAAGCCCAGTCTTTTTTGCGACCTTTGTTTTTGCAAACTCGGCGGCGTTAAATAGCGTCGTTTTGGCGCGAGATCTAATCTCGTCGCTTAGAGCCTGCGCGAAAAGATCGGGACGATCGTTTGCGAGCGTTGGATAGGTCTTTGCCTGCTTTGCGGCGTAGGCTTTCATACTTGCGCGAAAGCCTTTGCGGATCACCGCGACGCCGCCGAGCCCTGCGATGAAGCCCGCCGCAAATCTCTCGGGGCTAAATTTGCCCTCCTCGTCGGTAGCGCCCAGCGCGCCGCCGCTAAGCCCTCCCGCAAGATGAGCCGGCAGATCGGCGCGCACGAAGCCGCTTTGCATATTGCTATTTTTCGGACTTTTCGCTATACTATCAGAAGCGATGTCTGGCCCTTGATTTTTCGTCGCTTGTGGGGCGCTTAGGCCAGAGAGCGTGTCCCCACCCCAAATTATATCCCCGTTTTTTATTATATTTTTTAAATCCGTATTCCTAAGAGGCGTCGCGGTTATGCCTATAAACTCCCCCTTGTCGTTTTCTATGACGCTTAAAAATTTCAACGTCTTGTCTTTCTCATCGATAAAGGTTTTGAAAAATCTGTATCTATCACCCTCTTTTGTTATAAAAATAGGATTTTGAAGCGTCGGCTTGATTAGATTGATATATTCTAATCTGCGCTCGCCGTCCGCCTTCTCCGCCAAATGATTAAGCATCTTATCTACCGAAATTTTAGCCTCGAATATCGGCGTTTTAATAGGCGTTTTAAAATCGTTCACAATCGATAAGAGATCGGCTTTCGGATCAATCCGTAAAGCCAAGTCTTTATTTCGCGTCAAATTACGCACAGCCAGATCGAGGTTTAGCGCTGCGCCGCCTTGATCTGCCGCATCTTGTGCTGAAACCACTCGCTGTTTTGAAGCTGCGGCATCAGCTGCGCTATCGCCTGAAGCGGCCCCGTATCGTCCCACGAGCTCATCGCCCGCGGCATTTTTTGCATCCTCGCCGCCGAGTATAGCAGCAGATCCGCGCTGCGATGATACCTGCGCATCGCCTCCCGATCCCCGCTCCGCTCGGCTTGGAGTATCGCCGAGATCAGAAACGCCCTTTGATACTCGCTCATCTTTTCCGCCAGCGCCTGCGCCGTTTGTGTGGACTCCGCGATACGCCGCGTCTGCGTTTGCTTTGCCATTTTGCACTCTCCTTATCTTGCCGTCTTTGATGATCCAATCTTTCATTTGATTGTTTACGATGTCGTCGTATTCGGCTTTTGCGACTTTGGCGTCGATATAATTTTTTAGAAATTTTATATCTCCGTCGTCGTATGCCTGCATCGCCGCAGCCTGCACGTCGGGAGCGAAACCTTTGCTCGCCAAGCGCGCGCCGTATTGCTCGGTAGTGTAGGGGTGCGCTTTGATGTCATTTTCCACCCGCCAAATGAAATTTTGCCCGGCATACATAGGATCGACGTCCGCGCCGTCGTTGTAGGCGCGGGTATATCGAAGCTCCGCCTCGCTGGGCTTTATGCGCGAGTTTAGAAGTTCTCTCTGCGCCCGAGCTGAAAGGGTAGGATTTTCCTTTGCTATCTTTTCCGCCTCTCTTTGCATGGCGGCAAAGCGCTCTATGCCGTCCGCTCTCATCTGGGCTAGCTCGCTCGCACGATCGGCGACGTGTCTTTGATACTCTTTCGCCCACTCAAGGCGGTTTGCGCGCTCATAAAGCTCGTCCACTTTTTTAAACGCGCTCTCGCTCAAATGCGCCGAGCGGCTCGCGCCGCGCTCAAGCTCGCCCAAAATTTCATCGGCGGCGTCATCTGCGACGTTTTGGGTTTTGAGATACTGCCTTACCTGTTCGCGAGGCTCAAAATTTGATTGCGCCCCGCTCGCGACTTCGGCATTCTGTGCGCCCTGCGCCGCAGGGGACGGGGACGATTTGATCTCCTGCGCTCCGTCCGCGGCTTTGATCTCTTGCGCACCCTGCGGGGCGGAAGCTGTATTTGTCTGCGCCGCAGCATCGTCCACCGCACGAGCCGCGCTCTGCTCGCCCCCTGCCGCATCGCTCGCATTCGTTTTCGCGAGCTCGCCCGCTTTTGATTCTTGGGCGCCTTGCGCTGCATCGCTTGCCTTGAGCTCTTGCGAAGCGGAACCCGCGCCCTCTTTTTGCGCTCCTCCAAGCCCGTCCAGAGCATCATCGAGCACCGCTGCATCATCTGCCGCTTTTGCGGCACCCTCCGCGCCGTCTGCGGCTTTTTGCCCTGCGTCTGCGGCTTTTGACGTGCCGCGCAGATCCTCCGCGAGGTTTGAGACATTATTTACTTTACCGCGCGAAAGGGCGCTAAAAAGCGCATTGGCTCCGCCCATCACCAGACCGCTTAAAAGATCGTCTCCGAGCCGCTGCCCGGTGGAAATTTTATCGTCCCCCGCGTTTCTTAGCTCGTTCATTCCTACGCCTAGAGCAAAGCCCGTGCCCGCACTTTTTGCGATATTCGCCACCTTGGCGCCCTTAGTGAAAATCCCCGCTGGCGCGACGTTTAAAGGATCGATCAGCGCTTCGCCGAGCATTCCCCACTCTTTGTTATTTTCGGCGATTATCCTATCAAGCTCCTTTACGTTATCGTCGAAGAATTTGCGGTTTTCTCCGAAAAACTGCTTCGCACCCTCGGCTCCCGCCTTGTCCGACACCCATTCGCCCGCGGTATTTACGGCGCGGCCAAATTGATTTGGGAGCTTGCCGGCTCCCGCGAAAAACGCAAAGTCCTTATCAAGGCTGTCGGCGGCAAGTCCGTTTTGCTTTATATCCGCCGCTTTGCCCGTGATTTTAGGGCCTATGGTTAGGGGATTGATCCTGTTTATCAGACGTCCCACGCGACTTGCGATGTCGATCTTATCAGGGTTGAGCTCTCTCCATCTCTGATCCGCCTCATCTACCGCTTTTTCATCGCCGCTGGCATCAAAAACGTTTCTAAGAAACCTATCCGATGCGCTTGCCGTAGCCTCGTCATTGAGCTTTTTGGCATTATCCGCGTCGAGCTTTTGAGCGATCGCCATCTTTGCGATGTCCTCTCGCACGCCGCTATCCGCAAGCTCTTTCTTTTTCGCCTCGTATTGTTCCTTTGCAAGAGCTTTGATATACTCGGGGCTGTAGCCCTTGCTTTCAAGCTCGGCGATCCGCTCGTTGCCCAAAAAATCTCTTGCAGTCATCAGTTCGCTCCGTCGTCCATATCGCTATCAAGCGAGGAGTTAAATTTGGCGTTAGGATTTTTCTTTTTCCATTCAATCGCCTTATCTACCCTAGCACTGGCATCGCTAAAGCTCATCCCTCCGCCTACCAGCGTTTTGATATTGGAGAGACGATTATCGGGATTGCCCAGCTGCTCCATTTGGCGAGTCTCAATCTCGTTTCTTGTCTTGATCAAATCTTTACCCAGAGGAGATATATAAAAACCTCCGTTTGGATTTTGGGTCACTACGCCCTCGTCCCACATGGTTTGCGCGATAGCACTATCGACTGGGATAGTGGGTTTGAAATAATTTTGCTCCATATCGTTCAGCGAGTTAAAATTCTTTTTCACGAAAAATTTTATCTCATCGTCTGACATACCTTTTGTGGCGTTTGGAAACTTCTTCCTCATCGCTGCTATCCCTATCGCGTCTTGTTCCCTCTCGGCTTTCGCTTTCTCGGCGTCCTCTATACGCTTTCGCCCTTGCTCGGTGAGTTCGGCATTAAGCTTGGCGACGCCCAAATTATAATCCCTATTGTCTTTAAAGATTGTGTGATCAAGCTTCTGTTTTTCAAGCCCGTAGCTTCTATCGCCTTTGAGTATGTCGTAGTTGAGCTCCTTTTCTTTCAGCCCGTAGTTTTTGGTATCCATGTTTTTGAGCCAATCGAATTTATCCGCCTCCATCTTTTCCGCTCGCGCCTGACGCGCGAGATCCGCGTCGAGCTTCTCTCTGGCGTGTCCAAGCTCGCCGAGCTTGGTTAGGCTATCGCCGATCGCGGCGACCCCCTGCCCTAGAGCCGCACCGCGATTTATACTCGGCTCTCGCAGATATCTGATGTCAAAATATGCCATTTTTTGCTCTCCTTATGCCTTGCGGGCGGGCTCATCCGCCCCTATAAATTTCTAGCCCTAGATGGTGGATGCGGACGGCGTCGCGTTCCACAGCGAGGCATCCCAAGCGCTATTGAGCGCCGCTTGCGCCTGCTTCTTTCTCGCCCTCTCCTCGCGAAGAAGATCCGCATTGAGATTGTATGTCCGCTCCGCGGCCTTGGCCTGCTGCCTTGCGGCGTAAGCATTACCGATGCCGCCCGCCAACGCACCCAGCCCGGTCAATACGTCGCTACCTTTGACGTTTTTTAGCCAGTCCCACATTTTCTATCCTTTCATACTGAATTTCTATTGATCTTAGCCCCAAAAATCCTTATTTTTATAAACTTCGGCGCGCCGAATTTATAGGTAGATTATGGGGTATAGTTCGCTTTTACCGCCCTTGCGGCGGCTTCGTTTTTCATATTTTGCGATCCGCTCAAGCAAAAACTCATACTGCTCCGCCTCGGCGATCCTAAACCGCTCCAAAGCTCTGTGAACCTCCTCATAGGCTCTTTCCGCCTCCCCTCGCACTTGAAACGATGCGGTATAGAACGATAAATTTTGATAAAATTCTGCAAGAATATACAACGCGTCATATACCTCCTCCGGATCAAGATCGACGAGTCTAATGACGGCGCGCACCTCTTTCCACGGCGTGACTTCCCAATACATATTAAACCGAGGCGTCATGCTACTGACGTAATCTATTTCGCTATCGTTCGTTCCGTCGAATTGGCTCGTCGGATGGTTTGCAAGCTCTTTTTTCTCCGGTATCTCTCCCGCAAGCGTGTTCGTGCTTATGCTTTTTCCGCTCGGAGCTCGCCACTCATTCGTTTTTGATTGGTAGGTGTATCCGCCGTAGGTTAGAGACTTTTGCGCCTGCGCCGCAGCGGCAAAGCCCGCCACCATCGCGCCGAGCGAAACCGCAGAGGCAAGCGCCGCGGACGAGCGAGCCTGTAAAGAGCTTAGCGCATACCCAAAGCCTAGAGTCGCGAGCGCCAAGCCAAAAGCCGCGCCGCCTACGTAGCCGATACTTTCGCCCCGAGCGTTGAATTGCGCACCGCTGAAAAGCGAATACGTCCCCGTGCTTGAGTTGTAGGTTCCGACAGGGCGGAAGTTTGAATCCACGAGTTCCGTGGTATTGCTAAATAGCGAATCCAGCCACTCGGCAAAGCTTAGGGGTTTTGAATACACATTCAGCCCCGCGCCGCCCGTTTTTAAATTTGCCAGCCTCTCGCCGCCGAAGCCAAAGCTTAAATCCTTGCCCGTGGCGACCTCGTAAATCTCCATAAATAGCTCTTTGATTAAAAAGCTCGTGCCGAAGCCACCGATATTTGAGGCTATCGTGCCGCCTCTTGAGATCAGCTTGCCGGCGTAATCCGCGATCGCGCCTATCGTGTCTTGAAATACCGCGTCCACGAGCGCGTCCGAGCTAAATTTCCAATTGATCAGCGATTCGGCAAAATAGCGCCCCGTAGCGCCGCCGTAATACTGCCCGATCTCACCCGCGATTCTTCGCAGATTCTCGCTTTCGATCTCGCGCACGCCCGTGCCGCCGCCGCCCGAGGGGGCGGACGAAGAAAAGGAGCTTTGCGGGATTTGCAATAGTCCGAATCCTAGCTGTAGCTTTCGCACCGCCTGTTTGATATGTTCATACGCCGCGCTGCCGTGTCCGCCTATATTCAGCTCGCTCGAAATCGGGCTTAGCGCAAACGCCGCAAAGTCCTCATTTAGAGACAAAATCGTATCGCTAAGGCTTACCGAGCCGTTTTCCATAAAGAGCCCCTCGAGGTTCGGCGAGGGCTTCGTGCCTGCGATATATCCCGCGCTGCCTGCGTAGAATATATCGAAGTTCTGCCCCGCAAGAGGATTTACGGGGTTGAAGTCATCGCGAGAGGCGATGTCTAGGCTATCGTTTACGGCAATGAAGGTTCTCATTTTTTGATCTCGAAGTTCCCCGGCATGATGTTCGTTAGCTCATCCTTGAGTAGAGTGGCGATGATGTTGAAAAGAGCCTTGTTCATGTCCGAAGGCACCGTCAAGCCGCCGTTGAGCGTGTTTTGCAAAAAGTCGCCGATTACGCTGCCGCCTTTGATTAGGCGGTTGTCCTTGACCTGCCTATTTATTGCTTCCTGCTGCGCCTTGGCAAGGGCTAGATCGCCCCTTGTCTTGTCGATTTGGGCGGCGAGCATATCTTTTTGAAGCTTGAGCTGCTCTATCTCAAGCGGCATTCGCTGCCTTTGCAGATCGATTTTGAGCTGCTCCGTTTCTATCTGTTTGCCGAGCAAATTCGTTTGAGCTTCGAGCTGCTGTTTTCGCAAAGGCAACTCCTCGCTTTCGCTTAGAAGTCGCAGGGCGATCTCTTGGCTGCTCGTCGTTACGCTCTGCGTCATTGACACTAGGGTGTTACAGAGCATATCGAATTTCCTATCGTTATGCAGTCCATAAAGCTGCATGTACTCATCGATCTTAGCAGTGAATTTTTGATACGGCGTATCTGCCGCCATAGTATCGCCGAGCACGCGCCTATAAATTTCGCTATACGCTTCTTTAAAATCAGCCATCTTGCAGTCCCCTTATATAATCCTCGACCCTCTTTGGGGTCTGGCGATACAGCAAGCTTGCGCGTAGGTTTTTTGCCGCCTGCGCGTAGTCTCCAGCTTCGATGCATTTCAGGGTATATCTAAAGCCAAGCAGCTTTGCGATGTCTAGCTGATACGCCATTTCGAGGATGGTATCCTGCACGCCCTGCGGCTTGCTAGCCAGCCACGGCAAACACTCCGGCACTCGCTTTCGCAGCCTAGCAATTTTCAAATTTAGGATTTTTTCCGCTACCTCTTTACTCATCGGCTCCGCCTTGCCGCCGTTGAGTTTGAGTTCGTCAGGGCTAAGAGCGGCTACCAAAAAGCCGTAGCCCACGGTGGGTTTACCTACGCTGTCTTTGTATATTCGCGTGCTAAATCCCTCGTGAGCTTTGATATTTTCTAGCAGGCTCATATCCCCTCCTCGTTTGTGATTTCGATGAATTCTATGTGTTTACCTATGCAAATTTTAAAAAATGAGTTGTATGTTTGCACCGAGTTCGTAACCCCTGCAGCGTTGTGTCCGTCGCCCAAGAGGATACACCCCGATGTTTCTTGCGGGATGTTGCCCGTATGGATCAGAATGTATCTATCTTTCGGCACCAGCTCGTTGTATAGAAGCGGACACATCCGTTTTTGTCTTGAGCTATTGTGCCACTCCATTTTATAGCGCCCCGCAGGTATGCGTCTATCCGTGCCCCGTTCGGTCGTATCGGGTCCCGCAGGCTCTAGGGTGAAACACTCAAAAAGCCTTTTCCCGTCGTCCGTGATCGTTAGCTTTCCTATGGTGCCGTCATAGATATTTTTAAATCTATTTATCTTGATCTTCATAGTTTGTCCTTTCAAAATCCGTATCTTTTAAATTTTTAATCTTCTTTGACAAGAAGCTATTTATTTTTGCTCTGACCCAATCGGCGCCAAACCAAGCCACCGCTCCGCTAAGAGCTATGCAAGATTTGGGGCTACCGGGCATAAACTCGCTCAGCACCGCGTAGCTTACGAAAGCAAACAGCATCGATGAGCCCACCGCTACCAGCCACGATATGACCTTTTGCCCGCCCGATCCTCGCAGCTTCATATTTCCGCTACCGATCCCCAGCATCGAGCCCAAAAAGCTTATGATCCCTACAAGTATGTAGTTCCACACTTCTTTATCGGTCCCCCACATTCGCGCACTCCTTCAGGAGCGCTTCGCAGGTTTGATAGTATTTTGCCAGCTCGACCGCGCTTTGCATATTGCTTGAATCAAATTTAGGCTTTACAGGGAGGCTTACTTTGCACCTTATCGGAACGAGGACGTCCTTGTATTCCGTCCTTACCATCGGCGCAGGTTTCGCCGCACACCCACTAAGAGAAACGCACAGAGCCAGCCCTATCAGAAAAAGAATAAATCTAATGATATACTCTCGCTTATGCTTAGCTAGCTCTTTTTGGTAGTTTCTGTCGAGCAAAAACGTCTTGCGCAGAGGCTTTGAATACTGCGGCATATATAGCTGTCCTGTTTTCATCTGCCCATCTCCCTGAATATTTCCTCATAGAATTTCAGCTTCTTTTCGCATTTTGCGTCCTTTGTCGGCGCCCCTATCCTTTTGTATCTCTTCTCTATCTCTTTTTTGATGATCGGCTCCGCGGCTTTGAGCTTTTCGTTTTGCAGAGCCATCTCTTTAACTCTCTCGTTTTGTAGATCGATCTTTGCGTTACATTCGCTTAAATTCGCCGCATAAATTTGCCCCTGCGCAACAGCGGCGGCAAGCTCTTTTCGCAAGTCCTCGATCGTGCCTGCTCGGGAGTGATTTAGGGCCAGCAACCCAAGGATAGCTACGATCAGCAAGCCGATGATTCCGAGATAAATTTTAAAATTAAACATTTTACGCCGCCTAGTCTTTCGCCGTGATAGTGATATTTCTGTAGCCCAAAACGATGTCTGGATTGTCGGTTTGAAGCGTTAGAGTTTTGTTTTCTATAAAAGCCGAAACATTAACGGAAACTTCCTCATACTCCCCGGAGTGAAAATGGCCATAAACCCGTAGGCTTTCACTTTGCCCGTAGCCACTCCCGCCTTTTACGTTGATATCTATTTTAAGCGCCGCTGCGGTTCCTACGCCCCCTTCGGCTTCTGCAAAATCTATCAAAATTGCGCGTAGCTCAAGCGTTCCGTTGAAGCCGTCGTTCAGATTACTTAGGGCAATGGCTGTTCCAGATTCATATGCCGTAATTGACCCGCTATTTTGATACACGAGTCCTCTAAAATCTCCATCGCCGCCAGCCGGCATAAGTATATGAGTCATATCATCGTCCTTTTTCTGTGATTCGCTCGGTCTTGCCGATATTTTGTTTTTGCGCTTTTCCCTCATCCATATCACTACGGCTGCTATCGCCGCCAGCATCGCTATAAAAAATAAAATTTTCATCTCATACTCTTCCTATTTTGATTTCGTTTTCGCTCACTACGAAGTATGCAAATACCTCGGTAGCTTTGAGCCCCGTAGGCACTACTCGAAAGCCGAGTGCCGCATCGTAGCTCGTGATATTCGTAGCGTTTCGCACTATCAGCGCGCCGCTCTGTCCGACCGTGCCGTTTTTCAAAGTCAGCTTGCCGGGCGAGCTTAAATTTAGGACGAAGTTGTCGCTCTGCCTCAAATCTACCTCAAGGCTCGTTATCGTGGTTATTTTCGCTCCGTTGGCGCCGTCTTTGCGGTGAAAGTTCGCCCCTTCCACGCCGATTAGTTTCGCGCTATCGGACGCGGCTTCGTCTTTACCGAGCTTTTTGCCGAGCTCCTTAGCGATCTCGGTTTCATTTGCGTCATAGACCGCGCTTGCAAGCTTTGCGAAGCTTACGGCGCGCCAGAGATTATCCGCCTTAAAAAACGGCACTAGCGCCGTCTGATCAAAAACAGCGCTCGCTCCGCCGAGGCTTCCTTGAAATTTGAAATTGCCAAGCTCGATTACGGCATTGCTTGGATTGAGTTTTATATCACGCGCGACGGCGTCGCTTCCGGTGCCGCACAGGATAACCTTGCCCCCTTTTTTGGCGCTGAAAACCCGCAGATCGTTTCCGCTCGGCGCGATATCCGATCCATCCGCACCGATGCCGACGCCCAGAGCCGCAACGCTTTTTACGTCGGCGCGCAGAAATTTCTCGGCTTCCGTTCCGCCCAGTTTTTTGCTGTCCGCCGCCTGATCGTCTTTGCCGAGCTTACCGGCTGCGCTGCTTTGAGCTGCTGCTGCGGCGCTTATCGCGGTATTTATACCTTGTGCGAGGTTGTCAAATTTCGCATTCGCCTCAATCTTTGAGTAGCCATACCCCACGCTCGCTTTGGTCTCTAGCTTCCCCTCGATCAAATTCGAGCTATAAGTTTGAGTGGCGCTTTGTGCCTCGTCGTTGATGATTCCGTTTTGAAGCAGGGTTTTAATCTGCTCTTTCAAAGAGCTTAGCTCCGTAAGAAGCGCGCCCGCGTTTTCTACCTTGTCCGCGGTAGCCTTGATCTGCTCCTGAAGTTTTTCTATGGATGCGAGGATCCCCGCCGCTTTTTGTTGCGCGCTCTTTGCGCTCTCGGCGTTTTGCTCGGTCGCCTCTTTGGCAAGCTTTGCGGTCTGCTCAGCTTGGGCCTGTGCCGCCGAAAGGGTCTGCGCTGCCTGCTCGTTTGCGCCTTGCAGAGCCTTTCTCATCGCTTCGTTCGCGGAAGCTACGGCGGCTTGCAGCTCCGACTTCTGCTGCTCTATCTGCTCTACGAGCTTCCCCGCCTGCTCGGCAAGCGGCGTTATTTTTTCCGCGGCGGCGAGGACTTCTTTGCAAATTTGCGTAAATTCTTTATCCGCCATTACGGTTTTACCTTCTCTTTCATTATCTTATCCAGCGCCGCCAGATCGGCTCGATCGAGCTGTTTATTTTGAAATTTAATAAAATCATAAATGAAGTTTCGCCACGAAAGATTGCGCGCACGGGCGACGTCTGCAAGCCAGAAATCAAGCTTTGCTAGAAACTCCGGCGCAAAGATATATATGCTAGATAGCGCGTAATCGACACCGTAGGGCTTTAGATATCCGCTCCGCGCAAGCGCGGTAGGCAGATCGGGCGTGTTTTCATCGAAATTATTTAGCTCGTATTCGCAGAGCGATCTTTGATAAAAGCTCCTGTATTTTTGATAATACTCGTCTCGTCCGCGTTTCGCGGCGATTCCGTAAAGCAGAGCGCTTATCAAACTATCGTCTTTGAAATCAATCTCGTCGCTATCATTCGCGGGAAGCTTAAATTTACGCACGAAGTAGTCTCCCCTCAGGTGATACGCCACCTCGAAGCTGCGATGATCTATCTCGATCATCTCAAGCGGAGTGATAGCCTTGCAAATCTCCAGCGTCGCTTCGCCCATCAGCGTCTTAATCTCCTCGTCGCTCGGAGCCAAGACGTCCGGGCGAGTCGCGATTTGCAGTCTTTCTTTAAAATTTGAAAAGGTCATCTCTTCTCCTTGTTTGGGGCAGGATTCCTGCCCCGCGCTTTAGGCTGCTAGGTTTTTCACCCAAGCAAAGGCCACCGGCGTGCAGACTCGAAGCGTGAATTCGGTCAAAATTTCCCTTTTGATCTCGTCGTTCTCACTCGGAAGCTCTCTTCTTCTGGTATTTCTCCAGTCCACCTTGTAGATGTCGTCGCTTCTGAATGCGATCAGCTCCGTATCCGCAAGCTCGGGGCTTAGCAGGATTTTTACGCTCTCGCCGTATTGAGAGTCGATCGCCTGCACCTTATCATGGAGATATTCCACCGTATTGTTTACCTGTTTGATTTTGTCGATGAGATCCATGATCTTATCGAGCTGCTTATCATTTACTAGGATGAAATCATACGGGCGGCTCTTCTTGTGTCCTACTTTGAGCACGTCTCTAAGCGTTTGCATGCTTAGTGTGGCATTTTTCGCATCGATCGTGTTTGTTACGGTGGCAAAGCTTTTCAGGCCACCGCACTTTCCCGCGGCCTTTGATGCGCCGGTATTGACGCGAGCAAGCGCCGCCTGATCGCTAAGTAAAATCTTCTCGATCGTCTGCTTGTGTCGGATGCCCGCAAGATCGCCCGCACGAGCGAGCACCATCGAGCCGTCCACTCTTTTGCCGTCCTCCTCGGTGCCGCTGACGCCGTAGGTGTCTTTGACAATTTGATAGTGGTTGCTTAGCTTGCCGCCGATCACGTATTTCAGCGCAGCCGGAGCGCCGCCCTCCATGTGGGCGTTGTTCAGATCGCCGTCGGGCGTCTCGTCATACATCCAAGTATGACCAAGAGCTGCGTTGGAACTCCTATCCCTCGGCGCACCCATTCCGATCGCCGTAAGAAACGGCGTGCTCTTCCATCCGATCTCTTTGATCGTATTCCAAAACTCAACCCCCGACTTGCCGAAAGCTTCCTCGGAGGTAATTAGCCCATCTCTGATAGTTGGCATCTCTTTCTCCTTTAATAAATTTTGCTAAGGTAGGCGAGCTTCTCCTCTTGGCTGATCTCGCCCTTGTTGATTCGGCGCGCCATCTCTCCTCTGTCGATAGCGCTGCCGCCCTTGCCGTGGACTACGTCATATTCGTCGTCCTGCGGCACCCCTTTGAAATATTTGAGATAGACGTTTTCAATCCCCGTAGGGTTGAAATTCTTCTCCAAATACCCCTTGTCCTTTTCATCGAGCTCAAACATCTTGTCGAGGACTTTTTGCATATTGAAGTCCCCGTATTCCTTTTTGAAATCTGTTTCGAGCTCTTTGAGCTGCCTTTCTTGCTCCATCGCGCGGAAGCTTTGATACTCCTCGTCGCTTAGCACCTTGCCTGCGGCGCCCTCTTTCTTGCCGGGCTCCGCGCCCTTGTTCGGCTCGTCCTTTACGGATTTGTCGTCGCGAGGCGCGGCGGATTTTTTAGGCTCGACCCCCACATCCTTGGCGGGTTCCACCTTGCCGTCTGCGACAGCCGCGGCGGCGGGATCTGTTACGCCCTCGTCCAAATCGTCGTCATAGATATCCACGTCCATCTCTACTCTCCTTCCTTGCTTGCTTTACTGCCCAAATTTGAAAGACCCTCGTTCGCTTTCACGTCGTCCTTTTTCCCGTCCTCATCCTTGCCGGACTTTTTCTCATCGGCTCCCATGGCGGACCACTCCTCGGCGCTAAAAATTTGCACCTCCAGCCCCGTCTCGTCCTTGTGTCTGACGACTACGTCGCCGATCTTTCCGTCCGAGATCTGCCCCGTGCTCTTGCCGTTTGAAAACACCATCAGCCCGTTGGTGGCCATATGGGTGATCGTGCCCAGCACCTTGAAATCGCTTTTTTTCATAGCTTTCTCCTTTGAAAATTTTTAATGATTCTATTTCTGCGCGTCCTAAATTTTTTAAACTTGATTTTCATCTCAAATCCCGCCGTTTAGCAGCGCCGCGCGATCCAGCTCGTCGTCGCTCGGAGGATGTTCGTCCCTATCAGGGACGTCCGGTGCCGCGCCGCCCTCATCATCGGCTGCGTCCTGCGCCTGCTGTGCCGCCTGAAGTTGGGCTTGCTGGAGCGCTTGTATCTGCGCCATAGCCTCGTCGATCGCCTCGATAGGCGCGTTTTCGCCGAGGATCAGAGTTAAAATTTCTTTGATGATCTCCCCTGAGATAGCCGGGGTTGCCATATTCGCCTGCGCCAAGACCTGCATTAAAGAGTTGAGCTGTCCGATTTTGACTTCGTTTGCTATGGTGGTACCGAAATTTACGTTCACGTCGAAATCAAGCGGCGCGCTGCGATCGCCTATCTTTTCGATGATCTGCGGATCTTCCGTAATCCGCACGAATTCCTCGTCGCTCGTAAATTTGTATATGAGCCAGACGAAATGTTCGGCGTAGCTTTGCAGCATCGTATCGAGCAGGGTTTGAAGCATGCTCTCTATCCTTGTGCCGGAAGCCGAATTGACCGCTTGAAGCGCGCTCGTAGCCCTGCGATCGCTCGGGCTCGTCTGCCCCGTCATTACGCTGTTTACGCCCGTCGCGATTTCGTATTCGTTCTTTAGCATCGCGATCTCTTCGCTCAGCCCATACGTGCCGGGCTCGCTCATTACGGTGATGACATCCTTAACCGTCCTACCCGGTCCCGGGCTTGTGCGGATAAATTTTTTTCGAGCCGTAATGTCGCTGATCGCTACGCTACCCGCGTCTTTATCTACGGCATAGGGAGGATCGATCTGGTTTTCTGTGATGTCGATCTTTTGATTGCGCTTGATGTTGTATTCCTCTTGCAGTTCCCAAACGATCTCTGGGATACACGAGCCGTATATCGCTATCTCATCCTCGCGCTCGTCCTCGTTTATGCTGGGCGTGATTTCGATGCAATATCCGTAGTGAAACGGCAGGCGGGAGAATGTCGCTTCGCGCACGAGAATGCCGTTTGCGTAGGTTTTGAGCTTCCATACGATCCGCCCCTGCTCGCGGCTTTTGACATACAGATCTCGCATCGCTATGCGCTCGCTGCCTGCCGTGGTCTGTGCGATCACGTTTCGGTCTTTGGATTTGTAGAATTTTCGCTCCAGCTTCTCTCTGATCTCTCTTGCCGATTGGTTGTATTTGTAAGCTACGTATTCGATGTCGTTGATGTCGCTTGCGTGGCGATCAAATGCAAGATCGGTGATCGGAATAAATTTCGTGCGGATCTGCGCGGCGGTCTTGTCGTAGAATAAATTTACGATACCTAGCGGCAGATAAAGCGCGCTAAGCACGGCTTTGGATAGCCCTACGCGATGCTCTTTCTTTTTCCAATAGTTTTTCAGCACCGCCGTAAGCGCGTTTTGCAGGATTAGATCGTGATCGCTTCGCAGTCCTACCCTCTTTACTTCGATCGGGCAGCGGTCGCTCATAAAGCTAGTTTTGAATATGCTATGGATGATATTTACGGTGGTTTTTACGAGCGGGACGTAAAGCTTTGAGCGGCTTCGCTCCGCGCTCTTGCGCTTGCTCGTGCGGTTGTCTTCTTTATAAACTGCACGATATGCTCGTTCGCAGCGCAGAAATCTCTCTTCCTGCTCCTCAAGATCCCTAAAAGCGCGCTCGATCAGCGAATAATCTTCGTCGTTTGGCATTTTCTACTCCGCAAAAGGGCGTATCCTGCCCGGATTTGACCCTATTTTTTGGATAGCTTATTCCCCCGCGTCCTAATTTTTCTATACTGCGATTTGCTTTTTTGTATCTTTTTTGATACAATGCGGGATATGAAAAAGATTGAGGCGGTTTTCTATCAAAATGCGGGCGGCAATGAGCCCGTGCGGGAGTGGTTGTTGGGTTTGGATAGAGAGGATCGCAGGATCATAGGAGAGGATATTGCGACGGTGGAGTTCGGCTACCCGATCGGGATGCCCGTGTGTAGAAGTTTAGGAAATGGACTTTATGAGGTGCGCAGCGATATTTCGGACGGAAAGATCGCAAGAGTGATTTTTATCGTGAAGCGCGGGTATATGGTGCTGCTTCACGGCTTCATAAAGAAAACGCAAAAGACGCCGAAACAGGATATCGCTTTGGCGAGCAAGCGCGCAAGGGAATTAGGGTAAAAGTAAGGTTAACAACAAAAAAAAGGAAGAGTGAATATGAAACTGGAAAATTTAAGTTCGTTTGATGATTTTTTGAAAGAGGACGGGCTTTACGAGCAGACGAAAGCCGTGGCGATAAAGCGCGTTATAGCTTATCAGATTGAAGAAGAGATGAAGGCTCAAAACATTACACAGACCGAGCTCGCGCAGCGTATGAATACCAGCAGAGCCGTCGTATCTAGGCTTTTAAATCCCAAAAACGGCTCTCTTACCCTAAGCACCTTAAGCTCTGCGGTAAGCGCGCTAGGTAAGAAGCTCGACGTCTCGATTATTTAACTATCCGCCGCCGCAGCCATTTAAACTTCGGCGGCGCCGATGAAATGCGGACAAAGCGAGGGCGCGCGTTTTAAGGGCGAATTTATAAAAAATCCGGTTTTAGCCCCTTTGCCGCACATTCGCTTAAAAACATATTGATAAGCGTTTGATACTTCGCGCCGCTCTGATCGGCAAGGGCTTTAAAATATTCGATCGTCTCGGCGTCTAAATTTATGCTGATCTGCTTTTTGAGCTTTTTTACATACGGATTTTTAACCGATTTGCTAAAATCATACTCTTTTTTCATCGTAACTCCTCGTACTGCTTGGTTTCGCGAGCGGTGGCCTTGCGCGCCGATATGATTCTGATGACCTCGTCCTTTTCACGGTAGCAATGCGCCACGACGAGAATTCTCGCTCGCGCGCTCATACCTAAAATGATAAATCGCTCCTCGTCTTCCGAATGCTCATCGTCGAATATCACGCGCGCAAACTCGTCGGCGAAGACGCTTTTTGCTTCGCCAAAGCTTACGCCGTGTTTGGCTAAATTGATCTCGGCCTTGCGCTTATCGAAGGTAAATTTTATATATTTCATAATTATATTATATAGATTTTTACTTATAGGAAGCTTATGTAATCGCTTCGGATTAGCTAGCGCAAAATTTTAAAATGAATTTTTATTTGTAAATTTCATATGCAAATAAATTTAATTATTTTCGGTCAGTTTCGTTTGGATCTGCTTTTTTTCTGTCTTTATTAAACCATTGAGGCAAAATAGCGATTATCGTCACGATGATACTCCCGCCGGCTATCCAATAATAATCTTTGTAAATGCTATAAAATAAAGAGCCGACCAGGGACAAAATAATAATTGTGGCAAAAATTTGTCCCCTTAGATTAAACTTTACAATCTGCGGCGCCTCCTGCGCTCTTAAGCTCTGCTCCTTCTCTTCGACGGCTAAAATTCTATCCTCGATTTCATGCCTATGCTTCTGATCATTTTCTAGGTATTGCATAGCCCTTTCCGCGTAATCGGGATCCTTTTGCAAAATCTGGTTGAGTTCCGAAGGGATAACATTTATATTTAAATTTTGCTAAACTGCCTTATCTATGTAGTTTTGAATCGGCTGGCTATTTATTGCCTGCGGATGATTGCTTCTTGGATTTTTTCTCTTTGATCTGCTCTTCGCCATATCTTTTCTCTAGCTCTTTTATTCTCTTTTTGTATATTCTCCTTGATAGGTCGCCCGCCCTATAGATCATATCGCTTTCAAGCGGGAAGGTGGTAAAAGCATTTCTAAATCCTGAAGCAATATATCTTAATGTCTCGCCCATCTTTCATCCTTTCTTGAAATTTTATTATGGAAAGTAATTTTACCAAAAAATCCTTAACCTTCGGTCGTTTTTGTAAATTTCCTCTTGTCGCTAAACGTCAGCCCCTTTTGGTTCTATAGCTCTTTGTTTTATAGGGGCTTTTGCTTCCCCTTTTTCCGGTGTAGGGATTGCGGTTTCCCTTCGTAGAGTAGTTATTGAACCTGCTGCTATCTTTGTAGCTTCTGTGATGCGACATCACGTGGGTGCCATTTCTCTTTGTATAGCCGCCCACCCGCTGTGCCGCATCCATACCGGTCGCAGCAAACATGCAAAAAATAAAAAGCAAAAATAGCTTTTTCATATTCCATCCTTTGTAAAAATTTTTATTGATTTTTTTCTTTCATAAATAGAGCCAAAATAGATATACCGAAAATAAAAAGCCATACACTTATAGCGATCTCTCCGTGAATCGTGAGCTTATCAAGTTTATAATATTCAAGCCCCGCAAACCATAAATGCTGAATAGGCCATATAAACGGGATACCGCTAACAAGACCACCTATAACTGCGGCAATAATGCTATCGTAGATTTTATACATTCCGATTATAGTATTTATGGCGCCTATTAGATGTGCAATAACTATGCCGATGCCGTTTAAAGCCAGAATAACCTGTTTCATTTTTTATCCTCTTGTTTTGGGGTTTTTATAGTTGAAATATCTATGCTTTCAGTATCCACTTTATTTTGTCCAGTAATATATCGAACCAATATTTTTTTGCCCTCTATTAGTTGCTTTTGTTGAGCTGGGCTTATAAAAAAAGATGCCCTAGTGTTTTTCCCGTAATATCCGGACATTATCTCGGCATCTACATCAAAGAATTTATTTTTATCGATCCTTATCCTTATTGTTTGATAACCAAAATTTCCTTTTGTGTATTCAACAAGAAATCCTTCTATGTTATCGGATATTATGATATACATATCGGTTTTTTGTGGACGTAGCTCTTTTTTCGCATGAAAAACGTTTATATTAAAAGGCGCGCTCCCGCAGTTTGTCCAATGGAATTTTTCATCGGTCATTTTATCTGCGCTCTCGTATAGCTTGCATTCTGCAAAGACAAAATTTAGCATCACGCATAAAACCAAAGCAATCTTTTTCATTTTTATACTCTCTTATTACTCAAATTTCGATAGGCTTTTAATTTTTTTTAATCGCTGCAAGGCCCCTTCTTTAAATTCTCTATTTGCATAAGTAAGCATATAGATAAGTTCAATATCAATACTTGGACCTAGAAATTCATGGATATTGCTTCCAAATTTAACAAAAGCAAAATCTTTATCCATATCTCGCCCTCCAAAACTAAGCGATAAATCATGCATCTTTCTTTCGATTTCGTGTGCTGCAGCAAGTATGTTTTGCGGAATTTTTCCACTTTTTTGTATCTCTCTAAGTTTACTCAAATCTATTTGAAATACTTTTGTAAACTCGTCGTTTGTTCTTATAGCAAGGCGCTCTTTTATATCGTCTATATCCTCGTATTCATTATTCGGATCTCTCTCTATCAGATACCTTGCCGTCTGCACGTCTTCGCTCTGTGCGCGCTTTAGCACTTCTTTAGGATCCATAATAAACCTAGCGTTATAGTTCCCGCCTTTTATGTTGTTGCCATTTATAAAGTATCCGCTAGATCCGTTTATATTCATACTTACGTTTTTCGGAAATTGTAGCTCTATTATCCTACGCCATTTTTGCGGGATAGTTTTTCTACTTATCCATCTGTCTATTGATCCTTTCGAGGTATTTAATGCCACCGCCAGCTCTTCATCGGTTTTTAACCTTAGACGAAATTTTAAATCGTCCAATTCCTCTCTCACCGTCATTTAATGCTCCTTTATAAAAAAGTTATAAAAATACTTGACATTTATATAACTTTTGTTATATAATTAATGCAGAAAATTAAGAAAAATGGTTTTCTTTTTTCAGGACAAAATCGCTTAATTATATCAAATCTTTGCGTAAAAGGAGTTGAAAATGCGCAAGAGTATCGATTTCTACTCTATCGGGGATCGATTGGATCTGATGAGAAGACTTACAAATCAGAGCCTAAAAGACGTGATGCTTTTTTTAGACACATCCAAATTTATCTATAAAAAGGTTCGCTTCGGCGAGAAGCTTATCCCTTTTGAGTGGGTTATGCGATTTGTCGAAAGATATGGCTTCAGCAGGGATTGGATATACACGGGCGACGGCGAAATTTTTGAGCCGGTTCGCAGGTAATTCATAAGAAAAGAGGGTTTATCGTGAGTGAAGTAAGTGAAATTTTAACAAGAGCGCGCTTCTTTGCCGGCGTTAAGACCGATGCAGAGCTTAGCACCCTTTTAAAAATTCCATACGGAACGCTAATCGGCTGGAAGACTAGGAAGAATATCCCAGAAAGCAGGATCGCGCAGATGGCGCTAATCCTCGGCATACGTCGAGATACGCTAATTCCTGCGAACAAAGAGATAGAAATCCCACATTCGTGTGAAGGCTGCTGCGGCAGCTGTAATAACAAACCTTCAAACAAAACAAAAGCGCCCAAAGAGCCTGAACTAAAAGTGTCAAAACATTACGTCCTACTTAGCACCCTTAGCACCCCGGCGCAAAGAGCCGAGGCGGTGCGGCTTGATAACTCCCTAAAACTCGGCGAGTTTTGCGAGCTGCTTCACACTTCGCGCCACCTCTACAACCGGGCGAAAGATGGACAATACCCTTTCTTGCTCGAATGGGCGTATTCGCTTAAAGAAAATTTGCACGTCAATATCGATTGGCTCAAAAGCGGCGTCGGTCCGATCTATGAGATCGAATTTACTGAGGATATGAAAATTTTATAGGGGGCGGGATATGTTAGAGGCTTTTTTTGAAATGGGCTTTGCGGATTGGGCGGTAGCCCTGCTTTGCCTTGCCCTTTTAGAGCTTATCGGATACGCGCTTTACAAGCAGGGCGGCGGGCTATGAGAGAGTTTATGTCCCTAGAGTCCGCTTGCGCTACCTACGAAACCCCGCGCAAGGCCCTGCAAAACCTATCCTATTTCGACCGAAGGACCGGGCGCGACGATAGATTTTATAGGCAAGATGGGCATCTCTATGTTAGACAAAACTACAAATGTCCTCATTTTGACGACATCGCAGAGCTTTATTACAGAGCCTTAGAGTGCGCCGATAGCGAAAAAGAGATAGCCAAATTTATATCTCGCCGCACCGGCAAAAACATCAATGCGGTTTATTTTTATTTCAGAAATTTCAAGTTCAAAAACCCTGACTTCGCCCGTATCGTAGCAAAGCTTCTCGGGATTTTTATAAGGCAAAACAATCTATTCGCGGAAGTGGGATATTAGCATGGATAATATATTTCAGACGATAAGAGAGACGATAGACAAAGAGCAGTTTAGAGATTATATAAGCTCAAAATACGGCATAGAGTTTAAGGGCCGCACGGCTAACGGATTCTGCCCTTTTCACGATCACGATCACGACACGCCGAGCCTCGGCGTCGCAAACGGCAAGAGCGGCGGGGCTTTCTTTCACTGCTTCGCCTGCGGAGCTAGCGGCGATATCGTGAGATTTACGGAGATGAAAGAGAGTATCCCTCCGCTTGATGCCGCCGCTGCTGTGTGCGAATACTTCGGCATCCCGCACAATATCAAAAAGGGCGAACTCAGCGAGGAGCAAAAGGCGCAGATCGAGGCTAGAGCAAAGCTTTTGCAGGAGCAAAACGAAGCCCGCGCAAAATCGGACGCCGCCAAGAGGGCCGCCGCCGAAAAAAGGATGCGAGCTCGCATTGCGTCCATCGCGCCGGAGCTTGTTTCAAATTTTGAAGCCATAAGACCGACGCTCATAGAAAACGGGCTGCGCGGGATTTTCGTAAACTACGAAGCCCCTACCTTTCTGACCTACTCCAAAGACGCGATAGGATATTCGAACGAGCATCAAAGCATAGCGATCATCATTCGCGACGAGCGAGGCGTGCCGCTAAATATCAAATACCGAGAAAAATTTGCTTGGGATGCCAAGACTCGCGCTATAAGCTCCGAGCGTATGAGCGGCAAATGGATAGGCGAGAGCGGAGCCGCTGCGGCGCCGTTTCCGATTAGATATTTTTTAGATAACCCGGACGATCGCGTCATCGTCTGCGAGGGCGAAAAAGATGCCTTGAATTTGATGAGCTTCAACGTAAACGCCCTAACTTTGGGCGGCGCGGGGAGTAGATGGGACGAGTATCTGGAGCTGCTGCGCGGCAAGGACGTCTATATCTGGTTCGACCACGACGAAGCGGGATATGAAAACGCGATCAAAAGATATTATGAGATCAAGCCCGTAGCGCGAAACACCCATATCGTGCTGTTTTATATGCTCGAAAAAGATCTGAATAAAAAATATGACATCAGCGATTGGCTCTACAACCATACCTCAAAGATCACAAATGACAATATGTTTGATCTACTGGCGTTTAGTTGTTTCGAGCCGACAAATATCGTGATCGATGAAATTTGTGATTACTTTCCGAATTTGCGCGAGAAGCTGGCGCCCTTCCGACGCGGAAAGATCGTGCATTATTTCGATGAAATTTTTGACGAGTTTCTGCTAACCGATAAGAACGGCAACTGCGTCAATATATTCACCGTCAGGGGCGAATTGGACGAACCCTACATCAATACTATCCTAAAAAACGCCAAGGCGCTCAAGAAGTCGGATAGCGATACCTACGAAAGGATCAAGAGAGCTTTTTTCGACGGCGCGCTCATAGGCGAGATCGCCCAAAAAGATTGGGATAAGTATAGCGCGACGTTTGACAAACTACTTCAGATAAACAAGACCGTGCTTACGAATTATCACCAAACTCACATCGTGGATATGGTGGAGAGTTTCCTTGCTTCGGTAGAGAAGCTCGGATATCCTTTCGCACAATACAAAGGCGAGCTGTATTTTTGGACGAAAACGCACTACGCTAGGGTCGATCTGCGCGTGTTAAATCACTTCCTACAAGAGTATTGGATGCCGAGGGCTTGCGTGGACGTGAAGAAAAAGAGCGTGGATAACTCCACGAAGATCATTGAAAATTTACTTAACAAAGCCCACCCACTCGATACGCTCAAGCGCGACGAGCAGAGGCGGGTTATAAATTTAACCAACGGCACAATCTTTATTTCCAAATACGGGAATATCACCTTTAAATCGCGCCACGAAAAGGGCGACGGCGCGCTTAATATTTTGGATTTTGCATACGATAAAAACGCCGCTTGCCCGAAATGGAATAGATTTCTGCGCCAAATTTTAGCAGACAAGGACGACATCAAGACCTTGATGGAGTTTATCGGATACTGCTTTCTGCCGAGCCACGAATTTGAAAGCTTTCTGTTTTTATACGGCAAAAGCGGCGCCAACGGCAAGAGCGTTATCTTAGATACCATTCGCAACTTTTTTGGCGAAGACAACGTCTCAAGCCTCCAGCTTCAGCAGTTTGAGGGACATCAGCTTTACGGGCTTAGCAATAAGCTCATCAATATTGGAACCGAGATCGACAAGAATGGCACCGACAAAGGGCAACTTGCAAATTTAAAGGCTCTTGTGTCTACGAAGGACAGTATTATGATAAATCCAAAAAACGAAAAGCCTTTTAATCTCTTGCCGAATGAAAAGCCCAAACTCGCTTTTTCGGGAAACGCCAAGCCTAAGCAGGGTGTGGATAACGCAACGCTTCGCAGGATGGTGCTTATCAGCTTCGATAAGGAGATCAAAGACGGGCAAAAGATTAGAGGGCTTAGCGACCGCTTTAACGACGAGATGGCAGGGATTTTCAACCTTGCTCTTTCCGGGCTTATGAGGCTCGTAAAGCAGGGCAAATTTACCCGCTCCAAGCGAATGCTAAGCGAGCTTGAGGAATATAGGGACGACGTCAATCCTATGAGGGCTTTTGTAAGAGATGCCGTCATCCCCGATGAAAACTATTTCGTGCCGAATAAATACCTCTATATCCTCTACAAGACATACATCGAGGACAAGGGCGGCACCCCGCAGAAAGAGAAAAATTTCTATGCAAATTTTATAGATGAGTGCACGATAAAGAATATCAAGGTTACGCGCGGAAGAAGACGGATGCCTTATCCTTTGGTGGGGCTGAGTGGCGATAGGCCTCATTGCGTATTCGGAATCCGGGCGAATGAAAATTTGGACTTTAACAAAATCAACGTGGACGGCAGTTTTATAGAAATCGGCGCCCTAAGCGAATATCAAATCGGAGGGGCAAGAAGCGATGATGAAGAATAACCTTGTCCCACGATACGGGCTTTTGTCCCGCTATTGTCCCACTATCTTGATCCGATGCTGGGACGGCGAAACTGCGGTAAAATCGGCTCTGGCGGCTTGTTGTCCCAGCGTCCCAGTATTTTTGGCTATATATTCATATATTTTTATCGCTAAATTTAAACTTAATTTGCCTTTGATTTTTAAATTTTTTTCTACCGATTATATAGGGAAAATGATGGGACAGAAAGAAAGCTTAAAGAAGCAAACAACGTTTTTTAGGATATTAACCCTTGTCCCACGATTTGCAATCTTAAAGGGACGGAAACACCGCGAACGTCCACTATACGGGATTTTGAGCGGGACAGCATTTTTCGGCGATAGTGGGACAGCTGGGACAGAAGCGAAAGAGAGGGCGCGAGAGTGGACGCTATGAACGAGATACAGCAAAAAGCCTTTGACATCTATATCCAAAGCGCGAGCTTAGAGAACGACTTTACTCCTATATCGGAGCGAGCTTTAGCCAAAAAGCTTCACGATATGGGGCTGAAAAGCTCTATGAGCGCAATAGGCAGATGGAAAAAGAAATTCGGCTGGGCACAAGCCCTACAAAACAAAGTCACCTTGGCTATGAGCGAGGATAAACCCGTAAGAGATATGCTTCGCAACTCCAGCCTCAAGGCGGTCGTGGAAAACACCAAAGTGGATATTGAGCGAAACGATGTGCTTATGGCTAGCTCATATCAATTTTTTGAGAGCGAGGCTCGGGAAATTTTAGAAAAAAAGAGAAACGGAGAGATTATTTCAAAAGAGGAGAGAGAGACTATGAAATTTATTGCCACGCTTAGCACAACCCGTAAGGATAAGATGCTGGATCGTATGGCGCTTATGCCGCGCGACGCCGTAAGCGCGGATGAAATTTTATCGCGATTTAGCGCGATTTCGTTGGAGGTGGAAGATGACGCGATCGATATTGAGCCATCTGAAGCAGGCGGCGATTAGCACAGGCTTTGCGGCCTTGATGATCGCCATATACATAGTGGTACAAAATTTATTTTAAGGAGAGAGATATGGAAATGGAAATTGCATTGTGGATCATTGTAGTTTTAGGCGGCGTCCTTACGGCGACCGCCGGCATTGCAGCTTTAGTCTTAAGGAAAAACCATGAGTAGCCATACATACATACCGCGTATTTATATCTGCTCGCCATATACGGCGGTGGCTAGCAGGCGCGAAGCAAGACGTATAGCGATCAGGGCGCTGGAGGAAGCCGACGAGTTTTTTGACAGCAAAGGGCTAGCCGTAGAACTCTTTTCGCCCGTGCTCGCAAACTCGGTGCAGTATGCGGATAGAAGCTACGACGAGATTATGAAAATTTGCTTTATGCAGATCGACACGTGCGGAGAGATTTTTATCCCTAGCGCCAAAACCTGCGATCTGTCTTTGATAGCCGGCTCAAAAGGCATAGGGCTAGAGATCGAATACGCAACCGCGAGAGGGTATAAAATCCACAACTATGAGGCCCTACGCAGGGAAAAATTTCATCAAAATTTAAAAGGAGAGAAAAAATGAGTAGCCCCGACCGAGAAAAAGAGCGCGAGCTTTTGCGCAAGATAGACGGACCTGCAGAAAAGCGCGACAAAAAAAGTGCGCTCGCAGAACAAATCCACAGACGACTGCTTGAGCTAAATTTAAAGCAGTTGAGGAAAATTTTAAAAAGGATCGAAAAATGAATGAAATCTTGTTATTAATATACTTGGCGGATCTGTCGGATAAAATGTATCCGCTATTGTTGGGTAGCTTCTGCGTCCTTTTAGCAGGCATAATGTTGTGGTTTGGCGGCATTCAATTCGACGACGATACGAGCGCGCGAATGGTAAAAACCGCGAGGTGCATTATTAAAATATCGATAGTCGTCGCGGTTTTTGCTTTTCTATACCCGTCCAAAAACACCCTTTATATCGCCGCTAGCGCAAAAACAGGGCAGATAGGGATAGAAAAATTGCAAGGTAGCAATACTTTAGAAAAGGCCATCAAGCTACTGAATAAAAAGCTAGATGAAGCTTTAGCGGAGGAAAAGAAATGACAGAATATCAAAAACCAAAAGAAGCGTCGTCCGTGCTCGGACGTTTTGAAAACGGCGGCATCACAGCTGGAGTCGCCGCCGAAAACCAAAGGCTGCTGACGCAAAAAGAGGCTTCGATTATGCTGGGCTATTCCGAAAACAGCAATATTCTCGCCAAAATGCGAATGCCAAAAAACAAAGGGAAGTGGAAATTTATGCCGCGCTTCATAATATTCAACGGCGAAGCCCGCTATCCCCTTGATTGGCTCAACGAGGATATTAAAAAGCTAAAAGAGGGGTGCTAGCCCTTGCGACAAGCAGGACGGAGTATTAATGAGAGCGTTAAAAGATCATAAGCGGACAAGGTTCATGTTTTTGACGACAGCATCGCTCGGTATAGTCGAAATAAGGACAGGCGCAATGTATTACTTTCTCGCCGCGGATAGTTACCTTGACCTCGTTCTTATACCCTCCATAAGCGGAGTATACCAACGGGCAGTTTCTAGAAAAGGTTTCGGTCTTCAAGCCATTTTCTATATCGCGGATTTTTTGCGGCAGAATAAATTTTACCGCGAACACATAACCTCCGCAAGCGCCGAGACAGAAAGCCGCAGCTTCGGAGCCGAAAATGTTTTTTAAAAGATCTAAAAATTCCATACGGAATTATATCTAAATTTAAGGAGAAAAGATGATTTGGATTGTTTATTTTTTAATGGGTTTTGGCATAGGAGCGATCGTCGCGAAAGACTATATCGGATATAAGCGTATGAAAAAGGATAAGGGCTTATGATCTCGCGGCGTCCGCTAAGCCCGTGCGAGCGTTAAAAGATCATAAGCAGACAAGGCTTTTGCGTTGTTTTACGAAACGCGCGTAAGGGCTTTTAAATTTAGATTTCTGTAAAATTGAAGTAAATTTTGAAGGATAAACAATGGGTAAACATATAAAAATAACGGAAGATATGATAAAAGAAGCTTTTAAGGAAAAAAACATATCTGCATTTAATGTTGGAGTTATCTCAGAGGCAATACATATAGCCAATGAAAAATATAATAAACAGGATATACGAACGAGGGAGATTTTAGATTTCTTAGCCACTATAAAGGACGAGTTTTGGGATTTAGAAAACAAAATGCCACCGAAGCAAATATGGGATATGCTTGCTAAAAAAATTTTAGAGTATTTGAAAAATAGCGTAATAGTTCTAGGATACGATGTTGTCAATCAAGAAAAAGCTGTGGCATATGGCAGGGTCGCACGGCAAATAAAACTTGATACAGATCCTTTGTATTCAAACTACTACCTTATAGAAGAGGAGTTAAAAAATAAAATCTCATCTATAGTGGGGTATCTAGTAAAGCCGTCATCTCCTCAAGGGGCTGATAGATATATATATTTTGCCGACAAGGACAGCGAACTTTTATATGTGCTAGAGTGGCATTTTGACGCCGACTATGGAAAAGAGCAAAACATAGTTAAGCGCGTATGTAAAGAACTAAATATCACGCAAAGAGAGCTGGCGGAGAGGATGGATATTCCCGAAAGCACGGTTGCAAGGTGGAAAGGCGGCGACCTGCCGAGACTTGCCGAGCTGTATCTAAATGCTTTGCTTGAGAATATCGAACTCAAATCAAAGCTAGAAACAATCAAAAAAGCCCACGAAATCGTATCAAATCTATAAGGGGAACGAAAATTTCGTTACCCTTTATTTTCATTTTTGGAAGTTTATTTTAGCTATTTTTTCAAAAATGAATAAAAACCCTTGACAAACTTTCAATAATAATATATAATTCGCTTAAAATATTTCAAAAATGAAAGGTTTTAAGATGAATTCTTTATTCACACAACTAAGCCCGCAAGTTGAAATTCTAAATTTCCAAACATTCACTTCTGAATACGTGGCTCAACGTTATGGCGTAAGCAAACAAACCATTATCGACCACAAACGCAACCACGCAGACGAAATCGTCGAGGATATTCACTTCATCTACGAGCTAGCTGACACTAAAGGCGGCGGACAAGAAATCCTAAAATGGACGCTCCGCGGCATAATAAAACTCGGGATGTTTATTCGTAGCGAAAAGGATAAGGGTTTTAGACTATGGGCGGAGCAGGAGCTCGAAAAAGCGATTTTGAAGCAGGTGCGGGATTATGCCGCTATACGCAAACAAAATTTAGTTTACGAGGGTGAAATCTCAAATCTGAAAGCGGATGCCGAGCTTGAGGCCAAGAAATACGGCAGAAAGCTCGCCTACTATAAAGGCGAGACCACAAAAGTGAAAAATGCGCTCGCCTCATATCGCGCCAAGCGTACCGCTCGCGCGGGCTTTCCCGCTCGCATAAACGGCGCCGAGCTATCGGCGCTTAATAAGGAGCTAACCGACGTAAAACACGAGGCGATCTCTCATATGTCCGAGGTCTTTCGCCTAAGGGGCGAGATAGAGGATATGGCGGGCGAGTTAGCGTTAGCCAATCAAACCATAGCTTCCCAAAAAGAATATATCGCGCGCCTGAGCTCCATCGTAGTGCAAGCAAGCATTGAGCAAGCGCAGGCGCCGGCAGCTATGCGGCATGAGCTCGAGCTTTTGCAATCAGATCTTGCCTGCCTGCAAAACAAGCTTTCTGCCGCTCTGTCAAAGCTAAAAGAGCAAAGCGAAAGCAATAAACTTTATCTAAAGGACGAGCGATGAAAAGCATAGGTGGACGGATTTACCCGAGTGAAGAAGGAGAACTTCTTAGCAAAAAGCAAGAGGCGCAGCTGCAAGAATTGGAGCTCTCTTTTAAAGAGGTCTATGGCGAAGATTTCAATATGGATAAAGTTCTAGATAAGCTTTTATATCTCGATACCCTCTACCCAAGCTATGCGAAAGAGCATTTTAATCCTTTGGGTCTACTTGAAATTTATTGCAGATATTTTAAAAAGGATAGCCCCCACAAAAGACGCAAACGCGCCCGCCGCAAAAATAAAGCTAAAAGAAGCGCTGCGTCCGTCGTCATAAACGGCGGGAATATTCAGATAGGAGGTGGAAGCGTGCAGAATAACGGGAAAGGCTCAATACCCAATGGGAAGTAAGAGCTTAGATCATATGGCGCGAAAAGGATACGATCAAACGCGGACGGCTTAAGCTATTAAGTCGTCCAAATAATCTGCCCACCATTGCAATACTCGTAAATGCTCGCGCGAGTTGAAGTCCCTAAAATACGCTTTATCCACTTCATTACCAGGCGTATGCAGCAGCACTTCGTCGATGATACGTTTTTCAAACATCGCCCGCTCGCCGTCGGTTGCCCGAATAGCAAAGGTAGCAAACATCGAGCGAAAGCCGTGCGCGTGCAGATCGGCTATACCCAAGCGCTTTAGCGTTTTTAATAGCGTGCCGTCTGAAATAGCCCAGCCGCTACGCTTAGAATAGGTGCTCGATTTGAAAACTATCCCCTCCGCGCTTATCTCTTTTTGGCGCTCTAAAATTTGCTTTGCTTGTCTCGGAAGCGGCAAGCGCGCATTTACTCCCGTTTTATTGTCGGTCTCTCTAAAATACACAAAATCCCCATCTACCCTCTCCCAACAAAGCTCTCTGATCTGATGCGGACGTTGTGCCATAATCAGGTTGAAAAAGAATAAATTTTTAATCGTCTGATCTATATGAGCGTTTTTTACGATTTCTACAATCTCTTTTAGACGCCTTGGATCCGTTATCGCCTTTCTGTGCTCTACTTTCTTCTTTGGATAAATTTCGCCCATATCACTGACAATCTCGTAGATAAACGATATGTCGCCCGCCGCGTTTTGGGCGCGAGCAAATTTAAGCACGTCGCGCAGGATCGGTATTATCTTTTTAGCACTTGCAAAATTTACGCCCTTAGTGGCCGCGATCACCTCTTTCGTGCCGATCTCATCTATCGGCATATTACCTAGAGGTTGCAGCAGATGTTTATTTACGCGATTTATCATTTTACGGCGGGATTGCCTTATTTTCTCGCTATCCTCGGGCGGAATTTTAATATCCAGCCACGCATAGAAAGCATCTTTTAGCTTCTGCTTTTGCAGCTCGTCGCTCGCGCCAGATTTCCGCAGGCTCATTGCTTTTTCTCTAGCTTCGGCAAGGCTCATATCCTCAAAACTTCCTAATGTCGTGTAGCCTCTTTTTGTGCGTAGCTTGTAATATCTGCTGCCGTTTGCGAAACAGACTAGATACAGCGCACACGTGCTATCGATAGAATACGCCTTGAGTTTACCCTTGCCCTCAAATTTTAATTTCTTTACCTGCGTCGCAGTTAAAATTTTAGCCATTTTATACCCCTGTTATACAGAAAGTTATACATTTTTTGCGAAAATAATTATAAATCGATATAAATTAATATAAATTGAAAATAGCCCTAAAACGCCTTGCCATCGGTAATCTGTAAATGGTTATACATTGATGTAAATCGATATAAAAAGAAGCAATGGTGACCCACAGGAGATTTGAACTCCTGTTACCGGCGTGAGAGGCCAGCGTCCTAACCACTAGACGAGTGGGCCGCGAAATTAAAAATGTGATAATAGCGAAGTGTATATAAATTTTTGATTAAATTATATATTTTTGGCAAAAATAATGCAAAATAAAATTTTCGCCGAAAACCTAAAGCTTTTTGGCATAGCCGTAAATCTTGGTGCTCTAGAGAGTCCGATATGCCGCCCATTCTAGATGGCACATAAATAAGTTCCGTCGTTGCAGCCATAAGCCAAATCGATATCATAAAAACTTGCTGCGCATTGCTATCTGCATCAAAAACGCTAATAATTTAATCGCGCTGATTCAAAGCAAACGATAAAGAAGCCAAATTTAGCATAGCTTTTATTTAGCTTCTAGGCTTTTTAGATACTCATATACTCTTTTATCCTCGTTTTTCCTTGCCCAATCCGATGGAGTTACACTTTGGTTATGAGAACATCTAGCTTTTGGATCGGCGCCTCTTTCTACTAGATATTTTACGATTTCTAGACTATGAGAACTTGCCGCATAATTTACCATGGAGCAGCCATCCCTATCCTTTGCTTTAAAATTTCCGCCGTATTTTTCTAAAAGCTTTATGAGCCTAAAACTCTTCTCATCGTCGTGTTGGCTTCCGAATACGCTCATCATCATTGCGTTATCGGTCAGTCTTTTTGCGCACTCTAGCATCGCGCGAAGCGAATTTTCGCTACCTAACATTACCGCCATTTCGATGGGAGTGGTATTTTCATGACCTTTAAAATTCGGATCGCCGCCCATTTCGCAGTATTTTTTAGCATCTTTGGCGTTGTCTGAATATGCTGTTTTGTGAAGCAGCGTTTGTATCTCATCCGCGCTCAATCTCTCTTCGGTTTTGGGTGCGACGGGAGAGCTTTCGTCGTAAATCTCCTTTAATGAATTTGTACCATAGTATTTACCCGGCTCGTCTTTAAAAATCAAATTTATACCATTTAAATCCGTAAGTTCTATAGAGTCGTTTGTTTTTAAATTTATTATCTTGTTGAAGTTAAAAACTAAATCATCCTTTTTAACCCCGCTATCAAAGATGAAAAAGTGGCTAAACTCGTAAGGAAATTCGTTTTTGTATTCAGGGTTTGACGCCGGATTTATCCTAGAATCGCCGATTTCTATCTCATCATGCCCCCATCTTTTGCCGAATATAAATATATTTGTACCCCAGCTTTTTGAAATTTTATCATCGTTCTCGCCCATTACGAAGATATCGTTTCCCCATGGGTCTTCCACATCGCTTCTGCCGCCCGTCAAAATATAGACGTTGTTATTTCCGGGGCAAACTATAGAGTGCCTCGTATCGCTTTCGGCTATAATGATTTTGTCTGCGTTTTGGTTGCAGCGAGAATTTATGTCCCAATATATGGTTTTGCTAAAATTTAAACTCACGTCTTCTAATACGGTGGTATCAAATCCTTGCGTCACTAAAATCTTTTTAGGAAAATATCCTTTCGCTTGCCCATCTTTGATAAATTTTTCCAAGCTTTGAAAGTCGGTTATATTGCCTCCAAAACAGCTGCCGACCGCCAAAAACAATATAACGATAAATCTCATACTCGCTCCTCTTTTCGAGATAAAATCTTAAAAATTATACAAAATTTGTAAGCAAAATTTACTAAAAACAGCTCAAATTTAAAAATCAAAAATAAGCGTTTTTAATGCTTATAGTAATGGCACTTGGATAGTTATAAATTTTAAGCTGCTCCGCTGCTTTTAAATTTAAAAAGTTAAATCAATTTTAAACAAAATTTGCATAAAATCCCATTTCAAAAATGTATTGCGCGAGTGGCGGCGGCAAATTCAAGCATCATAACGGCGATACCAGATTAAAGTCTCCATAGCGGCGATAGACATAAAACATCGCGGCGGTGCTAGGCTAATCGTCTCGGCGCGCCGGACATAGCCCTCGCAGTGCGCCAAGCATGAAGCGTTCGTAACGGAGCTAAATTTAAAGCCTGCGTGGCGATAATCAAAGCATCGCCCGCCGTTTAGTTGCACGGCGCAAGCCGTGAGCCGCACATTAAAATTTAAAGGTATAAAATGAACGAAGATTTTCAAAGAGCGAAGCTGCAAGGCACGCTCGGCGCGCTCTGCCTACTGGTCGCGAGCATAGCGTATTCTATAAAAGGCGAGATCGCGTACTTGGATTCTCAAATCTTAGTGTGGATTTTGCTTTCATGTTCCTTTACCACGCGCTTAAAAACATCCAAAATATCACGGGCCCGCAGGTCTTTATAATCTTCAAATACGCCTATAGCATCGCGCTTGCGGCGCTATTATATTTTTCAGCCATTTATATACTCAGAAGATGTGATTGCAGTAGGCTGCAAATATATGTGCCGTATTTGATATTTGCAGTTACGCTCTCTTGGATAATTATAAATTTTAAATTGTACGCCGCTACCGGATGCAAACTTTTTGCCGTATACGCCGTGCTGCTAATCGCAGACATCGGCGCAGACGTCATCTACGGCATGATGTTTAAAATACCGGCTCCCGCCGCTATAACGATGGGCGTCATAAATTGCATGGAACTGCTAAATTTAATCTTAAATCCATTGGGGTCCGTAGTGCTGCTTCTTGCGTGGCTTAATATGAAAACCCCGTCAAAGCAAAGGATCTATGGAGCCAGGCGCAGAGATAAAATATGCTCGCGTTTATACTCGCGTGGAGTTTAAATTTAGACCGTGCCGGGGCGTTTGCAAATATGAAATTTCAAGCTGCTTGCGCTGTTTTGGCAAAGACACGGTCGCTAAACCCGCCCGCTGTCCGTCTGCGCAGTGCAAGTTTTGGCTGCATCGGCGCGATCCTCGACAAAATTTAATAAATTCCGCGTCATACGATTATAAGGCCCCTTCTCCGCACTCGTAGCCGAAAATTTTAATCCCCGTATCGCTCTGCTCGTATCGCAACGCGGGGATCTTTTGCAGTAGATTTTTTAGCTTTTCCAGATCGTTTTTCCGCCCGCCGTCAAAGGCTCGCGGCACCCACACCCACGCGATCTCGTCGTATGCAAACGAGCCTACAGAAAAACTCGCCCGCTTTGAGCCTGCATCCCATTTGGAGGAGTTTTTGATCGCGTAGAAGTTCGGATAGAGGATTTTTTTAATGATGAAACATTTGCAAAATTTAAAATCTGCGAAAAACTCCGCCCACGTCGCATCCTCGGTAAAATAACCCTTTGCACGCAGGCGCTTTTTCTCTTTGCGCAGCCTAATCGGCTCATAAAACCGCTGCCAAGCCCTCGCGCAAGCATCCATAAACGCGAGCATGCGGGCGAAGTAAATTTTAAAAAGCGCTTTGAAAAGCTCCATCTACTTCTCGATCTGCGATTTTAGCGACTTATCGATTGCAATCTCGCTGGAGCTTATATCGATCGTCTGAAGCGCCTTGTCCTGGAAGATAAATCCGACCTCCTTTGCGCCGAAGCTCTTGGCGATCGCCTCCAGCGTGTCGGTCGCGGATTTGTGGATCTTACCGCCCAGATCGTTGATGATTTTTAGCGAGAGCTGCTTGACCTCGTCCTTGGCGTCGTCGATGAGGCGGTTTTTATCGCTCTCGTCAAAGCTCGCGCCGAATAGCCCGTTTAGCGAATCGGGCAGCAAAAACGGCAGCAGCTTGGCGTTTTTCTCGTCGTAAATTTTCATATCTTTGATCGAGTATTTGTATTTGCACGGCGGCATCTTGATCTCGTAGCGATCCTCGCCCTGCGGCAGTATCGCAAAGTCGGGGCTTAGCAGGTCGTAAACGAACTCGATCTCAAACTCGAAGATGATGGCGATCTGCTTTTTCGTCATCAGCGGCGAGACGAGCGAGCCCAGCAGCCCGCTGCCTACGTTTTGCTTGCGCGTGACGATCTCTTTGGAGTAAATTTTAAAAACGCTCAGCTCGCCGATGCTTTTAAGCCGCGTGATGTCGGTGGCGATCTGCGGCTTGCTCGCTTGCTCGCCGCTTTTGCGCATCTTAAAAAACATAAAAACCAAGATGCAAAATATCACTAAATTTAGAAGAAAAGCAAAATTTTCCAAATTTCATCCTTTAAAATTTTATCGGTATTTTAGCAAAATACAGCGCCGATTTGTAGTGCAATTGAAATTTTACGATTTTTGCGGCAAGAAATTTTAAAATCAAAGCGTGCGGCGAAGCCGCGACATAAAAATTAGCGCGAGCGTACTAGGGGTAAACCTTGTGGCTAACGTTAATTTTGTACGGCTTGAATTACAACACTCGGAATTTTACGCTTGTTGGTTTTCATTAGAATTAAACTCAGGCGTAGCCTGCACCGCTAGCGTCGTCTGGGGATGGGTGGGGTTTGGGGGCAAGCAGAGCAATGCGGTGCTGCGGAGGCGGCGCCCGCGAGAAATGTGACCTCGCAATTCAAGCCCCCTTCCCGCCCTGAGAGAAATAGAAATTACGGCATAAATTTCACGGGCTGTGAATTTGGTGATAAATTTTATTTTGTAAGTTTCTATAAAATTTCATGGATATAACTTAGCTCTCGGGTGCATTATGCGCGATACTCGTAAGAGGGCGACGCTCAGAGTTGCGAGGCACGCCCGCCCCCTTACCAACCCCCACCCGCACGACGCTAGAAGGGCGAGCTACGCTCGCGCTAAATTTTACGTTTTAAATTACGGCACGCAGATTTTATACTTATTTGTTTCATTAAAATTAAACTCAGGCGTAGCCTGCACCGCTAGCGTCGTCGGGGGGATGGGTGGGGTTTGGG
>NZ_CALKTT010000004.1 GCF_937997535.1 uncultured Campylobacter sp.
GCCAACACCCACTCCGACAGTAGCTCCAGCGCCATCATCACGCAGCGGCGCTACGAGGGCGCGCGCGAGAGCCTAAAAAAACTGCTGGGGCTTGACGAGCGGTTTTGTCTCATCGCCTGCGGACAGGGCGCGACAGCCGCGATCAAGAAATTTCAGGAGCTACTGGGCATCTACCTGCCGCCTGCGACTAGAAGCGCGATCGGCGAGGCAAATTTACGCGCCGCACAGCTTCCGCTCGTGCTCGTTTCGCCGTACGAACACCACTCAAACGAGCTTAGCTTTCGCGAGGGGCTTTGCGACTACATGCGCGTGCCGCTTAGCGAGGGCGGCGAGATCGATCTGCTAGCACTCGAGCGCATCTTGAAGCTAAATGCGGGACGCCGCATCATCGGCTCGTTTAGCGCCGCCTCAAACGTTACGGGCGTCATTAGCGACTATAAAAAGATCAGCGAGCTAATCAGAGCTGCGGGCGGCATCGTCGCCTTTGACTGCGCGGCTCTGAGCTCGCACGCAAATTTAGATTGCGACTACTTTGACGCGATTTTCCTCTCGCCGCATAAGTTACTCGGCGGACCTGCAAGCTGCGGGCTTTTGGCGATTAAAAAGGAGCTGCTTAACAGCGACGTACCGACGTTTGCCGCGGGCGGGACGGTCGCTTACGCTAGCCGCGAAGGACACGTATTTTTGAAAAATCCCGAGCAACTAGAAGAAGGCGGTACGCCGCCTATCATCGGGCTTATGCGCGCAAATTTGGCCTACGCACTGCGAAACGAAGTCGGCTTCGAGCAAATAAAAAGCGCCGAGGACGAGCTAGCACGGCTTTTTGAGAGCGAGCTAGCAGGTATAGACGAGGTCATAAACTACGCTCCAAAGGGCGCGCCGCGGCTGCCGATAATTTCCTTTAATGTGCGCGGCGTCTCGGCTTATGATTTTGCCGCGAGCCTTAGCAACGATTTCGGCATCCAGACGCGCGCGGGCGTGATGTGCGCGGGCCCGTACGCTCACGATCTGCTGGGTATCAAGGAGGGGCGCATGCCAGAAAGCAAGCCCGGCTTCGTGCGCGTGAGCCTGCACTACACGCACACCGAGCAAGACGTGCGCTATTTAGTTGGCGCGATAAAATCCTGCGTCAAAAAGCACCGCGAGCTTTGGGGCGAGGAAAAGGCGATGTATGAGATGTTCGGCGGGAAGATTTAAGCGGCATGAGTTAGGGCTTTGCCGCTTTTTTGAGCTCTAGTGAAATTTTATAAAATCCCGCACCGTTTTTAAAATTTATCGGAATTCCGCGCCGTCTCTTTAGAATTTTACGCGAGTTTTACGCTATAGAATTCTTACTATCGTTTCGCCTTCGCACTGTAGGCGAAATAAATGATACGCTCTGCAGAGTTAAAATTTAGAATTTTAAAATTCCGCGCCGCTAAGTAAAGCCATGCCTGTAAATTTCAAAATTTCAAGGCGCAAATTTTTGCGCTCTGTTTTGCCAGATACGCCGCGCTAGATGGTTCGCAGTGAAAATTTGAGGCAGAAATGAAATTTATTAGCGCCGCGCGAATAAAATTCTAAAGCAAAATAGAGCCTATCCGCACTTCGCGCAGAATTACTCTAGTCCTAAAAACGCGCCGTCTTCAAATCCGAAATAGATCCTCTCGCCCGCGCTCCAGCGCCGCTCATCCTGCGCCGTGACGCATTTTAGCAACACGTCGCCCGCTTTGATCTTGATGAGTAGCGAGGAGCCGTACTGAAGCGAAACCGAGTGCAAAATCCCCGCGAAGCAACGCTCAAACGGGCTTTGAGATAATAAAATTTTACTCGGATTTATCGCGATTTTGCGAGCCCGTGCGAGCCCCTCTTCAAGGCGCAACGAAATTTCATCCGAAAATTTTAAAATCCCGTTTTGCACGTCAAAGATATTTTTGTATTCGAACTCGCATATCTTGCCGCGATGCAGAAATACGCTTCTTTGCGCGATCGCGCTGAGCCATTTCTCATCGTGGCTGGCGATGATAAAGCCGCAGCCGTAGTGACTCCGCATAAATAAAATCGCGCGCGCAAAGAGCTTGGAAGCGGCAAGATCGAGGCTGTTGGTCGGCTCGTCGAGCAGATAGAGCTTCGCGCGCTGCGCCAGAGCGAGCGCAAACGCGATGCGCTGCGTCTGCCCCGAGCTAAGCTCGAAATGCTTCTTTGATAAAAAACTTCTATCAAGTCCCGTTAGGCTGAGCGCCTCATCCACTCGCTCGTCAAATTCCGCAAGCGCGCCGCGACTTTTGAGCGCAAATTTAAAATTTTGCTCCACGCTGCGTTTTAAAAGCACGGGCTCGGGCAGCAGCAAGCAGGTCTGCCGCAGCGTCTGCAAAGAGGGCGCCCACTGCCCCCAAAGCTCCACGCTGCCGCTGCTTGGATGCTGCAAAAAGGACAAAATTCGCAGTAGCGTGGATTTGCCGCTGCCGTTGGAACCCAAAAGCGCTGTGATGCCGCTCGTATTTAGATCGAGGCTAGGGATATTTAAAATTTCGCTCCGTCCGTAGCACAGCACTAGATCCCGCACCGAGATCAGTTCGCTATCGGGTACGGATCGCGCGGCGGCGGAATTCTCATTTGCAAAATTCTTTCTCGCAGAATTCTCACTCGCGAAATTCTCGCTTTTGGAATTTTTACCCGCGGAATTTGCGCTAATGGAATTCTCGGTCGCAGAATTTACACTCTTAGAATTTACCGCAGTGGAATTTTTATTCGCAGAATTCTCGGCGGCGAAATTTATGCGCATAGAATTTACGCTCGTAGAATTCTCGGGGGCGGAATTTGCGTCCGTGAAATTTTCGCTTATAAAATTTTCGCGCTCCCGTTCCGCGCGGTTTTTGTCCGTGAAATCTTTGCTCGGACGCTTTAGTTTATCTGCACTCATCGATCCAGCCTTTTTAGCGCGTGGATGGCTAAATTTACCGCAAACGCTATTAAAATCAGCACCAGCGCGAGCGCTATACCCATCGCAAACTCGCCTTTGTTGGTCTCAAGCGAGATCGCCGTGGTGATCGTGCGGGTGAAATATTTGATATTGCCGCCGATCATCATCGCTACGCCTACCTCGGCGACGATCCGCCCGTAAGCGGTGGCGATGACGACGAGTAGGGCATAGCGCAGCTCGTAAAGCACGCAAAGGATTAAATTTAGTGGGCTTAGGCGGTAGTTCATAATGTTTAGATAGTGCTTTTTGTCCATATTTTCGATGACGCTGGCGCTTAGCGAGACGATGATGGGAAGTGCCAGCACAAACTGCCCGAGCATCACGGCTTTGAGCGTAAAAAGCAGCCCCAGCTCGCCAAAAGGGCCGTTTCTGGAGATGAAAGCGTAAAGGATCAGTCCTATCGCTACCGTGGGCATCGCAAGCGCGACGTCGCTTAAAAGCCTAAGCGTTCTGCGAGCGCGAAATTCGTAAAATCCGAGAATAAATCCTATCGGAAAGCCGGTTATAATCGCGAAAAGTATCGAGATGCTCGAAGTATGAAGCGTCGCCTTAATCGCCGAAAATGTCTCTGCGTCGCCGCTAAGAAGCAGTCCGAATGCGCTTAAAATTCCTTCTAAAATAAAGTCCAAGATCACGTCCTAAATGTTCTATTCTGGCATATTTATAAACCAAATTTATATGCTATAATAGCATATTTTTTAAAGGAGATAACATGAAAAAAATATTTTTTGTTTCGCTCGCTCTTAGTGCGAGCCTTTTTGCCGCCGATAACGATTTGGTGATGGCAACTACAACGAGCACCGATAATACGGGCTTGCTAGACGCTATCTATCCTGCGTATAAGGCGGAAACCGGCGTCGATATCAAATGGACGGCGGTAGGCACAGGTGCTGCTCTAAAGCTTGGCGAGAACTGCGATGCGGACATACTTTTTGTGCATTCGCCGAAAGTCGAGAAAGAATTTGTAGAAAAAGGCTTCGGCGTTGATCGCACGCCCGTTATGTATAATGATTTTATCCTCATCGCCGATAAATCGATCGCGCCTAAATTTAAAGGCAAGGACCTTAAAGGCTCGTTTGAGCTAATCAAGGCGGAGAAGATTAAATTTTTCTCTCGCGGCGATAAATCGGGCACCGACAACAAAGAGAAAGGAATTTGGAAAAAGGTTGAGGGCGCCGTACCTGAAAATGAGGCATGGTATAACCAAACCGGTCAAGGCATGATCGCTACGATCAACGCAGCCGCCGAGCAAAAGGGCGTGACCTTCACCGATCGCGGCACCTACATCAAATACGAGGACAATAAAAAGGGCAATCCCGATATGGTTATCATCAACGAAGGCGATAATGATCTGAAGAATTTTTACTCCGTAATCGCGGTCAATCCGAAGCACTGCCCAAAAGCCGACTACGAAAACGCGCAGCGCTTCATTAAATGGATCACTAGCGAGAAGGGGCAGAAGTTCGTAGGCGATTTCAAGCTGCTAAATAAGCCGCTTTTCACCCCTGATGCGAATACTCGCAAGAATTAGCTCTAGCTAAATAAGGCTAAATTTAAAGCCCAAAGGCGAATCGTCGTCTTTGGGCTTTCGCTTTTTCATAAATCAATCTGCGCGCCTTTAAATTTAGCTCTTTTGCTTCTAAAATTTAACCAGCGCTTTTTACCGCGTCTTTTTACGATACATTTTTTACTTTCTCGCCATGCGTTTAAATTTATCGCAGTGCTGTTTGTGGGCAATAGGTTTAAAATTTCAGCTATATTTGAGATCGGCACGGAGAAATTTCGATTGTGTTCGGATATGCTCTAATGTCTAGCGATATTTATACAGCGCAAAATTTAGTAGTATTTATGTGTGACTCCAAATTTTAGTTTGTTGGGAATTTGATTTGAAGTAGCAGTTAAGCTCGGGCGTATGAAAAACGCCCAAGCTTGTGAAGCTATGAAATTTTATGCGCGGTTTATGGGGTCGCTTCTGCCGCGCGCCGGTAAAATTACCTTTCAAGCGCAGGCAAAACTACCGAGCGCGCGGCTATAAAATTTCACTTTGCGGCGGGTTACTCGACTTCGGCGTCGATGACGTCGTCGTCTTTTTTACCGCCGTTTGAGCCAGAGCTTTGCGATCCGCCTTGCGCGCCCTGATTTGCGCTGGCAGCCTTGTATAGATCCTCGGCGACCTTGCTTAGGGCTTCTACTTTAGAGTTTATCGCTTCCTTGCTCGCGTTTTCATCCTTTAGCACGGCTTTTAGATCATTTAGCGCGCCCTCGATCTTAGCGCGTAGATCGCCCGGTACCTTCTCACCCATCTCGCTTAGGCTCTTTTCGGTTTGATGTGCGATGCTGTCGGCTTGGTTGCGCGCCTCGACGGTTTCTTTGCGCTTGTTGTCTTCCTCTTTATGAAGCTCAGCATCCTTGACCATCTTATCGATCTCGGCGTCGCTTAAGCCGCTTGAGCCGGTGATGCGGATATCGGTTGCTTTGCCGGTGGCTTTGTCTTTTGCCGAAACGGTTAAAATTCCGTTTGCGTCGATATTAAATTCCACCTCGATCTGCGGCACGCCGCGAGGAGCTGGCATGATGCCCTCTAAATTGAAATTTCCTAGCGATTTGTTGTCTTTCGCAAACTCGCGCTCGCCCTGCAAGACGTTGATTGTAACGGCGCTTTGATTATCCTCTGCTGTCGAGAAGGTTTGAGACTTTTTCGTAGGTATCGTAGTTCCCTTCTCGATGATCTTGGTCATCACGCCACCTAGGGTTTCAATGCCGAGGCTTAGCGGAGTGACGTCGAGCAGTAGCACGTCTTTTACGTCGCCTTTGATGACCGCGCCTTGGATCGCTGCGCCGATTGCTACGACTTCGTCAGGGTTTACGCTCTTATTTAACTCCTTGCCGAAAGCCTTTTTGACCTCCTCTTGCACTAAAGGCACACGCGTCGAGCCGCCAACCATGACGACTTCTTTTATATCGTTCATGCTAAGACCTGCATCGCTTACGACCTTTTTGAGAGTGCTTATGGTCTCATCTACCAAAGAATCGATCATACTTTCAAATTTAGCTCTAGTGATGGTTTTCATCAGGTGCTTTGGACCTGTAGCGTCAGCGGTAATGAAAGGTAAATTTACCGTCGTTTCCATCGCACTGCTTAGCTCTTTTTTGGCGTTTTCCGCAGCCTCTTTTAGGCGTTGCATAGCCATGACGTCGCCGCGTAAGTCGATACCTGTTTCAGATTGAAATTCCGAAGTTAAAAAGTCGATCAGTTTGTTATCGAAATCATCGCCGCCCAAAAATGCATTACCGCCGGTAGCTAAAACTTCTACGACGCTATCGCCGGTTTCTAGCACGGTTACGTCGAACGTACCGCCGCCCAGATCGTAAACGACGATCTTTTCAGACTCTTTTTTATCCAGTCCATACGCAAGCGCCGCTGCGGTAGGCTCATTGATGATACGAAGCACGTTTAGGCCCGCGATTGTTCCTGCTTCTTTTGTCGCCTTTCTTTGGCTATCGTTGAAATATGCAGGCACGGTTATGACCGCATCTACGACGGGCTCGCCCAAAAACGCCTCGGCGTCCTCTTTTAGCTTGATTAGCACCTTGGCTGAAATTTCTTGCGGCGTATAAACCTTGCCCGCGATCTCTACCGCGCACGCGCCATTTCGGTCGATGATCTTATACGGTAGGCGCTTTTTGGCTTCCTGCGCGTTTTTCTCATTCATCATAAGACCCATGATGCGCTTGATCGAATAGATCGTCTTTTCCGGGTTAGTGACTGCTTGGCGCTTGGCGCTGTCGCCTACTAAAACCTCGCCTTTGTCGGTGAAAGCGACTACCGACGGAGTGGTGTTTTTACCCTCTTTATTCGGTATGATCTTGCTCTCGCCACGCTCGAATATGCTTACGCACGAGTTTGTTGTTCCTAGGTCGATGCCTATGACTTTTGCCATTTGTTTATCCTTTGTGTTGAATTTAAAATTTTAAAATTTGGACGATTATTTCGCCACTACTACCATAGCGGCGCGCAAAACGCGCTGCTTATACATATAGCCTTTTTGATAGACCTGAACTATATCGCCCGAGTTTGCACCCTCCGCCTCGATCATCGAGATCGCGTTATGCACGCTAGGATCAAATCCCCCGTCCGTCGCTATCGGAACGATACCGTATTTTTCAAAAGTCTTTGTAAAAAGGCTTAGACATTGTTTTACGCCGACTTCAATTTTATCTGCAAGTTCATTACCTTCCACATCAATTTTGGCGGCCTCCTCAAGCGCGTCGATTATCGGCAGCAGATCCTTCGCAAAGCTCTCGCTAGCGTAAGCAACAGCGCTATCTTTTTCTTTTTCCAAACGTTTTTTGAGATTTTCAAAATCCGCATTGGCGCGGTAAAATTTATCGGTAATCTCACTTAGCTCGTTTTGAAGCTTTTGTATCTGCGCGTCAGTATCGTCGCATGTCTGCGCCTCTTGCGGCTCGCTCGCTTCGGGCGCGCACTGCTCGCAAACCTCTTTTTCTTCACTATTGCACGCTGCGTTTTTATCGCCGTGCTCTTTAAATTTATGGCTCATGCTACTCCTTTAGCGTAGTTAAAAAATTTCTCGTAATTCTCATAAACGCTGCCTGCGCAGATCATCGTAGCGTCCTCGCCTTCGAATTTTACGGGGCGTTTGATCCCCATAAATCCGTGCTCGAAGTAGGGCGCAAAGATCAAATTTTTAGTAAAATTTACGGCGATCGAGGGGTTGAGTAAAATTTTAAACCGCTCGTCTTTGAAAATTTTATACGCCACGACCTCGTTACAAAGAAATTCGATTTTAGAATTTTTTAGCTCTTTAATTTTGGTACTAAGCTCGCGCAGACCGATCTGCATCGAAGCTAGCTCCAAATCTCCGAGTGAAATTCCTATTAAATTTGATAAGAATTTAAAAACTCTAAAATCGTATTTTAAGATAATCTCGTCCGTTCTAAATGCAAGGATTATGAAGCGATTATCGTGATTGATAACTTCGCTTAAGGCTTCATTTTCGGCGTTGAAAATCATACAGTAAATTTCAAAATCCTCAAGCACCGCTTCTAGTTCGCGAGCATCGTCTATTTTTAACTCATCGTCGAAGCTAAGTCTAGTGCGCCAGTAATCCTGCATCGTCGCAACCGTCGGAATTCTACCACCGCTTACATGAAGCTGCGTCAAAGCCCCCTCGTCGCTTAAGCGCTTAAAATAAATTCGGATGCTAGACGCTGACATCGCTACGCCCATACGCTCACCCAGCTCTGAAGATCCGATCGGGGTATTGCTATCAAGATAGGCGGAAATGATGGATTCCAGGATCATATCACGTTTATTCGTTTTCACCTTTAGCACTCTTTCGGTAAGATTGCCAGTATTATACAACATTGAGTGGTAGGATGTCAAGGTTTTTATATAAATTTTATAAAATTTTAGCAATCGGGTCCTGAGTTTGCTAAATTTTAACTATGATTTTTTGAGCTGAGCGTAATTCTTGGAATTCTTGGAATTCTTGGAATTCTTGGAATTCTTGGAATTCTTGGAATT
>NZ_CALKTT010000005.1 GCF_937997535.1 uncultured Campylobacter sp.
CTAACAAAAGGAGTTTACGCTCCGAAAAGTGTCATCCTCCACGCGGCGTTGCTGCGTCAGGGTTTCCCCCATTGCGCAATATTCCCTACTGCTGCCTCCCGTAGGAGTTTGGACCGTGTCTCAGTTCCAATGTGACTGATCATCCTCTCAGACCAGTTACGCGTCATAGCCTCGGTAGGCCGTTACCCCACCGACTAGCTGATACGATATAGTCTCATCCCTTGCCGAAATTCTTTCCCGATTTATCTTATGGTAAAAAGGAGTATGGAGTATTAGCAGTCATTTCTAACTGTTGTCCTCCAGCAAGGGGCAGATTAGCTATATATTACTCACCCGTGCGCCACTAAATTTAAAAGAGCAAGCTCTTTTAAATTCCGTTCGACTTGCATGTATTAGGCACGCCGCCAGCGTTCACTCTGAGCCAGGATCAAACTCTCCATATTTATTTGATTTCGCAGACTAGCGAAGCTAGTCTTTGCGACCAAAGAGCTACGCCCTTTGGAAACCTCTAAAGCACACCGCTTCTATCGGAAGCGGCGTATATTATGCAAATAAAACCTATTATCCGCATAATTAAATTTTAAAACTAACGAAACTTTCGTTAGTTCAGATTCAAATAATTGAATCAAGCTTTAGAGAGTTGATATGAAGTTTTTAATCTAAAAACTTTATGTTTTTGTAACATTGTTTTTATGGATAGGTTTAGTTTAAAGCTAGATGCTAATTAGATATTCGTTACGGACGTAAAGAATTCTCTAAATTTCGATCCGGCGATCTAAATCTTAATCCATAGGCTCAATCGATCACTTGTTTAGATTTCAAAGATTGACTAAAGATATTTGTTTTTAACAGTTAAAATTTTAAAAAACACGTTCGCTAAAAGGCTAAAACTACTAGGACTTAAGAGTTAAGGAAGCAGGTTCGGCTCGGTGCGAAACAGAATTGTGATTATACAAGAGTGATGCTTAAAGGGGGCTGAATACGCAAGAGAAATTTAAAAAACGATTTGGAAAATTTTAAATTTTATAATGAAATTTTATCCTTAACGCGCCTGGCACAAATTTCATCTCTAGCCTCCGTAAAAATTTTATAAATTTCGCAAACGACCGTATCCAAAGATTTAAAAATTTAATCATACCGCGATATGCCGTAATATCACGACCCCTTGCACCCATTCGCCCAAAAACCCGCCTACAAAACGCTTAAGCGCACGATTATAAGATTTCGCTATAATCACGTCCGATTTAAAATTTAAAAGGACCTTTATGCGCGCAATTTTTTCTATCTATATCTTCATCATCGCAGCCCTTATCGGCATTGAGCTCTCGCTCGGCGCACTCGTCGCACCCGTGGTGTTTTTCCCGCAGCAGATTATCGGAGAGGGCGTGCTATCGCACTTCCAAAGCGGCAAGCTAATGAGCGAGATCTTCGTAAAATACGGCGGCATCCTCATCGCAGTCTCGATCATCTGCCTCGTTTTTGAGATGATAAATTTCAACAACAACAAATCGCAATCCTTTCGCTTGCGCCTTTCGACCCTGATGCTGACGCTTGTAAATATCATACTTGCCCTACTTTTCGTGCTTTACTTTACTGACTACGTCATAAATGCCCAAAAGATCGGCGCAGAAGCGACGATGACGCAGGGATTTGCCCAAATCCACGCGGCTAGCGAGTGGTGCATGAAACTCATCATCGTGTTTCAAACGGTGCTGTTTTTCGCAAAAATCCTCCCCGCCCTGGCCGCAAGAGATGGTGCAGCGGCGAAAGACACGCGGGATGAAGATTAGAATTTACTACGAAGATACCGATGCGCAGGGCATCGTGTATCACGCCAACTACATAAAATTTTGCGAGCGGGCGCGCAGCGAGGCGCTTATGCAGGCCGGGGTGGACTTCGCGCGCGCGGACGCACACTTCGTAGTTAGCGAGCTTTGCGCTAAATTCCTCCGCCCTGCGCGCCTCGGCGATACGCTTGAAATTCACACTAGCCTAGCCGCGCTCAAAAACGCCAGCGCCCTTTTGCGGCAAGAAATTTACAAGATCAAAGATATTAAAAACGCAGATTTCAGCGAGCTTTTATACGCGCAGGACGTAAAAATCGCCTTCGTAAAAGACGGCAAGCCGATCAAATTTAGCGCCGAAATTTTAGAATTTTTCAAATCTTTAAGATAAATTTATTTCGCGGGTTCAAATTTGCCTAGTCGTGTGCGGCACAAACATAGCGCAGACCGGCTTTCGGCGTAAAATCCAAGAATGTGCAGAGTTCTTAGGCGGTAATAAATTTTGCGGGTTAGATAAAATTTTACGACATAGAATTTCACTCGACACTGAGGTTTAAATTTAGCGCTACGTCGCGACATAAATCGCCTACGCACCTAGAGATAGCCAGATAGAAAACAAAATTAAAATATCAGAATTTTGCAATGGCGTTAAATTTTGCTCTACTCCGCCGCTTTATGAAATTTCTCGCCATTAAATTTCAACCCGCGCAGATCGAGTCTGTGTTTTGCCTCGATAAAATCCCGCTAGTCCGTGAAATTTAAGCAGGTTAAATTCGCCCCGTCTGCTTGCCCGCCGCAATGAAAATCGCGACGCCCGCGCAAAACGAGCGCCAAATGCGCCTCACAGCAGCTCTTTTATCTTTTGCAGATCCTCTTTGAAAAGCTCCGCTTTGCTCGGATTTTGCGCGATGAATGTGGGATCGAAGCTTGGTACGAAGCTGATGCCGCCCTCGTTAAAGACCGAGCCGTGCAGAACGTCCATGCCCGCTAGATCGCCGTTTCGCAGCACGATTTTACAGCAGAGCTCCCCTAGGCAAAGCACGACTTTGGGCTTTAAAATTTTGATCTCGTCGGCAAGATAGGGCGCGCATTTTAAAATTACTTCCGAGCTTATGCGCCTATTTTGCGGCACTGCGCACCTTATCAGAAAGCTAAAATAGATTTGCTCGGGCGCGCAAATTTGATCTAGCGCCGCTGATACTTCAGCCTCCAAACCGCCGCCAAAACCTTCGTTAGCGCCCGGTGCGAGAGCTACGATCATAAGTTTTACGTTCGCAGGGGTTTTAGAATTTTTAAAATTTTTGATAGTTTTGAAATTTTTAAAATTTTGCTCGCCGCTTCCCGCGCGCGTTTTGGCAAGTTCACAGAGATTGCACTCGGCGGTAGCGGATTGCAGCGCGTCCAGCGCCTTGAAAAATCGCGCGCCGCCGCTTAAAATTTCGGCGCCTACGTAGCGGTAGCCGAACGCTTTGTAATAAAGCAGCCTGCGTAGTTGCGAGCTTTGCACGGCGTGCCTACGATCTGTTTAAATTTCGCGCGACGAATCCGCGATCAAACTGCGCCAAATCTTTGTAAAATTCCGCCTTAAAGCCCTGTTCGCGCAAAAACGCCGCTAAGCTCTGCTTTTGATCGTAGCCCATCTCGCAGGCTAGAAATTTTGCGCGCCGTGCGGCGATCAGCACGATGCGTTTTAAAATTTCATCCCCCCTCTCGCCGCCAAACAGCGCCTGTTTCGGCTCTTGTAGCACGCGCGCGTCCAATGCGTAGGAGTTTGCGATGTATGGAGGATTTGAGACGATGAGATCAAACTCGCCCGCGATCTCATCCGCGTAGGCGCAGTGTACGAACTCGACGTCCGCGCCCAAATTTGTGGCATTTGCGCGCGCTACTTGCAGAGCATCCGCGCTGATGTCGCTAGCCGCGATGCGGCAAGCGGGAAGTAGCTTTTTTAAGCATATAGCGATTATACCGCTGCCCGTGCCGATCTCGCAAATGCGCGGCTCACCCAAGCTCTGCGCCAAAGTAAGCGCCTTTTTTACTAAAATTTCGGTCTCGCAGCGCGGTATCAGCACCCGCTCATCGACGTAAAATTTAAAGCCCATAAACTCGCAGCTTTGCGTGATGTATTCAAGCGGACGACCGTCTTTAAATTCAACGATCTTAGCGCGAAACTCCGCTTCGTGCGCGAGCTCTTCCGAGCATTTTAGCACGAGCTGCTCATCGCTAAGTCGCTCGCAAAGCTTTAAAATTTCGCGTGCGACGTATTTTGAGCCGCACTGCTGCAGGCCCCATCTTAGCGCCTCAGCGATCCTCATCAAGCTCTCTTATGCGCTCATACAGGCTCGGGTGCGAATGATACACCGTGGCGTAAATTTTATGAGCGAGCGGAAATGCCTTGTTTTCGCTGCCCAGCTTCTTTAGCGCGCCGATCATGCTCTCTTTATCCTGCATGCTCGCGCCATGCCGGTCTGCGCTAAATTCGTGCATGCGGCTAAGCTTGGAGATTATGGGCTCAAAAAACGCATGCAAGATCGGCGCAAACAAAATCATAAAAACCAGCGTCGCGCCGCCATCTGCGTTAAGTCCTAGCGCGCTAAATACGCCCCCGGGGAGGTTTCCAAATACCGCGAACGTCGCGCCTAAAAGCACAAAGCTAAGCGCTAAATTTTTCAAAATATCGCCGTGTTTGAAATGCCCGAGCTCGTGCCCTAAAACGGCTAAAATTTCATCCTCGCTCAGCTTTTCTATGAGCGTATCGAAAAGCACGACCTTTTTCGTCGCGCCGAAGCCGCCGAAGTAGGCGTTTAGCCGTTTATCGCGCTTGCTCGCATCGATCGTAAAAACGCCGCTACTTTTAAAGCCGCAGCGCTGCAAAAGCCCCTCTATGCGCTCTTTCAGCTCGCCATGCTCTAGCGGCTGCATCTTATTAAACAGCGGCGCGATAACGGTCGGATAGATTAAATTTATCAGTAAAACTATGCCGAAGCTTAGCAGAAAGCCCCAAACCCACCAGTGCGCGCCCAGGCTATTTACGCAAAAAACGAGCGCAGAGGCTACCGCAAAGCCGAAAACCAGCGTGAGTATGAGCGATTTTAGCGCGTCTTTTACGAAAACGGCGGGCGTTATCGTGGAAAAGCCTAGGCGGCGATCTTTGACGAAGGTTTTATAAATTTCAAGCGGAAGCGATATCGCGCCGCCGATGATTAAAAACGCCGTTACGAAGCAGCTTCCCGCCAAAATCCCGTCGCCAGCTAGATCATATATCGCGCGCTGTAACGCGCCCGCGCCCGCAAGTATCCAAATAAGCGCCACCGCAAAAGAAAAGCAGTGCGAAAATATATTAAATTTTAAATTTACCGCGCCGACCTCGCCCGCCTTGCGATAATCCTCCTCGCTAAGCACCACTGCAGGCTCTTTTAGCTTGGCGCGGATGAAGCTTAGCTCAAGCAGATCGAGCGAAATTTTATAAATCGTGTAAAGCGCGTATAAAAAGATCAAAAACCAAACCATCGCGCCTACTTTAGGCTCTCGGCGAGCGAGAGTACTTCGTAATATTCATTTTCCATACTGTTTAACGTTCCTCTTTTTTCTTCAAGTTCTTCAAAAAGCCCCTGCATACCGAGCTTTTGATAAATTTCAGGCGTCGAAAGCGCGTGATTTAGCTCCTTTATGCGCGCCTCGATAGCCTCGATTTTAGCGGGATATTCCTCTAAAATTTTATTCTGCTTATAGCTAAGCTTCGCGGCGCTCGTTTTTTCCTTTTTGTTTTCGCGGCCGCCTTCGTCTGTGCTCGCGCCCGCATCGGTCTCGATCTGGTCAATCTCCGCCATCTCGTCTTCAAACTCCAGATACTGCGAATAGGGCATTTGAATTTGATCGATGACGCCGTTTTTTTCGAAAACCCAAAGCTTATTCGTAATCTTATCGATGAAATAGCGATCGTGGCTTACGATGATTACCGCACCTTCGAAGCTTAGCAGGTAGTCTTCCAAAATATTGATCGTCGCGATATCAAGATCGTTCGTCGGCTCGTCCAAAATCAAGCAATCGTACTGCTCGGTAAAGAGCTTGGCAAGCGCCAGGCGGTTCTTTTCGCCGCCGCTAAGCACGCCCACGGGCTTATCCAAAAACTCCTTCGGAAACAAGAAATTTTTCAAATACCCGTATACGTGCATGTAGCTGCCGCGGACGTTGATGTGATCGCCGCCGTTTGGACAGAAAATTTCGACTATGCTTTTATCGTCCGTGATGCCGCTGCGGGTCTGATCGAAGTAGCCGATCTTGATCTCGCCGCGTTTGATCTCACCCGCATCGATCTTGCTGCGACCGAGTAGAATTTTAAGCAAAGTGCTTTTGCCCGCGCCGTTAGCGCCTACGATGCCGATGCGCTCGCCCTGCAAAACCCGCGCCGAAAAGCCCTTGAAAAGCACTTTGCCGTTTAAAATTTTACCGATATTCGTGCATTCAAAAAGCATCTTTTTGCGATTGTCGCCGCCCGTGCCGTTAAAGCTCCTACTCGCGCGCTCCAGCTCGAGTCGCACGCGACGGATCGCGCCCGGGTTTTTCTTCGCATCCTGCCTCATCTGCATGATACGTGCCTTGCGCCCTTCGTTGCGCTTTAGGCGCGCCTTTACGCCGCGGTGCAGCCACTCCTCCTCGGCGCGCAGCTGTTTAAGCAGCGTCTCGTGAGACTTCTCGAGCGAAGCAAGCATCTCCTGCTTGCGCCTCAGATAATTCTCGTATCCGCCGTCGAAATTTGAAATTTTGCCCTCTTCGATCTCGATACTGCGCGTCGCCAAGCGGTCGATGAAATAGCGATCGTGGCTGATAAAAACAATCGTCTGCTTCGAGCTAAGCAGCATCTCCTCTAGAAATTTCACCATATAGACGTCGAGGTGATTCGTGGGCTCGTCCAGCAGCAGCACGTCGGGCTTTTTAAGCACCAGCGCGCCCAGCGCCACGCGACGAATTTCGCCGCCGCTAAGCGTGCAGACCGAGCGGTTTTCGTAAATTTTAAGCCCGAAATTTTGCAGCACCTGCTCGATCTTATTGTCGATCTGCCAGCCGTCCTTGGCCTCGATAAATTTAATCAGCTCGTCCTGGCGCGCCAAAAGCTCCTTGTTTTCGGGCTGTGCGGCGATTTTGCTCGAGATCGCGTCGTATTCGCTAAGGGCGGCGTAAATTTCGGCTAGCTCCCGTCGCAGCGCGTCTTTGACCGAGAGATTTTCGTCAAATTTAGGCGTTTGAGCGAGCATCTGGATGTTTAGCCCGTTTTGAGTGATCACGCGTCCCTCGTCAATCTCGCACAGACCTGCAATTATCTTCATCAGCGTGGACTTGCCGCCGCCGTTTTTGCCGATCACGGCGACGCGCTCGTTAGCGTCCAGTGCGAAATTTACGCCGTCTAAAACGACGTGAGAGCCGAATTTTTTCGTAACATCGATAAGCTCGATCAAAGCCAATTTTAAGTTCCTCTAGTGTTAAATTCGGTGATTTTACACAAAATTCTATTAAATTTTAATAACTTTTAAAGGTTCAGCGATGCAAAGTTTGGAATTTAACGACCTGCGCGTAGAAATTTTCGCCCCGCACGCGCCGTCTTTTGCGGCTGCGCCCTCCTTTACAAAAGAAGCCGCGTCCGCACCGATCATCTACCTGCACGCCTTGGAGTTTAGCGCGGCCAGTGTGGGCGAAATTTACGAACTCGTCTCGCGACGAAGCGGCGCAGATTTCGTGCTTGCGGCGATCTATCTAAACGAGGCGCAGTGGGGCGATAAGCTTAGCCCGTGGGCGGCAAAATCGCCGTTTAAAGGGGTGCACGATTTCTCAGGCGGCGGCGCGGCGCATTTGAAAAAATTTACGGACGAGCTGATCCTGCGTATCGAACGGCACGTATTCGGCGCGGGCGAACCTGCGTGGCGAGCGTGCGCAGGATACTCGCTGGCAGGGCTTTTTAGCGCGTATGCGGCGTTTGCTAGCGATAAATTTCAAAAGATCGCCTGCGTCTCGGCGTCGTTTTGGTTTAGCGGCTTTGACGCCTTCGTCACCGCACACTCGCCGCAACAGGGGTTGGCGCACGTCTACGCGTCCTTGGGCGAGGCCGAGATGGACCCGAAAAATCCGCGCGGAGCACTCTGTGGCGAGACGGCGCGAAATTTCATCGCAAAATGCCGCGGCGCGGGCGCAAAAGCGGAGTTTGAGCAAAATCCGGGCGGGCACATGCAAGATGAGATCGCAAGAATTTCAAAGGCGCTTTTAAAGCTGGTAAACTTCTAAAATTCGGGTAAATTTTAAAATTTAGCGGGGCGGGCAATTAAACGGCAGGCGCGACAAATAGGCGCTGCGAGAGATTGAAACAAACGAGCCGAGAAGCGGCACGAAGCGTAAATTTAAAGCGAGCCGCCGCTAGAATTTCTCGCCAGCGGTTTTTTTGTGCGATGAAATGAAATTTAAAACAAACCCGCGTTAAATTTTATAGCGCAAGCGGTGTGGCAAAAATAGTGCAGCGCAATTCGGCGTGAATAGGACAGCGCGTCGTCATACTATACTCGCGTAAAGCGGTAGTTCCGCCATAAGTACACTAACAACACGGAGCGTCGTTGGTATTTTAGCAGCTTTGAGCGTAAATCATGCGACGCGGCGCCGATGCGGCACAGGCGGCGTGGTGCAATGCAGATTTCAGGCGGGATGTCGCTAAATTTTTGCAGATTGCGCTAGTGGTTTAAAATTTCAAGCGAGCCGTCATTATAAAATTTAAAGCAAATTATGTCGCAGCTAGGATTTAGCGCGCCTGCAAGCTAAATTTAAACTCTATCATACGCGCCTTGTAGTCGCACTCGATAGAATTTAGCGTGCCTACAAGCTAATTTTAACAGCAGCGCGAGCCGTGTATGATCTCACCGTTTCATTTAGCGTACCTGCGAACTAAATTAAACTGCTGAAATTTCAAAATTTGCGCTGCGCCAAAGAGTGCTTTGATACTACGATACGTGCTGCTCGGTTTAAATTTTAAAATTTAGCGTCGGGCGGGCGCACTTGGCCGATACCTGCCGAATTTGCGGCGGCGTAATATGCGGAATTTCGCGAATTACCGTTTGTAAAATTCATCCTGCGAAATTTCGCGGCGCATGCTTCATTATCAGCTCTCTACTGAGCGCTTTGCCCGACGCATGTTTCGCCTTTTCTCTCGCTATACAGACAGCGCCGACCGCTCCATTACTCGCGCTCACTATGTCATTTGCTACATTTGCTCGGAACCAACTGCGAAAAGCTGCAAATGCACCGAATTCTAACCGCACGCCCTAAATTTCACCATCTATGCAAAGGGCAGAATTTTTTTGTAGTTGCTCCACAGCTCGCTATCCTCGCCGAAATACGCTAGCAGTCCGCGCGCGTTGCGATCGAAAGGGTTGGACTCTTTATGCAGCGCGATACGCTGCGACAGGCGCAGATCGTAGGTGTTGTATATCGCAGAATACGGCACCGGAAAGTCCGAAGCGTAAAGTAGGCGCGAGTGCACGTCCGTTTGGCTCGCTAGATGCGGCAGAGCCTTAGCGCGCACCGGCGTCATCAGCGCGGAAACGTCGGCGTAGAGGTTTTTGTGCGTGCGCAGAAGCGCCAGAAGCGCGAAATAATCGTGTCCGAAATTTCGCGGACGGCGCGAGAGCGCACGAAAAATATGCGAATACTCGTAGTTAATCGCCATGTGCGCGCACACCGTCGTAACGCCCAGCTCAAGCGGTGCGTAGATCATCTCCAGCGCTTCGCAGCGGCGAGTGCTGGGCACCGAGCTTTCGTTGCCGACGTGGATCACCAGCGGCAAGCCGAGCTTGGCGAGCTTTTCAAAATACGGCACGTAGCGAGGCAGCCTCGTATCCAGATCCCAATAATTTTGTAAAAATTTCGCCCCCTTAAATCCGAGCTCGAAGCAGCGATCGATCTCATCTAGCGCGTCCGCTCGCTTCGGATTGATGCTAAAAAACGGCACGATGAGACCTGGGTTTTTTTGATAAATTTCAAACACGCTGTCGTTATCCGCACAGACGGTCTTATCGCGATGGATTAGCTCGCCCGCGTCGCTAAATTTAGCATCCACGCCGAAAAGCACCGCCTTTTTAACGTATTTCGAAGCCCTAAGCCCGCCGAGCAGAGCGTCCACATAGGCTTCGTATGGCTCTTTGATCGCGCGCGATACGTCAATACCGAAGCGCCTGCCGAAAAGGCACAGCGCGAGCCTGTCATAAGGGCGGTCGAAGTGCACCTCCTTGCTTAGCAGATGGACGTGAAAATCAAGCGTTTGCATCGGGGATCCTTGGGAAAATTTTGCCGAGTTTATATCAAATTGCGGTAAATGGTTAGAATTTTAAATTCGAGCTTAAATTTACGCTCCGCGCCCTGCCTCGCCTTTAAATTTTAAAATTTAAACCTCGCCACAAGAGCCGCTAATTGATATTTAATGCCGTTTTAAAGCTACGGCGATATACTTGCGATTTGAAAAGCTATTTCAATTAAGGAGCGAAGATGGAGTTTGAAATTTTAGAAAATTCCGCCAATTTTAAGCCTAGCGATCTAGATGAGATAATGGTATCGATCGGCTGGGATACGGAGCAAAATGCAGCCTCCGTGCCGCCGCACGAGACATACAGGGTGTGGCGCACCTATGATTACGTGGCGATCGCCAAAACGCAGGGCAAGACCGTGGGGGTGCTGGAGGCATTTTGCGACCGCGACAACTTCGCTACGAGCTATCTTTACTGCGTGATAGTTCATAAGGATTACCAAAGGCGCGGTATCGGCACGGCGCTCGTAAATGCCTTTAATAAGCGCTTTGCGCACACCACCACCTTTGTCGTTACTCCTCTGCACAAAGCTGAGGGCGCCGGAGAATTCCTACAAAAGTGCGGCTTTAAGGACGCGTCGGAGCACTTCACGGTTCATATGAGGAAGCGAAATTCGATCTAGCGGAAAGCGAAATTTACTCCAACCGGCATAAATTTAATAAAATTTCACGCGACTTTTAAATTTTAAATCGCGTGGAATTCTGAGCCGTTTCCTTACTTCTTTACTACAGATCGCCGCGCGAGATATGCGGCTACGTATGCTCTTGCTCCTCCGCGTCAAATCACCGTATATTCGCGCGCAGCGCCGTAAATTCTAATTTTACGCATGCCGCGCAGCGCGTGAAAACAACTCCGCTCGCCCCCTCCTGCGCAAAAGCAAACCTAAAAGAATTTTCGGCTACAATTTCCCCCAATAAAGGCAAAATATGAAAGAAATCTCGCTACTAAGGCTCTCGCTAGCAATCTACGTCGATATGTTTTTGCGCCTAGTGACCACGTTTATCAACACCTACATGATCTCGCGCGTGGACGTCTCGCTAGTAGGCGCGCTGGGCGCGGGCAACGAGATATTTTTGCTCTTCGTCACCGTTTTCGGTTTCCTCGCCGTGGGCTGCTCGGTTCTCGTAGCGCAGGCGCTGGGGGCAAGAAACAAAGTCCTAGCCATGCGCGCGATCCACACGAGCATCGCATTTAACGCGCTCGTGGGGCTTTGTAGCGGCGTTTTCGTCTTTAGCTGCGCGCCGTTTTTGCTCCGCGCGCTGCAAGTGCCCGCCGAGCTTTTGAGCGAAAGCGCGATCTATCTTAAGGTCATCAGCATCGTATTTGCGATAGACGCCGTAGCGATCGTGCTTAGCGCCATCGTGCGCGTTTACGGATACGCAAATTTCATCATCGCGGTCTCCGTGGTGATGAATTTAGTAACGCTCTCAGGCAACTACGTCGTGCTCTTTCGGCCGTTCGGACTGCCGTATTACGGGCTTGAGGGCATCGGCGTGAGCACGATCGCGGGGCGCATGATCGGCGTATGTTTATTCTTCCTCATCATCACGAAGGTGCTAAAGATAAAATTTTACCTCACGATGTTTTTAAAGATCCAGTTCGCCACGCTGCGTAAAATTCTATCCGTAGGGCTTCCTAGCGCGGGCGAAAACATGCTGTGGATCGTGCAGTATCTGGTCGCATTCGCCTTCGTCGCGAGTATGGGCGAGGCGAGCCTTACCGTGCAGACGATCTATTTTCAAATTTCATCATTCATCTTCTTCGGCGGAAGCGCGATCAGTATGGCAAACGAAGTGATCGTAGGTCGCCTCGTAGGCGCCGCCAAGCCGCAGGAAGCATATAGGCACACATTTACCGCGCTGCGCTTTGGGCTTGGGGCTACGGCACTTTTCGTCGCGATCGTGTTTTTAGCGCGCGAGCAGATTATGGAGATATTGAGCCTAAACGAGGCGCACAAGCAGGTAATGCGGCCGCTTTTTTACCTCACGCTGGGGCTTGAGTTCGGACGGACGCTTAATATCGTGTTCGTAAATGCCCTGCGCGCAAGCGGCGACGCGAGGTTTCCCTTTGTGATGGGCGTGATCTTTATGTGGGGCGTCTCAATCCCCGTGGGCTGGCTTTTGGGCATTCATCTGGGATATGGAATTTTGGGCGTTTGGATCGGGTTTTTCTGCGACGAGTGGCTGCGCGGCAGCGCGAATACGGCGCGATGGATAAGCAAAAAATGGCAGAGCAAAAAGTTAGTCTAAATTTGCTAGGCTTGCCGATTGGCCTGCGTTTTAAGCGGATGAAATACGCGCGCATCCGCATTAGCAAGGACTGCGAAATCAGCGTAAGCGTGCCGCGCTCCTATACCACGGCGCAGGCAGAAAACTTCATCCTAAAGCACGAAAGCTGGATCCGCCAAACGCTTGCGCGGCTGCGAAGTAAGCTACTAGCGAGCGATCAGGTTAGAATTTTAGGCAAAATTTACAAGCTGAAATTTAGCCGCGAGGCTGAGCTCGGCGCAGACTGCGGCGCGAATGAAAGTTTAGGCGATAGCGGCGCACAAGGCTGCGTGAATTGGGCGAATGGCGATGCGAATAGTCACGCGGGCGGCGTAATACAAAGCGGCGCAGGCATAGGCGGTAGCGGCGTCAATGGCGGCGATGTGAGCGGTAGCGCAAACAATTCCATGGGCGGCATGAATGACGGTGCGGACGGCGGTGCGGGAAGTGAAATTTTAAAATTTCACTCGGGCGAGTGCGCCTCACAAAATGGCGCGGCAAGCGAGGATTTGAAATTTGACCTACCGGACGATGCGGCGCAGGGGCTAGCGCAACAGAGCGAAATGCGACAAAGCGGCGAATTTATAAATACGGCGTCACAAAGTGTCCGCGAGCAATCCTGCGGCGAAATTTTAAAATTTCACTCAAACGGGCGCGCTCCGCAAAGCGATGACGCAGGTAAATTTAACTCCACCGCAAGGGACGAAATTTTAAAATTTAAACCCGTTGCAAGCGGAGAAATTTCAAATTTTAGCTCTGTCGTGGGCGAAGAAATTCCGTTTATGAGCGAAAAAATTTCAAAAGCCGCGAGCGAAAACGTGCCGCAAAATGTAGCACAAAGCACGCAAGCGGCAGATATCGAGCCGGATTTTACGATCAAAAATTTTATCAAAAGCTCTAAATTTAAAGATAAGATTCTCATGTCACGAGACGTGATCTTTTGCGAGAGTGAGGGCGAGTTTGCGGCGTTTAAAAAGGCCTTTGCGCTTGAGCTTTACCTACGCTATATCGCGAAGCTTTCCCCACGGATAGGCCGCAAGATCGCGCGGGTGCGGGTGCGCAAAATGCAGACGCGCTGGGGTAGCTGTAACCACGCCAAGGGCTATCTCAACTTCTCGCTAAGCCTGATAGAGCGGGATCCGCGCTTCGTCGAATACGTCGTGCTGCATGAGCTCGCGCACCTCATCCATGCAAATCACGGAGCGGATTTTTACGCGCTCATCGCGCAGATCATGCCTGATTTTAGGGCACGTATCAAGCTAGGCAAGGGATAAAGACCGCCTCAAAGAGCTTTCGCAATAGCAATATTTTGCCTATTTTTATATCCCTGCTTTTGCACTATCGTCATAATGAACTTCTTTTAGTTTAAAAATCTCTATTATTCTTTCGATCTCATTTTTTTGTATTAACGATGTATTGATGTCAAAGATAAGTCCCTCTATCCATAATTTCTTGAAGCCAAAATTTATTATAAGCGGAGCATTTTCTTTAAAAAATAGTCCAGACGAAAATTGCAAATATATTAATTTTAGTTCATCATATTTAAATACTCTCGTAAAATAATTAGATATTACAAATCCATTTTCATAAAATATAATTTTTCGAAACGTCTGCTCTGTAAATAGCATTATGAGCATTAAAAATATAATAAATGAGATAGAAATACCAATAATATCACCCCTATACCAACCGGTATACACTAGCAATATAATACCGCATACGATAAATACGGTCTTAAGTGCCCAAAAATTTTACTTCTTTCCACTCTATAAATTTCTTTGCCTAGCCATTCTGGATTTTTCATGGGGTGCCTTTAAATTTGATCTGTTATTTTACTTCCGTAAATCTTAAAATGAAATTTTTTAGCTCAAGCGAATTTTAATTACCGTGTCATACACGCTTATCTATACCTAGATAAAATTTTTCACGCCTTAAATCGGCGAAATTTCGCAAATTTTCGCGGATCCAAACGCTAATCTAAAGCCGCAAATTCCACGTATTTCTCCATCGCAACCAGCAGGAGCCAGCGCGCAGTAGGGCTGAAAAAATAGTGGTGTTCGGGGACTTGCTCCATTATAAATTTTAAAAAATTGTAAAAATATTCGGGCGCAAATTTAACCTCGGCGCTCGTTAGACTATCGCCCAGATAGCAGATTTCGCCGCCTAAAATCCTCTTTTTTGCCGCGGGATTTGCGTCTATGAAGCTTCTGGCACCGGCAAAGCTCAGGCAGTCCGCGGTCGCATAATCTTTCAATCCCCGCAAGACGGGCTTGGAGCCGACGAAGGTGAAATTTTCCTCTATAAATTTCACTCCACCCTCGCTCACCTGCCAGCAATCGCCCAAGCTCGATAAAAACGCAAACATCTCATCATCCGCGGATTTGAAATTTGTAGGCTCGTTTTTGCGATCCATCTTTGTCCTTTTTAAATTCATAGTTGCTTTTATTTTGAAATTTTTACGATAAAGAACAGAAAATATGTTTGATTTAATCTTTTTAAAATCATTATATTAAATTAGGCTAATCAAGGTTTCCCGAGCTCTTTTTATTTCAAGCGAAATCCTTTACCGCCCTTTAAAATTCAACCAATTCAAATAATCGTTCTTTCTTTATTTTTTTGAACTTTATTTATTTGTTATCATCAGTGAACTGCTCTTTGACAAGATCTTTGATATCGCTTTTAATACTTTTAGTATCAACTATTGAATCCTCACCCAGCTTCTGAAATTTTTCTTTATCTGCCTTCGTATATTCCTGTTCATCATCATATTTTTTTGTGATCAACCGAATCATCTTGCGACGCAAAAACTTCTCATCTCTAACATTTGACCTCTCTTTGATCCACCCAATTAGTAATACCATCAACATTATAAAACCAATATAACCTAGAATTGGATACATAATCGATACTAATTTTTTAAAGCCCATAAAGGATAATATATACCCTACAACTACGGTGCCAATCATAATTGGATAAAAACGTTTTGATTGATTAGATGAGAAACGTTTTGCTAAGGCATAGAATAAACTGAAAGCAGTATTAAAGATCAAGCCGAAGATAACAAGTGCATACACAAATGCAAATGCAGGGTGAATCTGTTTGGCAATAGCCAACATAGGAATATCAACAGTCGTTGCAAGTTTTACATTTGCATATAAGATACAGGTTGTAACTGTGATGATAATACCGATTATAAATCCACCCAAAGTACCACCTTTTTCTGCTACACCAATCCTCATAATGGATCCCCCTAATACAAAAGCCATTGATACACCTGTCATAACGCAGAGCGAAAAATAATTCAGAACAGAAAACCAGATATTTGGCATTGGAGTAGAGATTGTATTTGCAATTGTTTCTAATTCTTTAAAATCAAAACGTTGACTTGCAAAGGTATATACTGCCATAATCATAATCATGATAAAAATAATAGGCGTAAATATTCCGATCACATTCGTGATTTTTTCAAAATTAAGAAAGCTAACAAGGATTATCAATACGGCACATAGGAGTGCTCCTGACCAGAATGGCATGCCAAATTGCTGATTAAGATTTGATCCAGCCCCGGCAATCATGACAAAACCTACCACAAAACAGCAAATAATTAAAGAAATATCAAGAATTTTATTAGTGATAGATCCAGCAATTTGTGAAAGAACTTCAAAGTGATCATTGGATCTAAAATAACTACCGAATGTAATAATGATTTTACCAAAGACGGCATTGAGGATACCAAGAATAACGGCTCCAAGAATACCCCATTTGCCAAAACTGACGAAATATTGCATCAGATCCTGACCGGACGATAATCCAGCACCGACAATAACCCCAACATATGCTAACGCTACATTTAAAATTTGTTTTAACATCATCCTACCTCTTAATTATAAAAATTTTAATTTGCTTTACTAATATTAATAATCTTTAAATTTAAATAATATTAAATGCTAATTAAATTTTATCCAAATAATGACACGAAATTTACACCGAAATTACATCCAAACTCTTAGCGAGATTCCAAGCGAAAATCCCGTACTTTGGTGAATAAAACCGCAAGACCGCCGCTCAAAACAGATCGAGGCAGATCAAGGCAGATTACTTGAAAAAATTCTTGATTTTATCGAGTATCCCCTCGTCGTCTCCGCCGTTGCTGCCGAAGCTTTCTTGAAGCTCGCGCAAAAGCGCCTCTTGCTTCTCGTTCAATTTTTTAGGCGTCTGGACGTTTACCTGCACGATCAGATCGCCGTTTTTCTTGGTGCGGATATTCGGCGCGCCCTCGCCGTAGATCGTGAAGCGCTGCTTGTCCTTCGTGCCTACTTTGAGCTTCAACTCCGCCTTGCCGCGCGGCGTCGGCACCTCTATGCTCTCGCCCAAGATCGCCTGCGTGAAAAACACCGGCACTTCGATATACAGGTCGTCTCCGTCGCGCAGGAAGTGGCTATCCTCCTTCACGCGCACTATCACGTACAGATCCCCGATTTCGCCGGTTTTAGAAACGTTGCCCTTGCCGCTTAGGCGCACGCGCTGCCCGTCGTCGATGCCTGCAGGAATGTCAAATTTAAGGCTCACGTCCTCCTCGGTAAAGCCCTTGCCGCCGCAATCCTTGCACCTGTCTTTTACGATTTCGCCCGTGCCGCCGCATTCGGAGCAGCTTTGGATGAAGCTCATATATCCGCGCCTTACAGCGACGCGCCCGGTACCGCCGCAAGCGGAGCAGGTGTGTCTTTTTTTATCCTTCGAGCCGGTGGCGTCGCAGGTGGAGCACGGCTTTTTGATCTTGTATTTTATCTCCTTGTGAACGCCCTCTAAAGCCTCTTTAAACTCCAGCGTTACGGCCAGCTCGGTATCTATGCCGTATGGATCGCTAGGGCGTGAACGACCGCCTCCGCCAAATGCCTGCTCAAAAAAATCGCCGAAAATCGAGCTAAAATCAAATCCTCCGCCGCTCGCGCCGCTATATGCGCCGCTGATGCCCTCTTTGCCGTAGCGATCATACATCCTGCGCTTTTGATCGTCGCTTAAAATTTGATACGCTTCGTTGATCTTTTTAAATTTCTCCTCCGATTCCTTATCGCCTTGGTTGCGGTCGGGGTGGAATTCCAAAGCGAGCTTTCGAAACGCCTTTTTTATCGTCTCGGCGTCGGCATCGCGCGCCACGCCTAAAATTTCATAATAATCTTCTTCCACGAAATTCTCCTTGAACTATACAAAAGGGGCAATTTTATCTAAATTTAATAAAACGCAAGTTAAGACTTAACTATTTTTATGTATAATGCAATATTTAAAATTTCAAATCAACGATGCAAAGGATAAAAAATGATAAATGTATTGATGATAGAAGACGACAGCGAGTTCGCACAGCTTCTAACCGAATATCTGGCTAAATTTAACATCCAAGTTACAAACTTCGAAGACCCGTATCTGGGCATTAGCGCAGGGATCAAAAACTACGATCTACTGATTTTGGATCTTACGCTTCCCGGGATGGACGGGCTTGAAGTCTGCAAAGAGATCCGCGAGAAATACGACATTCCGATCATCATCAGCTCAGCTAGAAGCGACGTGAGCGATCGCGTCGTAGGTCTTCAGATCGGAGCGGACGATTATCTACCGAAGCCTTATGATCCAAAAGAGATGCACGCGCGCATCATGAGCCTCATCCGCCGCTATAAAAAAGCCAGCGAAAAGGAAGAAACCGCCACGGATAGCGTATTTCGTATCGACGACAAGCGCCATGAAATTTACTTCGGCGAGGAGTCGCTCGTGCTAACGCCTGCGGAGTATGAAATTTTAGAATACCTAATCAAGCAGCATAGTTTTTCGGTATCTCGCGAGCAGCTCGTATACCATTGCAAGAGCCTAAAAGATAAGGACTCAAAGAGCTTAGACGTCATCATCGGGCGCCTACGCACCAAAATCGGCGATAGTTCCAAAGCGCCTAAGCATATCTTTTCGGTTCGCGGTATCGGCTACAAGCTCATCGGATGAAACACTCCTTAATCACGAAGATCACCGTATTTTTCGTAATCGCGCTTATTCTGGTATGCACGCTTTTTATCACTTTCGGGCGCATCCAGATGAGCAAAGCCCTGGGGGCGATGCAGGCAAACCAGATAAACGCGGTAAATTATCTACTCGAGCTTTACAAGCGCAATACCCCGCCTAGCGACATCGAGCAGTATTTTTCAAATTTCGGGCTCGAGCTCGTCAAAGACAAAAACGTTATCCAAAATATCGGCACTAGCGGGAAGAAATTTTTCGTTCAAGACACCTCGATCGGGGAATTTAGCTCGGTCGAGTACAACAACTCGCTCTTTTTAAATATCAAAAACAACTCCTTCATCGTCGTTTTTGAAAGTATCGGCACGAAAAATTTAAACGATCCGCTCTGGGTCGGGTTTTTCCTCACCGTCGCGGTTTTAGTTTCGCTTTATCTGTCGATCATGAAGAGCTTCACGCCGCTAAAAAAACTAAGCAAAAATATCAAAAAATTCGCCCAAGGCAATTTGGACGTAAATTTAGCCGCTACTCACAGCGAGGACGAGATCGGGCAGGTCGCGCAGGAATTTAACAACGCGATCGCCAAAATTCAAGAGCTGATCCGATCGCGCCAGCTGTTTTTGCGCACTATCATGCACGAGCTCAAAACCCCGATCGGTAAGGGCAGGCTCATTACGGAGATGCTCGAGGACGAGACGCAAAAGGTACGGCTCGTAAACGTTTTTGAGCGGCTTGAAATTTTAATCAACGAGTTTGCTAAAATCGAGCAACTCCTCTCAAAAAGCTACTCGCTCAACTATCAAGACTACCATTTCAGCCTGATTTTAGAGCAGGTAAGAGATATGTCGATGCTCGATAACTGGGACGAGCTCATCAGCGAAAACATCGAGTGTGACGCGGTGATAAACGTGGATTTCGGGCTATTCGCGCTGGCGATTAAAAATTTGATCGACAACGCCCTAAAATATTCCGCCGATAAAAAGATCGCGATCATCTGCGACGAAAATAAGATCAGCGTCGCCAACCGCGGCGCGGCGCTTGCAAAATCATTCGAGCACTACAAGCAGGCCTTTATCAGAAATAAAGACGAGAAAGCCACCGGCATGGGGCTCGGGCTTTACATCATCGATAAAATTTGCGAGCTGCATAAATTCCGCTTCGAGTACAATTACAGCGACGGTACGCACTACTTCTCGATCGTCTTTTCGCCGAAGGGCGCTATATGAGCGGCACAGGCAGGTTTGAAGAGCTCGTCGCAAGCTTTGAAAAGCTCCCTGGCGTGGGCAAAAAGTCCGCCCTGCGCTTTGCGTACTACGTAAGCGTGCAAAACTCCTTTTTGGGGCTAAATTTAGCGCACAATATCGAAGAGGCGGTGCGCGGACTGCACAGATGCCGCATCTGCGGAGCGGTATGTGAGGGCGAGATCTGCGAATACTGCGCCGATGAGGAGCGCGAGAGCGATAAAATTTGCATCGTCGAAAACCCCAAAGATATCTTTATTTTAGAGAGCAATAAAATTTACAACGGTCGCTACTTCGTGCTAGACGCCGCTGACGAAGATAAAATCGCGGCGCTACGCGAGATGGTGAGCCGAAACGGCGCGAGCGAGCTGATTTTCGCGCTGACGCCGGGCATCAACTCCGACGGCATAATGCTTTACGTCGAAGACAAGCTCGTGGATCTGGGTTTGAAATTTACTAAGCTTGCCCAAGGCGTGCCTACGGGCGTGAGCCTAGATAACGTCGATATGCTCTCGCTGATAAAGGCGATCAACGGGCGCACTGACATTTAAAATTTCGACGAAATTTTAAATTTATGCGGGTAAATTTATCAGCTAAATTTAAAGCGCAAAGCGGCGAATAGGCTTTACCGCGGAGCCCAAACGGCGAAATTTGAGGCGCTAAATTTAAATAATCGACGTGCGACGAAATTTACGCGGCTTCAGGGCGCGATACGATGCGGTAGGCACAGCGGCGCCTCGCTCGCCACAAGGCTTTAACGGCGAGTTTTAGCCGTAAAATTTAAGCGCGCCGTTTCGAAGCGAAGTTTTGAGCGAGGAATTTCAAGCGCTCAAATTTTAAAAAGCGAAATTTTAAAGGCAAATTTAGATCGCTAAATTTTAAAAGCGGATTTGGAAGTAGCGAGATGGGGTTGCACGACGCGGCGAGCTCGTAAAATTTAAAGGTGGATTTCAAGGCGCGTGGAATGGCTTAAATTTTTAAATTTCGCCCACGCGGGATTTAAAAATTTAAACGTAATTATCTATTATATTATTTAAGGACAAAGGTGAAAAAGGTTCATTTTATCGGCATCGGCGGCATAGGAATATCGGCATTAGCGAGATTTTTACACGAGAAAAATTTTATCATTTCGGGTTCAGATATCAAAGAGAGTGAGACGACCTACAAGCTAAGAGCGGACGGCATGGAGATCATCACGCCGCACGACGCTTCGGCGATCAAGGATCAGGAGATCGTCATCTATTCCGCCGCGATCAAAGAGGACAACGTCGAGCTGCAAGCCGCGCGCAAAAAGGGGATCGTCTGCCTCTCGCGCAAGGAGGCCTTGCCCTTCGTGCTAAAAGACAAGCGCGTCTTCGCAGTCGCCGGCGCACACGGCAAAAGCACCACGAGCGCGATAACCTCGGCGCTGATAAACGGCTCGGTCATCATCGGCGCGATCTCCAAGCAGTTTGGCTCGAATATGAAATACGAAAACAGCGAAAACATTATCTTTGAAGCCGATGAGAGCGATTCGAGCTTTTTAAATTCCAACCCCTACGTCGCGATCGTAACGAACGCCGAGCCCGAGCATATGGATCATTACGACAACGATTTGGATAAATTTCACGCGGCGTATCGCGGCTTTTTGGAGCGCGCCAAGATCCGCGTGATAAACGCCGAGGATGAGTTTTTAAGCTCCATTAAGCTCGGCTGTATCAAGCTCTTTCCTTCGCGCGACATAACGGATCTGAAGGTGCTGCTGCGCGATCATCAGCCGTTTATGAGCTTTAATCTTAAAGAGCTCGGGCGCTTCGAGGTTTACGGGCTAGGAAGGCACATCGCCATAGACGCGTCGCTAGCGATCCTTGCTGCCGCGTGCGAGACGGGGCTAGAACAGATCCGCAAAAATTTACTGAATTACAAAGGGATTAAAAAGCGCTTCGACATCCTATGCGCCACCCCAAACTTCGTGCTGATCGATGATTACGGCCACCACCCCACCGAGATCAGAGCCACGCTGCAAAGCGCGCGCGAATACGCTAGCTTGCTAGGTCTTAGCAAGATTACAGTGATCTTTCAGCCGCACCGCTTCAGCAGGCTTAAGGCGAATTTAAACGCCTTTAAAGAGTGCTTTGCGGGCGTAGAAGAGCTCGTGGTGCTGCCCGTTTACGCCGCGGGCGAGCCGAGCAACGGTATCGATCTGAAAGAGGAATTTAAGGGACTGGGCGCGCTATTTACCGAGCGGGTCTTTAGAAACGGCGAGAAGATAGAATTTAGCGATATTTTCGGCGTCCGCCACATCATAAACGACGGGCTCGTGATTGGCTTCGGCGCAGGCGACATCACCTATCAGCTGCGCGGAGAATTTTAGGCTTGAAAACTCTCGTCCGATTTACGAGCCAAACTCCGCTGCGGGCGGGCAAGGATAAAATTTGAGATTTTTAGTGTTTATTTTCGCATTTTTATTTATCGCGGCGATCTTTTTCGTGCGGGACGAAATTTTAAGCAAAAGGGCTAAAATCATCGCCACGGCGCTGATCGTGCTGCTGTGCGCGGGGGCGTATTTTTACGAAAGCGCGAGCGAGCGATCCGCCAAGCTTGAGGAGGAGATGGTGTTTAAATTTAACGCGGGCGCCAGATTAAGATGTGGCGGCGCGATAAATTCCGCCGCCGAAGCTCGCGGCGCGGCAAATTCCTTCTCCGAAAAACACAGCGCGGATGCGAAAAATTTGGGTTCACAAGACGACGAAGCAAATTTAAACGCACAGGGTGAGGCCGCTTCCGCCGCGCAAAGCTCCGCGGTGCAAACGAACGAGCAGGCTTCCGCTGAGCAAAACTATTCCGCGCAAACTAGCGACGCTGTTTCGAGCGGGCAAAATTCCGCACAAAGCCCTATTTCGCAAAATTCTACGCAGCAAGGCGATACGCAGAGTCTCACGCCGCAAAATTCCGCGAGCCAAGAAGGTATGCGAAGCTCCGCCTCACAAAATTCAGCGCAACGAGGCAACACGCAAATCTCCGATCCCCAAGCCTCCGCACAGAATTCTAAAAATACGCAAAATTCCGCGCCGCAGAGCTTAAATTTGCAAAGCTCCGCGCAGATCGTAACGCGAGAGAGCTTCACCCACTCCTTTTCGCTGGGCGCTTTCATCGCCAAAAAAAGCGTAGGCGCGGAATTTAAAGGCAAAACCTACAAGATCAAAGAGTGCGTTTATGATCAGTGACGAACTCTTTACGCGCCTCGATCTGGGCGAGTATCTAGAGAAATTTAAAAGCTTTTTGGCGCGCGAAAAGCCGCTGTTTTTAAGCGGCGATAGCAAGCTAAATTTTGAAAAAATTTCAGAACTTACGAAATTTGATCTCGCGCAGTGCGAGAGCGTCGCGAACCTAGACGACGCGCTGATGCGCATCTCAAAACACGGCGTGCTTCATATCAGCGAAATTTACGAGTTTAGCAAAATCGTCCGATATTTTCTGTATCTCAAAAAGCAGCCCTTCGAAGGCAAACTCGCCGCTTGGCTTGCAAAGATTGAGATCCCGCAGCCCATCGCGCAATTAAAGGATTATTTCGACGACCAGGGCGGCTTTCGCGACGCGATAGACGAGCGCTTCGGCGCGCTGAACGAGGCGTTTAAGATAAAAAAGGACGAGATCGAGCAGACGCTAAAAAGGCTGATCTATTCCAAAGCCCTTTCGCCCTATCTCGCCGACACGCAGATCCACTACATAAGCGACACCGAGGCTCTGCTGGTGCGCGGCGGCTTTAATCACGTGCTAAAAGGCAGCGTCGTAGCGCGCTCAAGCGGAGGCTATTTTTACGTGCTTCCAGACGCGATCGCGGCTCTAAAGTCCGCTCAAAGCGCGATTTTGGACAAAAAAGAGCAGATCGTTTTCGAGCACTGCAAGCAGATCAGCGCGGTTTTTAATAAGAATTTAGCCTTTCTGAAATTTATAAACGCCGCTTTCGATGCGATCGACGCGCTGATTGCGCGCGCCGCGATGGCAAGAGCGAGCGATTATGAGTTCGTCCTGCCCGAGTCCTCGCGCGATATCGTCCTAGACAGCTTCGCCCACCCCGCGCTTAAAAATCCAAAGCGCGTGAGCGTGGAATTTAGCGGCAAAATTCTGCTCATCACCGGCGTGAATGCGGGCGGAAAATCGATGCTTTTAAAAAGCATTCTAAGCGCGGCGCTGCTAGCTAAGTACCTTCTTCCGATGCCTATTCGCGCAAGCCTCAGCCGCATCGGCACCTTTAAAGAGTTCGAGCTCATAATGGAGGATCCGCAAAACTCCAAAAACGACATCTCGACCTTTGCGGGCAGGATGGTTGCCTTTAGCAAGCTGTTCGGGCGCAAAGAAATTCTAATCGGCGTCGATGAGATCGAGCTGGGTACCGATTTTGAGGAGGCTGCGAGCCTATACGGCGCGATGATCGAGCAGCTGATAAGCGGCGACGTGAAGATGATCATCACCACGCATCACAAGCGCCTGGCGATGCTGCTTGCAAAGGATCCGCGCGTAGAGCTGCTGGCGGCACTTTACGACGAGAAAAACAGCGCGCCGAAGTATGAGTTTTTAAAGGGCACGATCGGCAAATCCTACGCCTTTGAAACCGCGCTGCGCTACGGCATAGCGCAAAATTTGATCGCCGCGGCGCGCAAAAACTACGGCGAGAGCAAAGAGAACCTAAACGAAGCGATCTCAAAAGCGATAAATTTAGAGCTTGAGCTAAAACAAAAGCTGGCGCAGACGCAACAAAAAGAGGAGAAATTAGACGCGCTAAGCGAGGCGCTAAAAGATCAGCGCGAGCGCGCGCAAAGCGAGCTGAAGGCGGAACTTTCAAGGCTGCAAAACGAATACTACCGCGCCATTTCGGAGGCCAAACGCAGCGTGAGCCTAAGCGACGTGCGCGAAAAGCAGCGCGCCATAAACCGCGCAAACGAGTTCGCACGGGCCGTGCAGCAGCCTGAACTTAGCGCGCCCGAGCCGCAAAGCTTTAAAGTGGGCGATCGCGTAAAATACGGCAAGATCAAGGGCGAAATTTTATCGCTTAGCAAAACCCAAGCGCTGATGCTAAGCGACGACATCAGGCTGCGCGTGCCGCTTAGCGAGCTAAAGCGCAGCGGTGCGGTACCCGCGCCCGTAAAAAATATCAGCATCAAGGTGCAAAAGCCCACCTCCGCGTCGCTCGTGCTCGATCTGCACGGCCTACGCGCCGAGGAAGCGATCAGCAGGCTTGATAAATTCATCAGCCAAAGCCTCGTGATGGGCTTTGATGAGATCATCGTCAAGCACGGCATCGGCACGGGCAAGCTCGCGTTCACGGTCAAGGAGTTTTTAAAATCGCACCCTAGCGTCAAGGGCTTTCGCGACGGCACGCCCGCAGAAGGGGGCTTCGGCTCAAAGGTTGTCTCACTTTAGGCTTAGGCTCAAAGGCCTTTTCGCTTTAGACGCCAGCGCGAACTATGCGGAATTCGCCCCATTTCATCTATGCCTTCGCCGAGGTTTTGCAAGAGCATGGGTGTTTTTAACGTATAATTTCGCCGCAGAATTTGCAACTTGGCTTTTCGCTGAAATTTCATGCGGCGTAGCCGCAATAGAAAATACAGCGCGGACACAGTCCGCACCGCTTAAAGCGTCGTAGGGGGATGGGTGGGGTTTGTGGGCGAGCAGAGCAATGCGGTGCTGCGGGGCAGCGCCGTCTCTGCGAGAAGTGTGGCCTCGCAATTCAAGCCTCCTTCCCGCCCCAAGAAAATAGAAATCACGGCGTGAATTTCGCGAGCTGTGAATTTAGGAATGAAATTTTATTTTGTAAATTTTTACAAAATTTTATGATATAGCCTAGCGCTTGGGTACATTATGTGCGATATTCGTAAGGGGGCGGCGCTCAGAGTTGCGAGGCGCGCCCGCCCCCTTACCAACCCCCACCCGCGCGACGCTAGCGGTGCGGACTACGTCCGCGTTAAATTTAAATTGCGACTGCGTCGCATAAAATCTCACCAATGATAAAATTCTTTCGTGCTTAAAATTTTAAAATTCCAAGCGCAAAAGAATTTTAAAATTCCAAATACGATAAAATTTAAGTGGCAGCGAAATTTTGAAATTTCGTAAATTTAAAACGATTGAATAAGGAGGCCTCATTGAACCCGATTACCGAAAAGCGCAGCGTTTCGGGCTATTACTACGCCGAGGATCGCGAGTATGTGTACTTCGTGACGGACGCGCCGCGCGAGCAAAACTACCGCTTTATTTTTGATGCGGGCGCGATCTATTCGCAAGATGACGCGGACGGCGAGGTGCGGCTTAGCAGCGAGGAGGAGTTTTTCGCGGTCGTAAAAAAGATCCTCGCGCAGTATCGCGATAAAATTTTAGAGCACTCCGCAGAGCTTGAAAATTACGAAAAAATCTACACGCGCCGCGGCGATTTTTCAAAATTTATGAAAAGGCACTCTGTCCTAAAATACGAAATCCGCAAATTTCAAAACAAAATTTCGCATTTTTACGAAGCGCTGCTCATCTGCGCAAACGAGCAAGCAGCCCTTAAAAAGCGGCTGAAAAACTACGCCTACGAAGCGGGCGTTTTCAAGGGCGTAATGAGCGAATACGCCGTGAGGATCGAGGATATCTATCAGTTCATCCAGGGTCTCAAAAATGACAAAATTAGCCGCAACATCTACATTCTCACGATCATCTCGTCGCTACTTTTGCCACTAAATTTCATCACGAGCTTTTTCGGGATGAACACGACGGGACTGTTTTTAAGCGGCTCGGCGCACGGCACGCTCATCGTAACACTTGCGATGTGCGTGATTTTCGTAGCGATGCTCGGCTTTTTTATGTTTTACGTCAAAAAGCGAAACTAAAGCGGAGGGGTTAAATTTTGAACAAAAACGAGCTAAAAAATATCCTAGGCGGATACTTCGGAAGGGAGATTGCGGGCGATTTTAGAGTGCTGAAAGAGCATGAGATCGCGCGCTGCAACGACGCGGCGAAATTTCCTTTTGAGGGCGACAGCAGGCTGCTGCGCGAGTTTTGTATCTTTGCAGAGGGCGGCACCGGCGATCTTTGGCTACTAAGCTCTGGCGGCGAGATCGCGTTTTACGACCATGATTTGGAGTTTTTGTCCGAGGCAAATTTGAAAAAATTCGATCTCAATCTTGCAGGCTGGCTAAAGATCGCGGAGCTTTTTTGCAAATTTGAAGCCGTTAGCGACCCGAGTAGCGCGCAAAAGGCGGAGTTTAAGCAAAGCGTAGCTAAAATCTGCCCGCAAATTTTAGAAATTTGGGAAATTTAGGCGCTATTTGCGGCGCCTAAATTTAATCGCAAAACAGGAGCAACGATGAAATTTATCGCATATTACGACTCGCCGCTTGGTAAAATCACGCTCGCAGGCGATGGGGCGGGGCTTTGCGGACTGTGGTTCGAGGGCGAGAAATACTACGCGCACGCTCTTGCGGCGAGCGGCGCGGACGGCAAATTCTGCACGCGCGATATTGCGGCAAAAACAGATGCCGCCGCGAGAGAGGATTGCTGCGAGAAAGGTCGTGCGCTAGAGGCGAAAAGCGGGGCGGAAAAAAGCGAGGTAGCGCCGATCTGCTCGCAAAAGAGCAGCGCGCCGCGAGCGAAACACAGCGCGATTTTGCGGCGCTGAAAAAGAGCAATATTACGGCAAAAGCGGCGAACAGCGCGGACGGCAAATTCTGCGCACACACACTTATAGCAAGTGAAAAATTCTTCACGCGCGGTTTTGCAGTTAAAGACACGGGCAAAAAACCTCGCGCCACCAATCTTTCGGTGCAAGGCGCGAGCGGAAAATTCTGCACGAACGAGCAAAACGAGCAAAGCGGATACTTCGAGGAAAAAACCTAGCCGTTTTCGATCAAACTAAGCGCTGGCTCGATCTGTATTTTAGCGGACACGAGCCGGGTTTTACGCCCGCTCTAAATCCCGCGGACTCGGCGTTTAGGCGCGCCGTGTGGGAAATTTTGCTTAAAATTCCATATGGCAAAACCACGACCTACGGGCAGATCGCGCGCGAAATCGCCGCAGCACGCGGGCTAGCGAAGATGTCCGCGCAAGCCGTGGGCGGCGTCGTAGGGCACAACGAAATCTCGATCATCATCCCCTGCCACCGCGTCGTAGGCATGCACGGCAGCCTCACGGGCTATGCGGGTGGCATCGATAGGAAAATAAAGCTACTGCAGCCAGGGGGCGTCGATATGCGAGGGCTTTTCACACCCCCAAATAGCACCGCGCCGTAAAAATGCAATTTAAGCGGCTAATAGCGCGCCAAAGGCCCAAAAATAGCTAGTCGGATAGCAAAGCCGCGCAAGATGGGGCTTGCCGCCAAAAGGACGATAAGCGTTGCGAGCCGTATCGCTAAATGAGCCTAGCTACGCCGCTGAAACGGCGCCCCGTGCGAAACTCAAATCGGCGCACCGCAAAATGTCCCGCACCGATGCGCTCAAAGAGCGGATTGAGTAAATTTTAAAATTTCGCCGCTTTTTCTCCGCCTCCCGCAGAAGCCGCATCGATTTAAAATTTTAACGCACCGAGGACGAACAGATCGACCGCCAGTTCGGCTGCTGCAAAATTTACGATAGCCAAAATCTACAAGCGGCGCCGAAACGAGCGCGAAAGCCTGCAGTGAAAAAACTAATAGGCGGCGTCGCATCTGCTTCGTAAAACTACGGCGGGTTGATTGCCGAGGAGCCCGCTTAAATTAGCGTTTTAAACCGCCGCGCAAAAAAGATGAATTTTATCTTTTCACGTATGATGATTTGCGCCGCATCTACAAGCAAATAAAGCTCGCAGGCTCTTAGCGATCGGTAGCGCCGCTGCTACGCCGTTTAAACCTGCGCGGATCTAAAAATTTTATAAATTAAAATTCCATGTCGCGGACAATTTAAAATTTCGCGCTTCAAACGATCCGCAAATTCCGTGCTTCAGGCTGCGGCGATTAGATCTTAGCACTCCCAGCGGTGCTTTTTCATATTGACGCGCTCGCCTCTAAATTCCACGCCTTCGGCCTCTAGCAATTCGCGCTGAGCCGTGAAGCTCGCCGCCAAGGCGCCTGCGTGATTTACTACGCGGTGGCACGGATAGTCGCCGTAGAGCTCTGCTTGCGAGAGTACGCGCCCCACGAGCCGCGAGTGAGCGGGCAGCCCGATCAGGCGCGCGATCTGTCCGTAGCTAGCGACCCTGCCCGCGGGGATCTCCTCCACAAGGGTAAAATTTCATAGATCAAATTTTGCGTCAAAACCATGGCGCGATTATACTCTTTCGCGTTTAAGCTTAGGCGAAAATTCGCTAAATTTAACCTCGTGCCGGCGCCCTGAATTTTATTAAATTTAGCCGCGCTTTTAAATTTTACGACGCGGCACCTCGCCTAATTTCGAAATTTAGTAGTTTTAAAATTTTACCTTGCCGAGGCCTGCGCGCAAGCGAAATTTAAACCGAATATTCAGTCTCCCTTTATATGTAAAGGAATATAATTTCAAAATAGATATCAACTTTGATTTAAAGGAGAAAAGATGCAAAATCAAAGACGAGACCTACTAAAGGTAGCCGCTTTGGCGGCGGGCGCTGCGATGCTCAGCACGAGCGAACTAGCTGCGAGCGAAAAGGCATTTAAGCTCTCTAAGCGCGATCATAGCAAGCAAAGAGCGCTGCTGCTCTCAAGCTCGGGCTACAAGGACACGAAGTATCTATCGCACGCGGTGGCGTGGATCGGTAAATTTGCGCAGGAAAACAATCTCTCGGGCAAAAAGATCGTTTTCATCCCTTACGCGAGCCTACGCAGAAGCTACGACGAATATGAAAAGCGCGTCAAAGAGGCGCTTGCGAGCTTAAACTTAAACATCGTCGGCGTCCATCACGCTAAAAACGCCGCGAAGGAAGTTGCGAGCGCGGATTGCATATTCGTAGGTGGCGGCAACACCTTCAAGCTCGTGCACGATATGTACGAAAACGAGCTCATCGCCCTAATCAGCAAAATGGTCGAGGACGGCACGCCGTATATCGGCTGGAGCGCCGGCTCAAACGTCGCGGGCGCTACGATGATGACGACGAACGATATGCCGATCATCGAGCCCGAGTCGTTTAATACCTTCAACATCTTCCCGCACCAGATCAATCCGCACTTCATCTCGGGCAAGCCTGCGGGGCACAACGGCGAGAGCAGAGAGGAGCGGCTGGAGGAATTTTTGATCGCTAATCAAAAATCGACAGTTTATGCGATGCCGGAGGGTACGGCGTTTTGGCTTGAGGGCGAGAAGGCGACCGTGCTCGGGCCTGCTGCGGTGCTAAAGATGAACTACAACAAAAAGGTCGAATTAATCGAGCCGAGAAGCTCGTTTAAGTATTGATCGCACCCGCTTAAATTTAGCCGAGAGGTGCGCCAGGCGGCACCGCTCGTTTGAATGCGTAAATCGGCTAAATTTTAATTGCGGCGCTCGGTTAAATTCGGGCGCCGCTTTTAAATTTACGCGGCAAAGCGCACTTTTCTTATGTGAACGCATGGTCAAAAGATAAACATCGATTTAAAGCGGCGCGCGATCGCCGAAGCCATAAAGAGTAAAATTTAAAACGCAAATAAAATGCCCCGCGTCCGCCTTCTTATGCCGCTTTTACCCCATACATCGCGGATATCCTTGCCGGCTGCGGCGGGACGGTATATTTGCAAAAAAGAGCGCCTATGGCGCCGCCAAAACAGGTTCGAATCACCTCCGAAACTTAACCGACCTGAGGCAAAGCTTAAAATTTTTATCTCGCTGGAATCACCGCAAGAGTCCGAATTGCCTGCAAAGATATTTCACGACGATATGTATCGAAGCATCATAGAAGGCACGGGCGAGCAGAGACGCAAGAAGCTATAGAGATGATCGCGCTGCGACTCGTCGCAAAAAATCTGAGCGCGGCTACTTGGGGAAATTTTCTCCGGAAATAAATTCAAAAACGACGAAGCGATCGGTCGCGGGCTTAGCTGCGGCGCTTCTTTTTACAAAGATTATTTTTACGCGAAGCGCTGCGCGGACGGTAAAATTTTAAAATTTGATCCAAACGACGACAAACTGCCGAATATTACGACGCTGTAAACGAGCGGCATCGCTAGCGCGAGCAAAGGCGGCGCTTACGCAAAAAAAGCGCTGCTTGAATCACGCGCGCTTTTAGAATTTAATTGTTTTCCCGTTTAAACGGCTTGATTATGCAAGAAAAGGCGGCATCGCTCGCGCAAGGCCTTCATGCAAGCAAAAGGTCGCTCCGCCACATCGTAAGCCGCACGATCTCAAAGCTGCTTTCGCCACCGCTAGTTTGCGCCGCTTCGCAGACGGCTCGCAAAGGGCTATAAATTTAAAACGCCTGCAAATTTAAGCGTTTAGCCACTATGAACGTATCCACTCAGACGCCACATTAGGCTTCGTTGCAGGCGCAAATTTAAACGGCAGGGCACAAGCAAATTAAAATATAGCTAACCTTATAATGATCGCAGCTAGGCTTACGCTCCTCGCATTTAGCGTCGCTTTTACCGATCGCAAGCGAGCAAAGCGGCGAGTATCCCTCGGGGATGCCCGCACGAGCTGCGAGAATAGGCTCGTCAAAAAGCGTAACGACGACTGTATTTATCGGGCACGAGGCAAGCTCAAGCGAGGTTGCGCGAAGCTGCATATTTTGCATCACAGAACCCATCGCCCAGTAAATCCCGCGGTGTAGGTTTTCAAGCTTGGCGCCTTCGCATTCCTTCGGCAGTTCCGTCGCGAGTTTACCCGAAAGCAAGATAAGAACGGGCGCGCCGTAAAGCGTAGTTTTGGTTTTCATCCCCATATTTTCAAGCATTTTGCCGAATTTCTTAACGGCCGCCGCATCAAGCTCGCGCAAAAGATCTTTGTCCGTAATAACGCTTATGTGAGCGTCCTTCGTGGTAAAAAGAGCGGGCGCCAGATACGCTGCCACCAAAATCGCCTGGATCTCCTCTTTTGACGGGACTTCGGCGTTAAATTCGCGCACGCTTCGACGCTTTTTCATAGCTTCGAGTAGTTGCATTTTCTCTCCTTAAATTTGATTTTATATTTCAGGCTCGCCGCGCTTTACTCAAGCGTCCGCAAGCAGCCGTTTAGCCTAGTATCTTTTTCACGCACGCTTTTATCTGTTCAAAGCTAGCCGTCGGCTCAAATCTCGCTACGACTTCGCCGTTTCTATCCACTACAAATTTCGTAAAATTCCATTTCACGCCGTCGCCTTCTAGAATTTCGGGGAAGTTACTTTTTGGCGATTCTTCAAGTTTTGCGCTTAACGGATGGGCGGCATCAAAGCCTTTAAATCCCTGTTTTGAAGTTAGAAATTTAAACAGCTCTATCGCACTCTCGCCGCGCACGTCGCCTTTTTTTTAAATAGCTCAAACGTTACGCCAAAATTTAGCTTGCAATTTTGCTCTATCGTCTCGTCGTCATCGGGCTCCTGATGAGCGAAATTATCACTAGGAAAGCCCAACAACAAAGCCCCTTGTCTTTAAACTCCTGATTTAGCGCCTCAAGCTCCTCGTATTGGTTCGTAAAGCCGCATTTACTGGCCCGTATCTGCGATTAGCAACACCTTGCCGCGGTACTTCGCCCATAGACTTTTGCTCGCCTCTGCCTGTAGTTACGTTATGTCGTAGATTCGTATTTTTTCTCCTTTGTGGCACTTTTCGCCTTAAAATTTTGGATGGATTTTAGCGAGCGAATGTGTTCTTAGTGTGTTCTTTTGCGATTTTAAAAATTTATCTGCCGTCCCATTCGCCACTCCTACATAAATTTGCCGAATTTTACCATAATTCGTCCGCCTACTTGCGGCGCGAACGATCCTTTTTAATTCGCTCATTACGGATACGGGCGAGCTTGCACGGCGCCGTATAAATTAGCAAGATGAGGCGCGGAATTTCCGTCCGATTTCCAAAGTTCGGGTTTGAGCTTAAATTTAAAAATCCGCATCGTCGCCGTAAGCTGAAATTTTGCGCGATTGTTTTAAAATACGTTTAAAATTTTAAGGAGAGCTCATGGCGTTTTCAGATTTTTTCAAAAAAGGCGGCAAAAATAGCGCAAACGCCGCAAAGATCGGCAAGACCGCGCAGGAGCGCAAGGATATAAGCATCGAAATTTTAAAATCGCAGGGCGTGCCGCACATTGACCATCTGCCGCTGCGATACGAGACGGACGAGGTTTCCCCGCGCGAAAAGGACGAGGTCATCGCCCGCGCGATCTGTTCTTACGCCGCGATAATGTGCGCCTGCTCGATCAGAGACGAGGGCAAGCTCGCGGATGAGGGTAAGCGGGGCGCGCAGGGCTTTCTAGATAACCGCTACGGCTGCATATACAAGCTCACGCGCATGGAGCGCCGCGTCGTGCAGGGCGAGGCGAGCCGCGACGAGGCCGTAAATATGGGCTGGAAATACGAGTCGCTGTGGGCGCTGATGTGGGCCATGGGGCTCGTGGAGGAGCTTAGTTTTCCGAGCAAGATCTGCGACTGCGCCTTTGTGATGGACACCTTTAGCGGCGGTGATTTTTCGGCGCGCGTGAAGCTGCGCGATACGGATGAAATCCTGCAGGCGCTTGATCTCATCTATCGCTACCACTGGGCGTGCGTCAATGCCCGCGTGCACGGCTCAGACTGCGCGGGGCTCGACGAAGAGGTCGTGATGGAGAGGCGCGGCGGGTTAGAGTGGCTGTGCTGCAAGGGGGCGGAGAACGATAATCTGACGGACGAATATAACGCATGGGATTATCCTGATCTGAACACTTAGCGACCCCTCTTTTCCTACTTATACTTCTTTAAAATTTGATTTTCAAGCTCGGCAGGCTATCTTGCCTAGCCTACGCTTAAAAATCAAATTTCGCCTCGTTTAAGCGAAAAAATACTGCGCCTTATATTTGCGCGTTATCCCGTAAGCGTCTTTAAATGAGTTTGAAATTTTAAGCCTGCGATAGGCTATCTGCCTTATCTTGACTTAAAATTTCTGCACAACATTTAAATCCATCTCGCAATACTGCCGCCTGTATTTTTGCGCTAAAATTTAGCCTCGATCGCGCGCTGTTTTTTCTAAATCCAAAATATTTGCCGACGGATCAAAAAGCATACCGAATGTGAAAAATTTATGAATTGATTGGGGATAGAATTTTAAAATTCTGTTGCAAACTACACAAAGCGGATCACGAACGCAGATCCGCCGAAATTTCAGACGCGGTCTGCTAAATTTCAGGATGCCGTGGAATTTTAGAATTTAAAGTTGCGGGCGAGCGAGGCGCCCGTCCGCGTGTTTTAAGCCCGCCAAATTTAAGCGGGCAACGTCTGCACCGCAGACCTAGAAATTGCATCAGCCATGCGTCGCAGCGCTTCCGCTCGCAAACGCCGCCGCATTGAGCGCCGCGTCGTAATCTGGCTCATCTACGATGTCGTCCGTGATCTGCTTATAGGTGATCTTGCCCGCGGTATCCACGACGAAAACCGCGCGGCACATTAGCCCCGCAAGCGCGCCGTCCGCGATCAGCACGCCGTATACGCGCGCAAACTCCTTATCGCGAAAGTCGCTTAGGGCGCGCAAATTTTTGATCCCCTCGGTCGAACAAAATCTGCCCGCAGCAAATGGCAGATCCATCGAGATCACGAAAACCTCGGTATTTTTTATGCTCGCCGCGCGCTCGTTAAATTTGCGCGTCTCGGTCGCGCACACGTCCGTATCCAGGGACGGCACGGCGATGATGACCTGTGCCTTGCCCGTGCCGCCGCCGACTTTGACCTCGCTAAGATCGGCCGCGACTAGGCTGAGCTCGGGCGCCTTATCTCCAAGCTTAAGCTTGCTGCTCAAAAGACCGACGCTTACGCCTTGTAATTTAGTTTGTTGCATGATTTTCCTTTGTTTTGAAATATTTAAAACGGGCGCATTATAAGCCCGCGAAAACAAACGCCTGCTAAATCCGAAAATAGGCAAGTTCGTGCGTCGGCTCGGCCTATATGAGCGGCGCGTAGATCGGTCTGCAAAGATGAAATTTTACGGCGCGAAGTAATGCAGTAAAAACACTCTACTACTAAAATATCGTGACTTAACATAGCGCTCTTTGGATTACAATCCGAGCATAAGGCTGCACCGAAGGTAAAATTTCGCCCCGTTTGCGCGATCTCGCCTACGGCGATTTTGTCCGTGAATTAAAAATCAAAGCGCTATAACGACATGAGTGCTTTCTCTGCGAAAGAAAGAAATCTCTAGTAAAACGATAGGCGCGACGTCTTGGACATACTTTAAGTTACGGCTTTAGATTTTTAAATTTAATTAAAATTTTTTGATCTAAATTTACAATCTACAGAAATGAAAATTTATGGATTGAAATTTTATTTGAAGCTAGAGTATGAGCTAAAATTTTGGCTCATGAAGTAGGTTAAATTTAAACGCCATTTTAAAATTTAAAGAAGCGCCGGGGTTGGCAATAAAGTTATCGCCGCGCCCTAGCGCTCGTTAAGCTTAGCCGTTGCGCTTTTTGATGATCTCTTCGCCTACGTTTTTAGGAACCTCGTCGTAGTGATCAAATTCCATCGAATAGGTCGCACGACCCTGCGTCTGAGAGCGCAGATCGGTCGAGTAACCGAACATCTCCGAAAGCGGGCAAAATGCGTCGATGATCTTATTGCCGCCGCGTTCGCTCATATTATTGACCTGTCCGCGGCGCTTGTTTAGATCGCCGATGACGTCGCCCATATACTCCTCAGGGGTTTCTACCTCGACCTTCATCATAGGCTCCAAGATCACGGCACCCGCTTTTCTAGCGCCCTCTTTAAAGCCCATAGAAGCGGCAAGTTTGAATGCCATTTCGGAGCTATCGACTTCGTGGTAGCTTCCGTCATAGACCGTTACGCGCACATCCTCGACCGGATATCCCGCCAAAACGCCGTTTTGCATCGCCTCTTGGCAGCCCTTATCGACTGCGGGGATGTATTCTTTCGGAATCGCGCCGCCTTTGATATCGTTTACGAACTCATATCCGGTGCCAGGCTCCAAAGGCTCTAGGCGCAAAAATACGTGACCGTATTGACCGCGACCGCCCGACTGCTTGGCATATTTGTATTCCTGCTCGACCTTTTTGCGGATAGTCTCGCGATATGCGACCTGCGGCTGTCCGACCTCGGCCTCGACTTTAAATTCTCTAAGCATTCTATCTACGATGATCTCGAGGTGCAATTCGCCCATTCCCGAAATGATAGTTTGTCCGCTCTCCTCGTCGGTCGCAACCCTAAAGCTTGGATCTTCTTGCGCCAATTTTTGAAGCGCGATACCCATTTTCTCTTGATCGGCTTTGGTTTTAGGCTCTACAGCTACACTTATAACGGGATCAGGAAATTCCATACGTTCTAAAATTACTTTATCTTTTTCGCTAGCTAGAGTATCGCCGGTAAGGGTATCTTTAAGACCCACGACAGCACCGATCTCGCCCGCATAAAGCTCCTTGATCTCTTCGCGTTTATTTGAGTGCATCCTTAGCAAGCGTCCGATGCGCTCTTTTTTGCCTTTGCCAGTATTTACGACGTAGCTGCCACTTTCCAAAACACCGCGATAAACGCGTACAAAGGTAAGCTGACCTACAAAAGGATCGGTCATAATCTTAAATCCAAGGCCCGCGAACTCGCCCTCGTCGGTAGAGCTTACATGAACCTCGCTGCCATCCTCATACTGCCCCTTAATCGCAGGCACTTCATCAGGCGCAGGTAGATAATCTACGACCGCATCTAGCAAAGGCTGCACGCCCTTATTTTTAAATGCGGTACCGCATAGCATAGGAAAGAAGCTTAGGCTTAAGCAGCCTTTCTTGATGCCCTTTTTAATCTCTTCTACGCTTAGCTCTTCGCCGTTAAAATACTTCTCCATCAAAGCTTCATCAGTCTCTGCTACCGCCTCAATCATCTTGTCGCGATATTCCTGTGCTTTTTCTCGTAGCTCGGCAGGAATTTCAACGATCTCCGGAGCAGAAGGACCCTTGCTGTCATCCCAAACGAGCGCTTTCATAGTGACTAAATCGATAACGCCTTTAAAATCGTCCTCAGCGCCGATCGGAATTTGAATAGGAACTGGATGAGCCTTGAGCCTATCTTTTACCTGCTGTTCGACATTATAGAAATTTGCACCGACGCGGTCCATTTTATTTACGAAAATAATGCGCGGAACATGGTATTTATTCGCTTGACGCCAAACGGTCTCGCTTTGAGGCTGAACGCCACCTACAGAGCAAAATACTGCTACCGCACCATCTAAAACGCGCATCGAGCGCTCGACTTCGATAGTAAAATCAACGTGACCCGGAGTGTCAATCAAATTTATCTGATGATTATTCCAAAAGCATGTGGTAGCGGCAGATGTAATCGTGATGCCGCGCTCGCGCTCCTGCTCCATCCAGTCCATCGTAGCGGCGCCCTCGTGAACCTCGCCAATCTTATGACTCATGCCGGTAAAAAATAGAATTCTTTCGCTCGTAGTGGTCTTTCCGGCATCGATGTGGGCGGCAATACCGATATTTCTAACCATATGCAAAGGGGTTTTTCTTGCCATGATGCCCTCCTACCAACGATAATGCGCGAAAGCTTTGTTGGCCTCCGCCATCTTGTAGGTATCTTCTTTCTTCTTAAACGAAGAACCTTTAGAATTTGCGGCGTCCATAAGCTCGTAAGCCAGGCGCTCTATCATCGTGCGCTCGCTTCTTTTTCTCGCAAAAGATATGATCCAGCGGATAGCCAAAGCCTGCTGTCGAGCCGGCCTGACCTCGATCGGAACCTGATAAGTTGCGCCGCCTACACGACGAGATTTTACCTCCATCAAAGGCTTAACGTTATCAATGGCATCGTTAAAAATTTCTATACCTTTCTTCTCTCCGCCTTTATTGTCGATGAAATTTAAGGCGCCGTACATGATCTCGGTAGCGACGCTCTTTTTGCCGTCAAACATAAGCGAATTAATAAATTTTGTGATTACTTTGCTGTCATAAATCGGATCGGGCATAACTTCCCTAACGGGAGCTTTTCTTCTTCTCATTTTATTCCTTCAAATTTTAAAATTTTACTCAAACTCGGCAAAATCTAGTGCCGGTCTGTTTAGGCCAAACTATTTTTTAGGTCGTTTAGCACCGTATTTTGATCTTGCAACGGTTCGTTTCGCAACGCCTGCAGTATCAAGCGCACCGCGGACGATGTGGTATTTAACGCCCGGTAGGTCCTTTACACGACCGCCGCGAACTAGCACGATGGAGTGCTCTTGTAGATTATGACCTTCACCGCCGATATAGCTGATGACTTCAAATCCGCTAGTAAGCCTTACTTTGGCAACTTTACGAAGCGCAGAGTTTGGCTTTTTAGGGGTCGTGGTATAGACCTTAGTACAAACTCCTCTTCGTTGAGGGCAATTCTTTAGCGCCGGAGACTTCGATTTCTCGGTAATCTTCTTGCGCTCTTTTCTGACCAATTGATTTATGGTTGGCACATCTTTCCTTTCACAAAAATTTATTCAAAAAGATTTGGATTATACTTTGTTTAAACTTACAGAAACGTAAATTTAACTAAATTTTAATCTCTAATCAGTACAAACTCTCCGCCGCCGCAGATCACTAGGCAGATCGCAGCAGAAAGATACAGATATACGATTTCCAGCTCAAATCCGCCCACGCCGGTAAGCGCACTCAACGGAGTATGTAGAACATATATTATCATGAGCGCGTTTGCGATCACAAGCAGAGCGCCTATGCGGCAAAATACGCCTATGATTATCATCGCAGGCGCCAGCACCTCGCCTACATATGCGCCGTAAGCCACCAGATCCGGAATTCCTCTGGCTACCAACATCGATTTTACGCCGTCTATGCCGTGAGTGAGCTTAAAAATTCCGTGCATTAAAAGACAAACTCCAAGCCCCAACCTGATAAACAACAGACCGAAATTTATGTTGATCATATTCATGTCTCATCCTTTAAATTTAGGTAAATTTAGGGCTTTTTGCCCTAAATTATTTTTTAAGTTTAACTTCCTTGTCTTTATACAGACCCGTTCCAACCGGGATTATGCGACCCAAAATTACGTTTTCTTTCAAGTCCTCTAATCGGTCAAATTTACCCGCGATACTAGCCTCGGTTAGAACCTTCGTAGTCTCTTGGAAGGACGCCGCCGAAATGACGCTATCGCTTCCTACGGCCGCACGAGTTACACCCAGCAGTACGGACTCTGCGATCGCAGGCTCGCCGCCCATCTTTACGATCCGCTCATTTTCCTCTTTAAATCTGCGGCGGCTGATCAGATCGCCGACGATAAGCTGAGTATCGCCGCTATCGACGATTCTGACTTGGCGGAGCATCTGAGATACGATGATCTCGATATGCTTGTCGCTAATAACGACGCCTTGAGAGCGATAAACCTGTTGAATTTCGCTGATCAGATAATAATGCAGCGCCTTTTCGCCTAAAATTCTAAGCACGTCATGCGAGCTGATAACTCCGTCGGTAAGCTTCTCGCCTGCGTGGACGAACTCGCCGTTTCGCACTTGGATCTGGCGACTCTTATCGATTAGATACTCGGCGCTCGTTCCATCCTCACCCTCGATTACGATGCGCTCTTTTGCGCGCAGTGCTTTATCGAAACGGACGGTTCCGTCGATGTCTGCGATGATCGCGGTATTTTTCGGGCGGCGAGCCTCAAATAGCTCCGATACGCGCGGCAAACCGCCGGTGATATCTTTTGATTTTGCAGCAGCTTTCGGCGTTCTAGCCAAAATATCCGCAATCGCTACCTGATCGCCCTTATTCGTAAAAATCGCAGTCTTCGGTCCTAGGTTGTATTTGATAGGCTCGCCCTTGCTAGGAGTTACGATAATAGCCGGCTTGACGCCTTGCGGAAGGTACTCGTTGATAACCAAACGGCTTTGGCCGGTAGTCTCGTCATATTGCTCCGTAGCGGTATATCCAGGCTCGATATCCTCAAAGCCGATCTTACCCTCGCACTCTGCAGCCACAGGGATAGAATACGGATCCCACTCGGCGATAATTAATCTGTCGTCTTTTTTAGGCTTGGCGATAAGATCTTCACTTTTTACGACGCTATTATCATCATAGGTAATGACAGATTCGCGCGGTATGTAGTGGCGGATCGCCTCTCTGCCGTTTTTATCGGAGATGACTACATACATGCCCTTCTCGCTTACAACGTGACCTTTTTTGATATCTCTTAGCCTCTCTAAATAATCACCTTTGAGGATGAAATACTTAAGCGTACCATTTGCTCCCGCTTTGATCTTTTGGGTTACCGGCTCGCCGTCTTTGACGCGAAGTTCGCTTGCAAACGGAATTCGAGTAGGGATATTCCAGTCTTCTTTTATAACCTCTACTAAACTATCATTTTCTCCAACGGTTTCGCCGTCTTTAAATACGATGTAGAATTTCCCCTCAACTTTACCGCTTACGCCCGCAAGCTCGGTAGGCTTGGCTAGATCGTGGCGTCGGATGGTATATTTAAATTCTTCTTTCTTGCCTTTTAGCGTAATATTCACATCATCATGAGTTATATCGATGCTTACCTTGCCGGTAATTGGAGCTTTGATCTTTGGCTCAACCAAAAGCACCGCGGCGTTTCTGCGGTTCATTACGATATTTTTGCCGCCGTTTTCGTAGGTCTTTACGTTGTAATATCTGATAAAGCCCTCCTTATCGGCGATTACTTGACGATCTTGCTGCTCGGTAGATGCAGTACCGCCGGCATGGAAGGTTCGTAGCGTAAGCTGCGTGCCCGGTTCGCCGATGGATTGCGCCGATATGATACCGACCGCTTCACCCGGTTTTACCAGCTTGCCCTCTCCCAAATTTACGCCGTAGCACTTCGCGCAAACCCCTTTTTCAGCCTTGCACGTAATAGGCGTACGGATGCTTACGGATTTGATGCCGGCATCGACTATGGTGCGTACCTCATTAACGCCTAGAAGCGTGCCTTCAGTAAATAAAATTTCATTCGATACTGGATCAATCACATCCGAGCTTAGCACCCTACCCATAATCCTATCGGCTAGGCTTTCTATTTGCGTTCCGTTCTCTACAATCTCGGTAACCTCGATACCCTCGTGCGTGCCGCAGTCGTGCATCGTAACTCTGACGTTTTGTGCGACGTCGATCAGCTTTCGCGTTAGATATCCCGCATTTGCAGTCTTGAGTGCAGTATCGGCAAGACCCTTACGCGCGCCGTGGGTCGAGATGAAGTACTCGTTTACATTCAGACCTTCTCTAAAATTTGAAGTGATCGGCGTCTCGATGATCGAACCGTCTGGCTTACTCATCAGACCTCTCATGCCCGCTAGCTGCTTGATCTGCTCCGCGCTACCGCGTGCACCGCTATCGGCCATCATATAGATCGAGTTAAAGCCGTCCTTATCCTTCTCCATCATCTTCATCATCTCATCGGCTAGCTTCTTACTAGTGCTGGTCCAGATGTCGATCGTTTTATTATAGCGCTCGCCGTCAGTTAGCAAGCCCGCGCCGTATTGGTTCTGAACCTCTCTGACCTGCTTTTTAGCCTCTTCTACAAGACCTGCTTTAGACTTCGGCACGATGATATCCGAAACGGAGATCGAAACGCCCGCTTTAGTCGCGGATTCAAAGCCTAAATTTTTAAGATTATCCAAAAATTCCGCGCTTATCTCAAGGCCGCCGTTTTTATAGACGTAATCGACAAGCTCGGCGATATCCTTTTTCTTCATAATCTTATTCCAAAGATGATCCGGAATAAAGCTAGGCAGGATCGATTTGATGATCAAGCGGCCCGCGGTCGTAAAGATAATGCGGCGATCGATCATCGTTTTGATTTTAGCGTGGATATCCAGAGCGTTTGCCTCCACGGCGAGCATTACCTCATCGACGTTTGCAAAAATTTTATTCGTTCCCTTAGCGCCCGGCTTTTCGAGGCTTAGATAATAAATTCCCAAAACCATATCCTGGCTAGGCACCGCGACGGGCTTTCCGCTCGCAGGAAGCAAGATATTCATCGAGCTTAGCATTAAAATTTTGCACTCCGCGATCGCCTCTTGGCTAAGCGGCACGTGCACCGCCATCTGATCGCCGTCGAAGTCTGCATTGAACGCGGCGCAAACTAGCGGATGCAGCCTGATAGCCTTGCCCTCGACGAGCACGGGATGAAACGCCTGAATAGACATCTTATGAAGCGTCGGCGCGCGGTTTAGCATAACCGGGTGATCCTTTACGACCTCCTCCAAGCACTCCCAAACTTCATTGATCCTATTTTCAATCATCTTTTTAGCCTGCTTGACGGTCGTAGCATAGCCCTTCTCTTGCAGGCGTGCGATTAGATGCGGCTTGAATAACTCAAGCGCCATAGTTTTAGGCAGACCGCACTGATCCATGCGTAAATTTGGACCTACGACGATGACGGAGCGACCCGAAAAATCCACACGCTTTCCGAGTAAATTTTGACGGAAGCGACCTTGTTTACCCTTAATGATCTCGCTTAGAGATTTAAGCGGTCGCTTATTGGCGCCCTTTACGGCGTTAGCGCGACGTCCATTGTCAAAAAGTGCGTCCACCGCTTCTTGAAGCATTCGTTTTTCATTACGAATGATGATCTCGGGTGCATCGAGCTCCATCAGCCTTTTGAGTCTAGAATTTCGATTGATGACGCGGCGGTATAGATCGTTTACGTCCGAAACTGCAAATTTACCGCCCTCAAGGCTAACGAGCGGGCGTAGATCGGCAGGCAGCACGGGCAGATTTGTAATCATCATCCACTCGGGCTTATTACCGGAATTTAAAAAGCTCTCGACGACTTTTAGACGCTTGACGATAGTTTTTTTCTTCGCTTCGGAGTTTGTGTTATCCATCTCCTCTTTCAAAGAATTTAAAATTTCAACTAAATCAAGCTCAGCTAGCATATCGCGGATTACCTGACCACCCATTTTGGCGACGAAGCCTGTCTGCGAAAAGCGCTCTTTTAAGCTCTGATACTGCTCCTCATTTAAAACGTCGTATTTTTCGACCTTTTTAGAATTTTCGTTGTCGTAAAATGCCTCGCCTGCACTTTCTACGATGTAAGCCTCATAATAAAGCACGCGCTCAAGATCTTTCATCTTGATATTTAGAAGCGTACCGATGCGGCTAGGCAAGGAATTTACGTACCAAATATGTGCTACCGGCGTTACCAGCTCAATATGCCCCATTCTAGTACGGCGAACCTTCGAGCTCGTGATCTCGACGCCGCACTTTTCGCACTTCCAGCCCTTATAACGCATCTTTTTATATTTACCGCAGATGCACTCATAATCTCTTACGGGGCCGAAAATTTTAGCGCAAAAAAGTCCGTCGCGCTCCGGCTTAAGCGTGCGGTAATTGATGGTTTCGGGCTTTTTGACCTCGCCGTGGCTCCAAGCCTTGATCTGCTCGGGACTAGCAAGCCTGATTGCAAACGCGTCGAAGTCGTGGACTCTGGCGTCCTCTTTTATTTCTATTCTTTCTAAATTTGAATTATCGCTCATTTATTCTCTCCATTCTCGTAAATTTCAACGTCTAGAGCAAGCGATTTAAGCTCGTTTGTTAAAACAAAAAATGTCTCAGGAATTCCTGTAGACGGAACGTTTTCGCCTTTTGTCAGCGCCTTATACGCAGCCAAGCGTCCGTCGACGTCGTCGGATTTGATCGTTAGCATTTCGCGGAGCGTATATGCCGCGCCGTATGCCTCCAGAGCCCAAACTTCCATCTCGCCGAATCTTTGACCGCCGAATAGCGCCTTGCCGCCGACCGGCTGCTGCGTAACTAGGCTGTAAGGACCGGTGCTTCTTGCGTGAACCTTTTCGTCGACTAGGTGGTGCAGCTTGAGATAATACATGCAGCCCACGTTTACGCGCTCTTTGATCTTTTCGCCGGTGCGACCATCGTAAAGCTCGGTCTTACCGTCCTGATCGATACCCGCCATTTCAAATAGCTTTTTGAAATCCTCCGGCACGATGCCTTCAAATATCGGAGCGGAAAATCTCACCCCTTTCGCCCAGTCTCTAGCGTATTTCAAAAGATCTTCGTCGCTGATCTTCTCAAGCGTTTTTTTAGCCTGCATTAGCTTGGAAACGCCCGCGATCTCAATCATTTTGGCGCGAAGGGTTTTTATCCATTCGCCCGTTTTCTCCTCTAAAATTTTAGCGATCTGCTCGCCTAAGCGCCAGCCCACAAGACCTAAGTGGCTCTCCATTATCTGGCCGATATTCATACGGCTTGGAACGCCGAGAGGATTTAGCACGATATCCACGCGCTGTCCGCTAGGCAGATACGGCATATCGACCTCAGGGACGATATTTGAGACGATACCCTTGTTTCCGTGGCGACCCGCCATCTTATCGCCCACTTTTAGCTTGCGCTTAGTTGCTATATAGACCTTTACGAGCTTAACGACGCCGCTTGGCAAGATATCGTCTTTTTCTAAAATTTCGATCTTTTCGTCATGCTCCTCTTTGAGCTTGCGCTTCTCGTTTTGGAAGTGATTTTTTAGCTCTTCGTATTCCTTCTGAACAGCTTTAGAATAAGCCTTAACGAAGGAATTTAACGTAAAGCGGTTGGAGCTTTCAAGCTCCTCTTTTTTAACCTTATCGCCCTTTTTATAATCTTTTTTATTTAGGCTTTGATCGCTTTGCAAAGCGCTTTTAGAAAGAAGCGCCACTACCTTTAGCATCTCTTCGCGATCAAGCATCAAAAGCCTATCGTGATGCTCCCTTTCGAGCTCGGTTTTTTCATCCTCATAGGCTTTGTTCGTGCGTGGATCCTTCTCGTAGCCCTTTTTGGTAAAAATTTTAACGTCGATTACCACGCCTTCCATAGAGGCGGTCGCGTAGAGAGATTTATTTACCACATGTCCCGCCTTCTCGCCAAAAATTGCGCGCAAAAGCCTCTCTTCAGGCGTCGGTTTAACCTCGCCCTTCGGAGTTACCTTGCCTACTAGGATCATGCCAGGTTTGACGTGAGTACCGATCTTTACGATACCGCTATCATCGAGGTGGGTAAGCTCCTCCTCTTTGATATTAGGGATGTCGCGCGTGATCTCCTCCACGCCGTCTTTAAGCTCTCTAGCCTCGATCTCCTTTTCATAAACATGCACGCTGGTGTATTCGTCGGCACGAATCATCTTTTCGCTCATGACTACGGCGTCTTCGTAATTGTAGCCGTGCCACGGCATGAAAGCTATAAGGGCGTTTTTGCCGATCGCAAGTTCGCCGCCATCCATGCTAGGGCCGTCGGCTATGATTTGACCCGCCTTTATCACGTCGCCTTTGCGCACGATAGGACGCTGTGAAAAGGTAGTGTTTTGGTTAGTGCGTAAATTTTTCTCCATCGAGTAGTGATCGATAAACGGCCCCTTCTCGTCCTCGCCTAAAATAAAGATATTTTTATTATCGACCTTTTCTACGACGCCGTCGCGACCGGCCTTGATCGCTTCCCACGAATCGCGTGCGATGATCGCCTCCATACCCGTTCCGACGATAGGGGCGGTAGAGTGCAGAAGTGGTACGGCTTGGCGCTGCATGTTCGAGCCCATAAGCGCGCGATTAGCGTCGTCGTGCTCTAAAAACGGGATCAACGACGCCGCTACGCCCGCGACCATACCGGAGCAAAGGTCTATCAAAGAAATATCCTCGCGCTTGGCCATAATATTTTCGCCGTCTTTTCTGACCTCTAAAAGCTCCTCTACGATATTACCCTCCTCGTCCAATTTAGCGGACGCAGGAGCGATTACGAGCCCCTCTTCCTGCGTAGCGGTAAGATAGACGATCTCGTCGGTAACCTTACCGTTTACGACCTTTTTATACGGAGCCTCGACAAAGCCAAGATCATTTACCTTCGCATAGGTCGCTAGGGTATTGATCAGACCGATGTTTTGACCCTCAGGGGTCTCGATAGGGCAAATTCTACCGTAGTGCGTAGGATGGACGTCACGCACCTCAAAGCCTGCGCGTTCTTTAACTAGTCCGCCTTCGCCCAGCGCAGATAGACGACGCTTATGCGTAACCTCGCTAAGCGGGTTGGTCTGATCCATAAACTGGCTTAGCTGGCCGCCGGTGAAAAATTCCATAAGCGTAGTGGTGATGGTTTTAGGGTTTACGAAATCATACGGCATAAGCTCGTCTAAATTTCCGCTAATGCCGGTAAATTTATCTTTGATCGCCTTTTGAACCTTGATAAATCCAAGGTGCATCTCGTTCGCCAAAAGCTCGCCGATCGAGCGGATGCGGCGATTGCCGAGATTGTCGCGATCATCGATGAAGCCGTCGCCGTTTTTAACTCTAATTAAATATTTCGCCGTCTTGATAATATCCTCGCTGGTTAGCACGGTTACGTACTCCGGCGCCTCGATGCCTAGTTTATGGTTCATCTTCATACGGCCGACTTTAGTTAGATCGTAGCGCTCCGGATTAAAAAACAGATCGTTTACGAAGCTCTTTGCCGCTTCTTTTACCACCGGCTCGCCCGGGCGCATAACCTTGTAAATTCTAATCGCGGCCAGATCATTCTCGTCGTCTACGCCCTCGCTTTGCTGCAAGAGCTTAAGCGCGTCCGCATCTTGAATAAAAGAATTTATGATAGAAGTGTCTACGCCGCTAGCTAGGTCGTTGGCGATCGTAAATTTTTTCTCGGTGTTAGCGATCTTGGCTAGCTTGCCCTCATCTAGCGCAGTTAGCGAATCAAAAAGCACCTCGCCGCTGTTTTTATCAACGATGGCGTCGGCTAGGTAGCGCTCGGCTAAAATTTCAACCGGATACTCGATGAGTTTTAGTCCGTCCTCTGCTAACTTCTCTGCTTTTTTGGATGTTAGGCGCTTGCTTGCTTGATGAAGCACTTCGCCCTTTTCGTTTATAATGTCGTAATCGAGCCTGCCCACGTATTCTTTCGGATCGAAATCGGTTAGGAATTTTCCTTTTTTAATATAGATCGTCTTAATAGGATAAAATAATTTTATGATGTCTTGTTTTTTGTAGCCGAGTGCGCGAAATAGGATCGTGATCGGAACCTTGCGCCTTTTATTTATGCGCACATATAGTACGTCTTTTACGTCGTATTCGAAATACAGCCAGCTGCCGCGATCAGGTATTATTTGAGCGGTGTAGATAAGTTTATTTAGAACCGTAGGGCTCTCTTCCTCTTTGAAGATTACACCCGGGCTTCTGTGCAGCTGATTTACGACGACACGCTCTACGCCGTTTATGATAAATGAAATTCTGTCGGTCATTAAAGGAATGTCGCGAATGAATATATCTTGTTCTTTGATCTCTTTTACGCCGATTTTTTTGCCCGTCTTTTCATCGCGCTCATGCACGAGCAGACGGAGCTTCATCTTTAAATTTACCGAATAAGTAAGCCCTCTTTCCATGCATTCTCTAATCGAATACTTTGGCTTTGAAATTTCGCTACTTACATACTCGATACTTAGTCTATTCTGTGCATCGTGGATAGGAAAAATGGCTTTGAAAACCTTCTCTATGCCGCTTTCTCCACCCGAGTTATCAAGATTTAAAAAATGATCAAAACTTTTCTTTTGTAGTTGTAATAAATTCGGAATTTCGATGTCTTTGGGAACCTTTGAAAAATCCACCCTAAGACGATTTCCTGAATATAGGCTGTTTAACATTCCACTACCTCGTAGTTGTATTTTAAAGAAAGAAGTGCCGCTGCGACGCACCGGCACACATTTGTATGCGAAATTTTAAAATTTCGCGATTTATTTGAGTTCGACTTTAGCGCCTGCTTCTTCAAGCTCTTTTTTAGCCTTCTCGGCATCTTCTTTGTTAAGTCCCTCTTTAAGAACGGACGGAGTAGCCTCAGTAGCGTCTTTGGCTTCTTTTAGGCCAAGGCCCGTTAAGGCGCGAACAACCTTAATTACATTGATTTTCTTATCGCCTGCATCAAGCAATACGACATCGAATTCTGTTTTCTCTTCAGCCGCTGCCGCACCTGCGCCGCCAGCGCCTGCGCCGCCTGCTACCATAACCGGAGCTGCGCTTACGCCGAATTTTTCTTCGAATTCTTTAACTAGTTCGCTAAGCTCTAGCACCGAAAGATTAGAGATATACTCTAAAACATCTTCTTTTGAAATTGCCATTTTATTCTCCTAAATTTTAATTAAGCGCTAGCTTCTTTTTTCTGCTTAAGCGCATTTAAGCCGATCGTAAAATTTTGAATCGGCGCATTCCATACTTGAAGTAACATCGCGATAAGCTCGTCTCTCGAAGGCATCTTCGAAAGCGCTCTAACCTTATCTACGCCGGCTACTTCCCCATCGATATGAGCGGTCTTAAGCTTAAAAATTTCGTTTTTCTCTTCAAATTTAGCCGCTACTTTACATACAGAAAGCTGCTCGCCCCATAAGAAGATATTGGTATCTTTAAAGCTAAGTCCGTTTTTTTCGGCATTTTTTAATGCGATATTAGCTAGGGTGTTTTTAATAACCCGAACCTTTACGCCCGCTTCGCGCGCGCTATTTCTAAGATCTTCAAGCTGCTTAACGCTAAGGCCTTTAAAATCGGAAATTACTATAGCTTCGCTAGCCTTAAAAGCCTCGCCAAGCTCCGCTACTATCTTTGATTTTTCGTCTCTCGTCATTAGGTCTCCTTTCCGATCGGTGATTTCAAGCCAAGCGATCGAAATTTTAAAATTTCGATCAATTAAGTTAAAAACCTTGAGCTATCTCCAATCTAAGATAAAAATTTAAAATTTTATTTTAAATCGATTATTTCTTGATTATCCAGCGTAACCGCAGGACTCATAGTAAGTGAAAGCGATGCATGAGTTACGTATCTACCCTTCGCAGTCGCTGGCTTATGCTTATTTATGGTTTTGATAAACGTCGTAATATTGTCTAAAAGCTGCTCTTTGCTAAAGCTCGCCTTGCCAAGGCCTGCGTGGATATTTCCTTGCTTATCGACGCGGAAATTTACCTGTCCACCCTTAGCATTTTTAACGGCCTGAGCGACATCCATAGTAACGGTACCGGTTTTAGGGTTCGGCATAACGCCTTTTGGACCGAGAATACGACCTACCTTACCGACTAGTCCCATTAAATTTGGAGTGGCGATAAGAACATCGAAATTTATATTTCCCTTTTGAATCTCTTCGATCAGATCATCGGCACCCACGATATCGGCACCTGCTTCGCTAGCCTCGCTAGCTTTTGCGTCTTTTGCAACCACGGCTACTCGAACGCTCTTGCCAGTACCAGCAGGCAAAACGACCGAGCCGCGCACCATCTGATCGGCATGTCTTGGATCTACGTTTAGTTTAAGAGCGATCTCCACCGTCTCGTCAAATTTAGCAGAAGCTAGAGTTTTTACTGTGCTTACCGCTTCGTCTACACTATAAATTTTATTTACGTCAACTTTTTTTAAAAGTTCGTTGAATCTTTTTGAATTTTTTGGCATATATTTCTCCGCAATTAAAGTGCTACCGCTTTTTTAAACCTTAGCGGTCAAAAGGTCTAGTCAGTGACCGTAATACCCATAGAACGAGCCGAACCCGCTATAATCCTAGCAGCCTGCTCTCTATCTTTGGTATTCAGATCGGCGATCTTTTTCTCGACGATCTCTAAAACTTGAGCCTTAGTTAAGGATGCTACCTTCTTTTTAAGAGGATTGTCCGAACCCTTATCTATCTTCGCCGCTTTTTTGATCAAATCCGTCGCAGGCGGTTGCTTAGTGATGAAAGTAAAGCTTTTATCGGCATAAACCGTGATAATGACCGGAATATTAAAGCCCGCCATATCTTTGGTTCGCTCGTTAAACGCTTTGCAAAATTCCATAATATTAACGCCCTTTTGACCTAGTGCAGGACCTACCGGCGGGCTTGGATTTGCTTTTGCGGCCGCTATTTGCAGCTTGATTTCGCCAACAACTTTCTTAGCCATAAATTTACTCCTTATAAAATTTAAATAATCTTTTCAACTTGCGAATATGAAATTTCAATCGGCGTGCTTCGTCCGAAGATCGAAACATTGAGGCGAAGCTTGCCATGTATCATATCATACTCTTCTACGATGCCGTTGAAATTAGCAAAAGGTCCGTCGACGATCCTAACCGTCTCTCCGTCTTCGAAATTTATCTTCGGCTTAGGAGCCTCGCGATTATTGATCTTTTCTAGAATTATCTCGATATCTTTTTCCGGTAGCGGAGAGGGTTTTTTCGCCTCGCCGATAAAGCGACTTACCTTAGGCAGCATCTGAATTCTATGCCATAAAGTGGTATCCAAATCTAAATTTGCAAAACAATATCCTGGATATAAGCTACGCTCTTTGATGGTTTGCTTTGTATTTTTGACCTCTATAACATCTTCGGTAGGCACTAGCACTTCGCCGATCTTAGCCTCAAGTGCTTCGTCTTGTTTTAGCGCTTCTATCGCGCGCTTTACCGCCATCTCGCTGCCGGCGTAAGTTTGTATCGCATACCATTTATTTGCCATATTACGATCCTTACTTAAGCAGTTATCAAAGCGGACATAATAAGATCCACTAGCGCTAAAAACAGTGCGATAACTACGACTACGACTACTACAGAGATATATGCTGTTTTAGTCTGATCTTTAGTCGGGAAAATTACCTTATCTAACTCTACTTTTGCTTGTTTATAATACTCTTTTACTTTTTCCATACCCAATCCTCGTGGCAGGGCAAGAGGGATTCGAACCCCCAACCATCGGATTTGGAATCCGGCGCTCTACCGTTGGAGCTATTGCCCTATAACAATTAGCCTTTTAACTTGACTTCTTTATGAAGCGTGTGCTTTTTTAATCTAGGGCAATATTTTTTAAGTTCTAGTTTTTCGGTCGTAGTTTTGCTATTTTTATAAGTAGTATAGTTAATATCGCCACTTTCGGAGCATTTTAATCCGACCTTTACTCTACTTGAATTCTTTGCCATTTGGTTTCCTTGAATAAAAAAGCAAGCGGAATTTTAAAATTCCGCTTGCAAAAAATTAAGCGATGATTTTCGAAACGACGCCTGAACCTACGGTATGACCGCCTTCGCGAATCGCGAAGCGAGTACCTTGCTCAAGAGCGATCGGAGCAATTAGCTCAACGGTGATTTTAACGTTATCGCCAGGCATTACCATCTCCGTTCCCTCAGGAAGGGTAATCGAACCGGTAACATCTGTCGTACGAACGTAAAACTGCGGTCTATAATTATTAAAGAATGGAGTATGGCGTCCGCCCTCTTCTTTAGTTAAGATATAAACCTCGCCCTCAAATTTAGTATGAGGAGTGATAGATTTTGGTTTACATAAAACCATACCGCGCTCTACTTCCTCTTTCTTAGTACCGCGCAATAAAACACCTACGTTATCGCCGGCTTCACCTTGATCCATCTCTTTTCTAAACATCTCAACGCCAGTGACGGTAGTAGTTTGAGTAGGTTTAATACCTACGATCTCGATAGTATCACCAACTTTAACGATACCTTTTTCGATTCTACCGGTTACAACGGTACCGCGACCGGAGATCGAGAAAATATCTTCGATCGGAAGAAGGAAATCTTTATCAGTATCGCGAACAGGGGTTGGGATATAGCTATCAACTGCGTCCATAAGCTCCATAATCTTTGCAGACCATTCGCCGTCTTGTCCAGCCTTAGCTTCCTCAAGAGCCTTAAGAGCAGAGCCCTTAATGATTGGGGTCTCGTCGCCAGGGAATTTATACTCTTTTAAAAGATCTCTAACTTCCTCTTCGACTAGCTCTAAAAGATCCGGATCATCGACCATATCGGTTTTGTTTAGAAAAACTACGATATAAGGAACGCCTACTTGGCGAGAAAGCAAGATGTGCTCGCGAGTTTGAGGCATAGGACCATCTGCAGCAGAGACAACTAAAATAGCGCCGTCCATCTGAGCCGCACCGGTAATCATATTTTTTACGTAGTCGGCGTGGCCAGGGCAGTCAACGTGAGCATAGTGACGTTTCTCGGTCTCATATTCGATGTGAGACGTAGCGATAGTAATACCGCGCTCTTTTTCCTCTGGAGCGTTATCGATATTGTCGTAGTCCTTTAGCTCAGCTAGACCTTTCCTGGAAAGAACAGCAGAAATAGCAGCTGTCAAAGTAGTCTTACCATGGTCAACGTGACCGATGGTACCAATGTTTACGTGTGGCTTGTTACGATTAAATTTTTCTTTAGCCATCATATCCTCCGTTATTGATTTGTGGATTACACAACAAACTAAGCGACTCTATTTTATGGAGCTCATAGCGGGACTTGAACCCGCGACCTCTTCCTTACCAAGGAAGTGCTCTACCTCTGAGCCATATGAGCCTAAACTCAGGCAAAGAGAAATCGCTACCAATACCCAACAATGCGACCAAAATTTAGATTATGTAAGCATATAAAAGCAGTTAAGTTTTACAGCTCCCAGTAAACCTAAATGGTGGAGCGGGAAACGGGGCTCGAACCCGCGACCCTCAGCTTGGAAGGCTGATGCTCTAGCCAACTGAGCTAATCCCGCATCAAAAATTCATGGTGGTGAGACGTGGATTCGAACCACGGAAGGCAAAGCCAGCAGATTTACAGTCTGCCCTCGTTGGCCACTTGAGTATCTCACCCTTTGATGAAATCTGGTCAAACACTGTTACAAAAAATGGAGCTGGTGGACGGGATCGAACCGCCGACCCACTGCTTACAAGGCAGTAGCTCTACCAGCTGAGCTACACCAGCATTTTGAAATTGAAGTGGCAATTATAACCGAAAAATCCCCAATTGTCAAGGCTAAAACAGCCTATTTTAAAATTTCATAAAATTTCTGCTATAATGCGCGCAATTTTAAATTTTAAGGAATTTTATATGAAAATCGTACCTTGGATCATAATAGTTTTTATGATTTATTTGATTTATTATTTTATCTCCCGCTCCGAAAAGCGTCTAAATACCCTTGAAAAGCGCCTAAATAAGATAGAAGAAAACTTAAGCGAGATAAAAAAGGCTACCGAAGCCAACAGGCTTTTGATCGAAGAAGCAAAGCTGGACTCTGAAGATGACGCAAAAGAGCAAGAATAAAATTAAATTTAAATCCATGATCTCGCTAGCTTAGCCTTTTTGCCAAATATCTCGTGCTGAAAATTGTGAGTATATTTTATGCATATTTTGGCATTTTTGAAAGAAATTTTGCCGCAACGTCGAAACCGCGAAGTGCAAGAAGCTCATACGTAACTAATTCTTAAATTTTACGAAATTTAAAATTCGCGCTTTAATCCTGCAACGCTAAGCAAATCCACGCGAATTAATAAATCAAAATTCCAGCCATTAGCCGCAAATTCCATAGAATTTCAAATAATACCACCTAAAATTAGAATTCCTGCTAAAATCCATCTTACAATTCAACTTCTTAAAATTTTGCGCAAATCCCTCAACAAAATTCTAAACCACAAAATTTTAGTATTTAAAATCATATTACTCAACCCCGCCGCAGCAGCAAAGCCTATGGGTTCCACCGCACGCCATTTCAGGCTGATATATCAGAAAGCTCAAAAGCGCAGACCGCAACCTCTACAAGCTAACGATAAAATTTAATCATAATTTTTAAAAACCAAAATTTCAAAAGCACGGAATTTTGTCCCAGGATTTGAATTGAGTAAAAGCAGGCGAAATGCAGGAGCTTCTAAAACGCAAAATTTATCCATTGGAATTTTCCTCGCCCATAAGCGCCTCAGCGATGAGCTCCAACGGATTTACGCACCTCGTCTGCGAGCTGCTTAAAAAAAGCGAATTATTTAGCTGCATCCTGCACGCGCTGCACTCGGCAGAGACTACGCGCACAGGCAGATCTGCCATTGCGCGCGCCTTAGCTAATCCTGTTTCACGCGCGAGCTCGTAACGCTCGGTCTGCATCGTCACACCGCCAAATCCGCAGCATTTATTAAGTTCATCCATCTCGATTATTTCGTAGTTTTGAGCGAGCAAGCCGCGCGGTTCTTTCCAAATACCCTGCATTTTGCGGGCATGGCACGGATCGTGATAGGTAATCACTAAAGCCCTTTTGCCGCGGCGCATCAAAAGATCACTTAAGTTTGTAAATTTATAAAAGTATTCGCTCGCCATAAAAATTTTACTCGCAAGCTTTTGCGCACGGGCTTTCCATTGCGGCTCATTTTCAAAAAAATGCGCGTAATCCACCCGTAGCATTGCAGAGCATGTAGCCTCGGGCACTATAATCGCATCAAGAGCAGGCAGAGCTTTTTCGAAATATGCTATATTAAATTTTGCCGCGCGTTCAACCGCTGCAAAATCTCCCGTAAAATACGCAGGAGCGCCGCAACAGGCTTGTTCCTTCATCAAATTTACGTTTAGCTTTAGCGCTCGCGCAATATGTAAAATCGCCTCGCCTACGCCCGTGTAAGCGTAGTTTGCCATGCAGCCTATAAAAATTCCGATAGTTTTTTCGCCGCCGTTGTCGATAAATTCTGCGTGCGAGTTCATAAAGCTCTTTTTCGCAGGAGCAGGCAACAAGCGCTCTTTTTTAAGTAGTGGCAAGTCAAATCTAGGCGACATAGAGCTTTGCGTATCTTTTCGCATCTTAAAGCCACAGCTAAGAAACACGTATCCAAGCGCTGCTGCTAGATCCAGCGCTTTGCGGTGCCCGAGCAGCCAAAACGCAGCTTTTTTGTACCACGCGATGCCAAATTTTTCCGCAATGCGCGCGCGAACATTCTCGATTGCCGTATCTATGGGCAAAGACTCGCCGCAAATATCTACGCAGTTGGTGCATAAAAAGCAGCTCTCAAAAATTTTCTTAGCGTTTTTATCAAGCTTTAGCTCATTCCTGCCGTAAGCGCCCAAAAGATCCACAAATCCGCGCGGGCTCGTTACTTCATCGCCGTTAATGCCATAAACCGTGCAGACTTGGATGCATTTACCACATTTTACGCAACGCTCGCTAAGTGCCGCAAAATCGAACGCTCCAAGCTTTGCCCTACTCATAGCCGCGCCGCTTAAACGGTTTTTGAAAAGCGCTTTTCGCCCAAATTTTTACCCATATACTCATCAAAACACATCGCGATATTACGGATCAAAAGCGTGCCGGTAGGCGTTACCGAAATTCTATGCGGCGAGACTTGCACGAAATCCTTTAGCGCCTCAAGCTGTTTTAGGCTAGCACCAAAATGCTCGAAAAATTTTATCTTAAATTTCTCCTCGATCGCCTCTATATCGACGCAGAAATTACTCATCAGCCCCATAATCACCTCTTTGCGCAGCAGATCCTCTTCATTTAGCAAAATGCCCCTGCAATACGGCAGCCTGCCCGTATCAATCGCGGCTTCATACGCGTCCATATCTTTGAAATTTTGCGCATAGTGTCGCACGCCTTCGCCGATGCTAGTTAGCCCGATGCCGATCAGATCGGCGCCGCCCTTGGTCGTGTAGCCCTGAAAATTACGGTGCAACGAGCCGTTTTTAAGCGCAGCGTGAAGCTCGTCCGCGGGCTTTGAGTAGTGATCCATGCCGATCATCTCATATCCGTTCGCGCTCAAAAAATCATGGGTAAATTTTAAAATTTCAAGCTTTACTTTGGGTTCTGGTAGTGTCGTCTCGTCAAATTTACGCATAGATTTTTTGATCCACGGCACATGCGCGTAGTTAAAGATCGCAAAGCGGTCCGGATCAAGCGAAAGCGCAAGCTCCAGCGTGCGCTTAAAGCTAGCTAGACTCTGATACGGAAGGCCGTAGATCAGATCCATATTTATCGATTTTATCCCCCTCGCGCGCGCCATAGCTATGACGTCCCTCGTAAGCTCGAAAGGCTGGATGCGGTGGATCTCCTTTTGCACCTGCGGATCGAAGTCCTGCACGCCGTAGCTGATGCGGTTAAAGCCGTTTGAAACGAGCACGTCAAGCTGCTCGGCGTTTAAAAATCGCGGATCGATCTCACAGCTGATCTCGGCTTCAGAGCTAAAATTTGTAAAATATTTTTTGATATTTTTTATGTGGCGCGCGAGCTGTTCGGCGCTAAAATATGTAGGCGTGCCGCCGCCGAAGTGCATCTGCACGACCTGGCGTGAGCCGTCCACGACGCCGCTTAAAATTTGCATTTCGCGCTCGATATAGTCCAAATACCGATCCATCTTGTCGCGCTTGCCCGTGTAGATTACGTTGCAGCCGCAAAAATAACAGGCGGAGCGGCAAAACGGCATGTGAAAGTAAAGCGACAGCGGCGTGGAGCTTTTCTGATTTTTCAATTCGTTCAAATACCCGTCGTAGCTGAAGTTTTCGCTAAATTCCAAAGCGGTCGGATAGCTCGTATAGCGGGGCCCAGGGCGCGAAAATTTCGCGTAAGCGTCGAAATCTATGCTATTCACGGCCGCCCGCCTTGGTTTTGATAAGCTCTTCGATGTCGATGAAAAGGTTCGGATGCAGGCTTTTTACGCGCGAGACGACGGCGTCGACGTCTAGGCTTAATCTTTTTGCATTCGGATCTGCGCCCGTTAGCCTTCTGATCTCATCCATGCACACGATCCACGCGTCGCCGAAATCTACCGGCGTATGCTGCAAGATCGAGCGCTCAAGCTTGAGGTTAAAATTTTCCTGCATCGCGTTTTTGGTCGCGGCGATAAGATTTGCAAGCGATTTTATCGAGATCATCGTGTGCACTTCGTTATTTTCGTCGATGCCGAACCACGGCTCCTCGTCGCTCCACGAGCCGCTTTTTAAAGTGAGCTTTTTCTCGTTGTCCTCGCCCTGTGAAATTTCAAAAACCGTCCTTTTCGAGCTATCCAGCCCGAAAAATTCGCTCGCTTTGTCGATCTTTTTTAGCGCCTTATCTTTTTCTTCCATGCGTTCTCCTAAAATTTATCTTTTTTGATCCAGCCAGACCATGACGCCCTTTTGCGCGTGCAGGCGATTTTCCGCCTCTGCAAAAATTTCATCCGCGTGCGCTTCAAACACGGCCTCGCTTACCTCATATCCGCGGTACGCCGGCAGGCAGTGCAAAAAGATCGCGCCGCTACCGGCTAGAGCCATTAAGCTTTCATCCACGCAAAAGCCCGCGAAATCGCGAATTCTTTGCTCCTTTTCGGCTTCTTGCCCCATCGAGACCCAAGTATCGGTCGTCACGACGTTTGCACCCGCTACCGCTTCTTTTATATCGTTCGTTATTAAAATTTTGGCACCTGAAATTTCGGCATTTTGCCGCGCCTGCGCTAGTATCTGCGGATCGGCCTCGTAGCCCACGGGCGTCGCTACTCGCAGCTCAAAGCCAAGCTTGCTGGCAAGCATGAGCCACGAGTGAGCCATGTTGTTGCCGTCGCCCACGTACGCGGCTTTTATCTTTGAAATTGAAGTGCCGTGCTCCACGATCGTCATTAAATCCGCCATTAGCTGCACGGGATGAAATTTATCGCTTAGCCCGTTTATCACCGGCACGCGGCTAAATTCCGCAAGCTCTATGAGCGTCTCATGGCGATTTACGCGCGCCATGATTAGATCGCACATTCGCGAAATCACGCGCGCAGTGTCTTTGATCGGCTCACCGCGCCCGAGCTGGATGTCGCGACTGCTCAAAAATAGCGCGTGCCCGCCGAGCTCATTCATCCCTACGTCAAAGCTAACGCGCGTCCTGGTCGAGCTTTTTTCAAATATCATCGCCAATTTTTGATCTTTCAAATATGGCTTGAAATTTCGCGCTTTAGCCTCTTTTTTAATCTCAAAGGCTAAATTTAAAATTTCGATTATCTCGTCTTTGCTAAAATCGTTTAACGTAAGAAAGTGCCTCATATCGCTCCTTTTTGGTTAAATTTTACACTGTTTTCGCTTACGTAGCGTTTTATTCGGCTTTAAAATTTTAAATTTACGCTACGTGCCGCGAAGTAAATTTCAAAAACAAGTCTCGCCGCTACCGTGAAATTTTAAAATTCCAAAATTCTTAAAATTTTACCTGCGCGAGTTTAGAATTTCCGCGATCTCTTTGGCGTGATAGGTGATGATCATATCCGCGCCGGCGCGCCTTATGCCTATCATCGTCTCCATCATCACGCGCTCATAATCGATCACGCCCGCTTTTTTGCCCGCCTGCAAAAGCGAGTATTCGCCGCTTACGTTATACGCGCAGATCGGCAGCAGCGTGCGCTCCCGTAGATCTCTGATCAGATCCAGATACGCAAGCGCGGGCTTTATCATCAAGATATCCGCCCCCTGCGCCTCGTCTTGCAGGCTTTCGTTGATCGCCTCAAATCTATTTGCTGGATCCATCTGGTAGCTGCTGCGGTCACCAAAACTCGGTGCGCTCTCAGCCACGTCGCGAAACGGCCCGTAATAGCCGCTGGCAAACTTCGTCGAATACGCCATAATCGGCAAATTTTCAAATCCGCCGCGATCGAGCGTCTCTCGCAGAGTTGCGATAATACCGTCCATCATGCCGCTAGGCGCGATCATATCCGCGCCCGCTTTGGCGTGCACTAAAGCCTGCTGCGCCGAAATTTCAAGCGTCGCGTCGTTATCCACCGTCTGATGCACATGATCGATGATGCCGCAGTGTCCATGGTCTGTGTATTCGCAAAAGCACAGATCGGTGATGACGAGCAAATTTGGAAATTTAGCCTTTATAGCGCGCAGCGAAGTAGCGATGATGCCGTCCTCGCTTAGCGCGTCCGAGCCGATGCTGTCCTTTAGCGAAGGAATTCCGAAAAGTAAAATTTTATCCAAACCAAGCGATATGAGGACCTCGCACTCTTTTAAAATTTCATCGACGCTCATCTGAAATACGCCAGGCATCGAGGCGATCTCCTTTTTGATGCCGCTTCCTTCCACCACGAAAAGCGGATAGATTAGAAAGCGGGTTTGCAGATCGGTTTGTCGCACCAGATCCCTAAGCGCGGGGTTTATTCGTAGCCGTCTAAATCGTTTAAACATTATTTTTCCTTTTTTAGCTAGAATTGTAAGATTTATAATATCACAATCGGAGTAAATTTAAGCATGGATATAAAAATTTCAGAGGTCGCAAATCTCCCCTCTCGCTTCGGAAGCTTCCGCGTTCAGTCGTTTAAGCAAGGCGAGAAAGAGCATCTAGTGATATTTAAGCAGCCTTTGGAGGGCATTGTAAACGTGCGGATCCACTCGGAGTGCCTTACCGGCGATGCGATCGGCAGCCTAAAGTGCGACTGCGGCGAACAGCTCGAAGCAAGCCTAAAATATATCGAAGAGCACGGCGGCATGGTGATCTATCTGCGTCAAGAGGGGCGCAATATCGGGCTTTTTAATAAAATCAACGCCTACGCGCTACAAGATCAGGGGCTCGATACGATCGAAGCAAACCATCAGCTAGGCTTCAAAGCGGACGAGCGAACCTATGAGATCGTGGATTTCATACTCGCTCATTTTGGAATTTCGCGCATAAATCTGCTTACGAACAACCCGCAAAAGCTGCACGATCTGAAAGTAGAAGTGGTCGCGCGCGTGCCGATCATCATCACGCCTAATAAATTTAATGAAAACTATCTGCGCGTCAAAAAAGAGCAGATGGGACATCTGCTGTGAAGCTTGCGCCTGGAGAAAGATTTAACGAGCAGGTCGCTAAATTTAAAGCCTGCCTACAAAAATTTAACCACGTCCATAGCCTCACGAATTACGACGATTTGGACGCGGTGGTGCGCGACAGCCTAAGCGGAGCGGAGTTTATATCGCGCTATCCGCGTATCGCATGCGACATCGGCTCGGGAGCGGGCTTTCCCGGGCTATTTTTGGCGCTCGCGCTGCCGCTGTGCGAGTGGCATCTGTTTGAGCCAAATCAAAAAAAAGCGGCGTTTCTAACCTACGCGAAGGTTAGTCTTGCTCTAGCTAACGTAAAAATCCACGCCGAGCGCGTGCAAGACGGCGCAAAGCTACGCGCCGATCTGATAAGCTCGCGAGCGCTAATGAGCGCGCTAAATTTAGTCGAAATTTGCCGCGGCTTTTACGACGAAAACACGACGTTTTTGCTCTACAAAGGCTCGGGCGCAGAGGCGGAAGCAGCAGAATTCCGCAAGGAATTTGCAAGCGCGCGCTGCGAAATTTTTAGCGGCGAAAACGCTTTGAAAAATAGAAAATTTTTAGTGATCAAAGGGGTGAAATAATGGGAAAAATTCTAGCCGTCGCCGTTATCGCGGCGCTCATATATTTTTTGATAGTGCCTAGATTTCGCGTAAAGAAAAAGGACGATGCGACCGAGCTTTTGGCGTGCGACGAGTGCGGGACGTACTTTAGCAGCGACGAGCTTGCTCTGCGCGATAAAAAGCGCCTTTGCAAGTCCTGTGAAGCCAAACTAAGGGGCGGCAAATGATCATCCTAGGCCACGCGCTCGTGCCCTACGAGCCGCTGTATCTCATCAAAAACGGCGACGAAGTTTTCAAATACGACAATCTGCTCTTTAAATTTAACGACAGGCTCATCACCGCCGCGCAAAAGGCGGAGAAAAAATTTAGCGTTATTACGAACGATATAAATGAAATTTTGCTCGCAAACGGCGCAGGCGCGCGCTTCATCGTCGTGGATAAAAAATCAGCCGCGGCCGTGCAAAAGCTAGCAAACGATTATCTTTTCGACGCCAAGATTGCGATGTTTATCGGCTCTGCGCGGGCATTAAAAGGCCTAGCCGAGCTCGGAATCGATGCGGCGATCTTTAAAGACGCGATCGCAAACGCGCCCAAATCGCTACTTGCAAGCATTGGAGATAGCGTGGGCTCTAAATTTCACTTCGGGCTTCCGAAAAAAGATGAAATTTTCGGCGGCGCGCAAAAGCTCGCGGATAAAATTTCGGCTCTGGATAAAAAGCTAAGCGCGCCCGCAGCCGGTAAAAACGACGATATCTGGAAAAAATAGCAAAATCCTAAACGAATTTATTCGCGGGTATAAAATTCCTATAACTCATGCAAATTAAAATTTCGCGCATAATTTTGCTTAGCCTCGCGGCTTAGAATTTAACGCGAATTTCATCCGCTTACGCGGAATTTTGCCCTCTTTCGCAAATTAGAATTCTGCGCGAAATCCCACGCGTCCTCTGCAAAATTTTCTCGCTTACTCAATTTAAAATTTTACCAGCTCGGATAGATTTAAATTTTACGTAGAATTTCGCCTGTCCTCGCGGCAAGAAATTTCAAATAAAATTTTATCCTCCCGCGCGATGCGAAATTTTACTAAATTTTCTACGCGCGATATAAAATCTATGTAAATTTTACTCGCGCAATTAACGTAAATAAAATTCCGAACCTGCCTAAGCTTCATAGAATTTCGCGCAAAATTTACCTACAGAGATGATATAAATTCTTAGCCATTGTTTTAAATTTTACTCGCGTTTTAGCTGCTTTTATACGCGCGGTAAGGATTTTTTAAAGCTAAAATTTTATATAATTATGCGTTTCAAAAAGGCATATTTTGAGTACTAAATTCTTTTTAGCGATCCTTGCGATAGGCGTTATAATGGGGCTTTGCGCGGGGCTCTTAAACTTCGGTATCAACGAAATTGAAACTTTTGCTTTCGGACATAATGATGAGGAATTTCACATTGTCACGGAGCAAACCACTGCGCTTAGGCGCTTTCTTAGCGTCCTCGCAGCCGGCGCAATCGTAACTTTAATTAGAATTCTACTGATAAGGCTAAAACCCTTTTTAAACGTATCTTCGATGATGGATGGGCAAAATCCGCCGTTTTGGCAAAATTTAATCCACTCGGTTTTGCAGCTTGCAGCCATCGCCCTGGGCGCACCGGTAGGCAGTGAAGCTGCTCCGCGCGAACTAGGCGCTCTATTCGCAGCTAAAATTTGTCGCGCATTAAATATCGATAGCAGCGAGCTTCGGTTATTCGTCGCATGCGGCGCGGGAGCGGGACTAGGCGCTGCATATAATGTTCCGTTAGCAGGCGCGCTTTTTAGCCTAGAAATTTTACTCAAAAGCTTTGATACTCGAGCGATTTTGTGCGCCTTTGCTACTAGCGCGGTGGCTACAGCTACAGCGGAATTTGGAGCTTCAAAAGAAATTTATTACGCAGTTTCGAACTTCGCCCCTACCCCGCAGAATTTACTCGCAGCGGCGCTAATCGGGCTTGTCACGGGAGTCACAGCGAAATACTTTCAAGACGGAGTGCGCTTGTGCGAAAAACGGCGCATAAAAAGCCTCAAAATCGCACTTACACTGCCATTTGCATTCTTGCTTACCGCGGCGGTCGGCGCATACGTACCAGAAATTTTAGGTAACGGACGCTCCGCAGCGCAGTTTGCTTTCGACTCCACATCCTTTAGCCCGTATTTGCTTGCGATCTTGCTTTGTAAGGCATTTTGCATTTTGATGATCTTTCGCTGCGGCGGATACGGCGGCACGCTTACGCCGAGTTTCGCGCTGGGCACTGTTTTTGGGCTTTGCATCGGAGCGGCAATAAATGAAATTCTGCCAATAAGTCTTAGCGCGGCGTGCGTTTGCGGAGGGGCTGCCTTTTTAGCGATCAACCTAAACGCGCCGCTTTGCGCCTTTGCCCTAAGCGCAGGATTTTGCGGACTCAATCTCAACTCGTATTCAGTAGTCGTTTTTAGCATCGTCTGCGCCGTGATCGCTAGAAATTTACTGACGAAAAATTTAGCGTAGTCACGGCGCTGATAATTCATACGCTGCAAATCTGAATAGACGGGCGCGGCGATGATGGTCCAAGAACCTGCCGTCGCGCACATAGACCGAACCGCATCATTGGGCTAGGGCGGAGCCGTAAGGATATGCGCCTAAGCTGATCCTTGGTAAATTTAAGATAAAATTTCGCCACTTTAACCAAAGGAGAAAACAATGGGTTTACTTTCATTCGTAGCCGAAGCAGGCAAGAAGCTACTAGGTATAGGCGATGACGCCAAGCACGTAAAAGACGAGATCGCCACCAATCTCAGCTCTACGCCGGTAGAAGGGCTAGAGGTCGAGGTGCAGGGCGATACCGTCAAAATCAGCGGCAACGCCGATAAGGAAACTCTCGAAAAAGCAGCCCTCATCGCGGGCAACACCGCAGGCATCAAAAACGTGCAGATCGAGGGCATTAGAGAAGATAGCGCCGAGAACTACTACACCATCGTAAAGGGCGATAACCTATCTAAAATCGCGAAGAAATTCTACGGCGACGCGAACAAATACAAGATTATTTTCGACGCCAACCGCGAGGTTATCAAGGACGCGAACCTCATCTATCCAGGGCAGAAGATCAGAATTCCAAAAGCTTAAGCTCGCTTTTGAATGCTGCGGCTTGATTTTGCAAGCCGCGGATTTTACTTTTGCACGTATTGCGCTGCGTTTATGCGAGCAGTGATTTATAAACCTGCGGCGCGGCGCGATTTTGGCAAGCTATGTATTTTGCTAGCCATGAATTTGCAGACTGTAAATTTTGCGAGCTGCGACTTTAAGGTTATGGCCTGATTTTGTGAGACGGGTTTTGATTTTAAGTCGTAGCGCGGTTTTGCGAGCCGTACGACGGCGGATAGCGGATTATTTGCCGCATCGCCTGCGCGCCGCCGCCCTATTTGAGAATATATAAAACGCTTTAAAATTCCGTTTATAAAGAGCTAAATTTGGATAAATTTGAAATCAGCGCTACGCTAAAAAAGACCGAAACTAGGGATTACGACAAATATCCGATAATCATCAAAGACAACGTAATAGAGATGATAAAGCTATATCTGCCGATTGTATTTATTTTGGACTTTCTTTCACATTTTGCACCATACAGACCACCACATCCAGGAGAGCTAAATGAACGCCCAAAAGAGCTCGGAAGTTGCTATATTAAATTTAAAAATTCCTCCATAGAATATTTTTCTACGAAGAAAGATTTGATCTTATTTAAGATAGAATTATCAAATATCATTGGCATTAAGCGAACTTTCGGACCTTCCGAATTTCAATCACTGATCGCTGCAAAAAAGTTTGGATTTTGCGTCGTTATGATCTACTTCGTTTTAATGTCCGCGGTTTTTTACTTTAAGGGCTATGCGATAGCCCCATTTATAGTGCCGATAGCATTTGGGCTCGGCATACTCCCGCTACTGATTTTTAGATTGTTAAACGGGCTAGGGCTTGGACTGGATATGCTAAGCGGCGACAGTTTGATTATCTTCGATAAGCATTTCATTATCGATGCCTCGATTTTAACGAGCAGGGAATACAAGGAGCTAAAAACCTATTTTCTATTAAAAACGGGAAAAAATTTAGATAAAATCCGGCCGCAAATTTTTGTATAAGCAAGGGAGCAGGTTTGGACGTAAAGTAAGAATTTGATAAGCAGCTATGCGATAAATATTTAGAAGATAGCCTCGTATGAAATCAAAATTTAATAAAGACCTAGACGCGCCGAATTATCTTTTAAGAGTTAAAAATTTTTAGCAAAAATACCGCTCAAATTTTATTAAACCCAAATCCTCACATTCAGTTTTAAAATTTTAACGATACTCAAAAAGTTTAGAATTTCGCTCTTTATTTCGCTTGCGGGATCGCGGCGCAGCACGCTTTCATAGACGCTGGGCTCGAAATTATCGCGCCCGGTGTGCACGAAAATGTGGATCCGCCGCTCTCTGATGCTCGCCCAGATCTGCGCTCCCATCGCGTCGCCCACCGCCAAAAACCGCTCCATAAATGCGGGCGTTAGCACGTACATCGCGTTTTGCGGCTCATCGCTTAGCACCTTGTATCGCGCGGCAAACTCCACGTTATCCATCGCAACGGGCTTTAGACCTACGTGCTGCTTATTTTGCATCTCGCGCGGATAGATGAAAACGGGCGCGATGATGCGTTTGTTAAATTCCGCTACGAAAAACGCCCCGATAAGCTCGTGCTGTAAATTTTGATGAAAAAAACTCACGTCGCTAAATTCGAAGCTCACCCCCTGCCACGCGCCGCCCACGCGGTCGTTGCCGCGCAGATTTTCGATAAACTCGAATAGATCGCTTTGCACCACGCGCCAAAACGGCACGCTGCCGTAGGAGACGTATTCGTAGCCGAGCTCGCGCACGAAAGGCGCCAGATAGTGCTGCTTATAGCTTTGGCGGTATCGCCCGGTAAAGATCTCTTGCATGCTTTTTACGCCGAGCGCGTAAAGCCGAGCCGCTAGCCACACCGCGAGCGCAAGCGCAGCCAAGCCTATCAACGCCTGCGGCAAGGCCGCGGAGTATTTGAAGATCAAAAACGAGATCGCGACCGCGCCGAACTTTAAAATATTTTCCGTGCCGATGAGATCCTTTTGCCAGCCGTTTAAGTGCACCTCTTTAAGGCTTACGGCGAGCGAGGCGACCGCCAGCAACATAAGCATCGTCGCGCTAAGGCTCTGCGCGCCCTGCCTGCGCGCGAAATACGCGATAGCGCCGAACACCGCAAACAGTGCGATCGTGCTTGTGACGGCAATGAGCTTTAGCTGCTCCACGTGCTTTTTCGCGTCCAGTCGCAGACGCTCCAAATCGTAAATAGTCAAAATTTCGCCCTTCTTTAAATTTGCCCGCAATTTTAGCGAAATTCTAGGAATTTTGGAATTTCAAAGCTCGCTCGTCTGCACATAAGGTGAATTTTTTATGAATTTCGCACAACCCCCCAAATTTAAGGATAAATTCAAAACTCTAAGCTTAAAATTCCGCCGTAGCGGGGCGGCGCGCGGAAGTTAAATTCCAAGGTATAAACTTGCTACGTAGAATTTCAAAGCGGAATTTCCTAGCTAAATTTTGAAAAGCAAATTTCAGCAAAATTTCATGACGCGGAATTTCAAATTAAAATTTTGCAAATTAAATTCCGCAAAGTAAGTTTTAAAGCGAAATTCTGCGCGCAAGCAAACCCCGCAAATCAAATCATGGAGCAAAAATGAGATATATTTTCGGGCCCGTTGCCTCGCGTAGGTTCGGGCGCAGCCTCGGCATCGATCTGAGCCCGCAGCGCAAGCAGTGCAACTTCAACTGCGTCTACTGCGAGCTGGGCGCGGGCAAGCCGGTAAGCGCGATGAGCGAGCCCTGTGAGATCGGCCCGGTCATCGCCGAGCTGAAAACCG
>NZ_CALKTT010000006.1 GCF_937997535.1 uncultured Campylobacter sp.
CTTAAAAATCTTCAAATTTTATCCTTTTTGCTCCGCTTTAAATTTCGCGCGCGGCGTAATTTTTAAATGTTGCGAAATTATAGTGAAATTTTGCTACAGCCCTTATAAAAATGCGGAATTTCTAAAGAAAAACGTGAAAACAGGGCCTGTTTAAAAGGCTAAATTTAAAGCTTTGAGGCTCGTCCTGCAGAACTTTTTGCGCTCCTTAAAAATTTCAAATTCCGATGCCGCGCCGAATTTGAGCGAATAATCAAAAATTCATTTCAAATTTGGTAAAATCAAACGAATTTATTTTTAAGGAAAAACATGGACGAGGGAAAGAAAAAGACGCTGGATGCGGCGCTAAAATCGATCGACAAAGCTTTCGGCAAGGGCACGCTGGTGCGGCTGGGCGATAAGCAGGTCGAGCCGATAGACGCCATCTCTACGGGCTCTGTGGGGCTTGACATCGCGCTTGGCATCGGCGGCGTGCCGAAAGGGCGTATCATCGAGGTTTACGGGCCGGAGAGCTCGGGAAAAACGACGCTTACGCTTCATATCATCGCCGAGTGCCAAAAAGCGGGCGGAATTTGCGCATTCGTAGACGCCGAGCACGCGCTGGACGTCAAATACGCTTCAAATTTAGGCGTTGATACCGACAATCTCTACGTCAGCCAGCCGGATTTCGGCGAGCAGGCGCTTGACATCGTAGAAACCCTAGCAAAGAGCGGTGCGATCGATCTTATCGTCGTAGATAGCGTCGCCGCGCTCACGCCGAAAAACGAGATAGAGGGCGACATGGGCGATCAGCACGTGGGGCTTCAGGCGCGACTTATGAGCCAGGCGCTGCGTAAGCTCGCCGGCGTCGTGCATAAGATGAATACGACGGTGATCTTTATCAACCAAATCCGTATGAAGATCGGCGCGATGGGTTACGGCACGCCCGAGACGACGACTGGCGGCAATGCGCTTAAATTTTACGCTTCGGTGCGCATCGATATACGCAAGATTGCTACTTTGAAACAAAACGAAGAGAGTATCGGCAACCGCGCCAAAGTCAAAGTCGTGAAAAACAAGGTGGCGCCGCCGTTTAAGATCGCGGAATTTGACATAATGTTCGGCAAGGGCATTAGTAAGGTGGGCGAGTTGATCGATTACGGCGTCAAGCTCGATATCGTCGATAAAAGCGGCGCGTGGTTCAGCTACGGCGACACTAAGCTAGGTCAAGGGCGCGAAAACGCTAAAATTTATCTAGAGAATAACCCTGCTGTCGCCGAAGAGATCACGGCAAAGATCCGCGAGCAGATGGGTAGCGTAAATTTCAGTGCGGACGCGGACGATGAAGAAAATTTACAAAGCGGAGATGAATGATGATTTATATCGAAGATGTTTATGCGATAGAGGTGTTAGATAGCCGCGGCAACCCAACCGTAAAGGCAACCGTAGCTCTAAGCGACGGCACCGTAGCAAGCGCGGTAGTTCCAAGCGGCGCAAGCACGGGCAAACGTGAGGCGCTGGAGCTTCGCGATAAAGACGAGAGATACTGCGGCAAGGGCGTGTTAAAGGCGGTAGAAAACGTAAATTCGCAGATCGCAGAGGCCGTGATAGGGCTGGATGCATTTGGTCAAAAGGCGCTTGATGATGAGATGAGAGAGCTTGACGGCACCGACAACTACTCAAATTTAGGCGCGAACGCCGTACTTGGCGTATCTATGGCGGTAGCGCGCGCGGCGGCAAAGAGCCTTGACGTGCCTTTGTACCGCTACCTAGGCGGCGCGAACGCTAGCGTGCTTCCGGTGCCGATGTTTAATATCATCAACGGCGGCGCACACGCGAACAACAGCGTGGATTTTCAAGAATTTATGATTATGCCGTTTGGATTTGATAAATTTAGCGACGCATTGCGAGCGGCGAGCGAAATTTACCATACGCTAAAAGGCCTTCTAAACGCAGCCGGTCATAGCACGGCAGTGGGCGACGAGGGCGGATTTGCGCCAAATTTAAACGATAATGAAGAGCCGATCAAACTCATCATGCAGGCTATCGAAAAAGCAGGCTACAAAGCAGGCGAGCAGATCAAGCTAGCCCTTGACGTCGCGGCTAGCGAGCTGTACGAAAACGGCAAATATAAACTAGAAGGCAAGGAATTTAGCAGCGAAGAGCTGATAGAGCGATACACACAGCTTTGCGAGAAGTATCCGATATTTTCGATCGAAGACGGCCTAAGCGAGGACGACTGGGCAGGCTGGGCGAAGCTAACGAGCAAGCTTGGCTCTAAAGTGCAGCTCGTGGGCGACGATCTTTTCGTGACGAACGAGAAAATTTTACGCGAAGGCATCGCCAAAGGCGTAGCTAACGCGATTTTGATCAAACCAAATCAAATCGGCACCGTCAGCCAAACTATGCAGACGATCCGCCTAGCGCAGCGCAAAGGCTACCGCTGCGTGATGAGCCACAGAAGCGGCGAGAGCGAGGATAGCTTTATCGCGGACTTCGCCGTCGCGATGAATACTGGCCAAATCAAAACGGGCGCGACCTCAAGAAGCGAACGCAACGCAAAATACAACCGACTGCTTGAGATCGAGCGCGAGACGGACGAGTTTTTGGGAAATAAAATTTAAAATGTTTTTTAAAAAAAAGTCCAAGCGGGGCTTAAAAGGCGGCGCGCAGCGCCCCTATACGGACGGAGCGGATTATACGGACACGCAAGGCAGATATTCAGATGCAGACCTTGACGAGGACGATTTTTTTGACGATGATGAATTTTATAGCGATGAAAATTTTGGCGGAGGCTTTAGCGAGGTAGGGGCTGGCTTCCAGAAAAATCGCAACGGAGCTTCGCGCGGTATATACGAAACAGGCTCTGCCTCTGATGCCACAAGCAGCAGCTCTAATTTAAGCGGTAAAAGCTCCGCTGCAAGCGGAAACTACGAAGGCAATATGCAAGCAGACGCGAGCTTTTACAGCGCGGAATTTATTGGGGTCGGCGATTTAAAGAATGCAGAGTTATACGCGAAAGAAAACTGCTTTCCAAACGACGCGGGTTTTGCGGCTCAGAGCGTAGAGCACGGCTTTAATGGCACGGGCTTTGCGGCACAAGACATAAATCCTACTGCGCAAGGATTTTCTTTTATGCCGCAGAACGCAGATCCTGCCGCTAAAAAAGCTTCAAAGAAGCGTAAAAATTTAAAAGAACGGCTGAATTTTATCAATCCGTTTTCGCCGCTTAAGCAGATTTTTGCAGCTCTTGCACTGATCGTCTGCGTCGTTTTTGCGGGCATCTTCGTAGGCGACGTGCTGTTTGGCAAACGATCGTTTGAAGTGCTGCGCCAGCTGCAAAAAGAAAAGGCGTTTTTATTCACCGACGTCGAGCGGCTAAAAGAGGAAAACGCCGAACTGCAAAAGCTTTATTTAGAGCGTCGCTCGCTCGATCCGGACCTTAAAAAATGAGAAAAATTTCTTTACTAATTTTAGGTCTTTGCGCTTTTTTAAACGCTGAGAATTTAAATGGCGCAAATTCAAACGCTACGAAACCTAGCATCGCCGCGGTAAAAGAGCAAAATTCTACCGATTTGGCGATTAAAGAGCCAAAAACAGGTGCGCAAAGCCCAAACGCTAAAAAGCAAGCTGTAATGAGACCTGAAACATCTAAAAGTCCTATCGCAGCAATGCAAAAAAGCGCCGCAGAAGCAAATTCCAGCGTCAAAACAAGCGTCGCCAAAAAAGCCGTGAGCGCACAGCTCTCGCAGACCGAAAAAAAAGCTCCTGCGCCCAAAGCGGGCATCGGTGCTCCTTCGCAGGTTATAAAAACGGAGCTGAACTCTTCTGCGCAGCCTTCAGTTGCGATGCTTCCGCCTCCTGATGAGTTACCGATCGTGCCGGAAGTAAGCGAGCCAAATTCTACGATAGTGCAAAATTTCAAGGCGGCACAGAATTCTACAGCTCAAAATTCTACGGTGCAAAACTCCACTATGCAACAAGACGCGCAATCTGCTCCGCAAAATTCCAATCCGGCGCAAAGCTCCGCCGCCGCGTCGCAAAATACTCCTGCGCCTAAAAATTTTACGCAGCAAACCTTTGCGCTTCCCTCCGACGCCCTTACGATCGAAAGCCTGATCGTGCGATATAGGGACGACGACGGGGCTCTGCATGAAAAGATCGTTGATATCAATCGCTCGATTGATTGGCACGATGACTTCGTGCTAAGCGCTAGCGCCAAACCCGCGCTACATAGGGCACTGGACGTCTCGGTTACTTCGACTGATCCAAATTTACAAAAGCAGGCCTCGCAAAGTGGCATCACGCCTAGCTTCGCGCCGCGCCTGGAGCTACCGCTAGAGACACTTAAATTTGACGACGGATTAAAATTTGTCATCCGCAAAGACAGCGTGCAGCTCATCACCGCAGACGATTTCAAAAGCTCTGACGCAAATGTTTCTGGCACGCTTGAAGCGGAGTTTTGGCGCCAAGAGATCCCGCTTAGCGGTGCGAGCTTTGCTGTAAATATCGGCGGCTTTAGCGACATTAATGTCACTAAAGAGGACGGCTACTACCGCATCGGCGTGCGCTCGCGCGAGGGCAACCTCAGCATCAGGCGCAAAGATGGCGGGTATTTGATCTACAAAAATTCTAATTAAGGAGAGACTATGACACATTTAGAGATTATGAAATTTCGCCATGCGTGCAAAATTTTTGACGAGAACAAAAAAATCGGCAAAGCCGATTTTGACGCCATTTTGTAGGCAGGAATCTTAGCACCTAGTTCTACGGGGCTAGAGCAATGGGACTTTTTGGTTGTACAAAACAAGGCGCTGCGCGAGCAGATCCGCGAAAAATCGTGGAATCAGCCGCAGATCACCTCTTGCTCACATCTGGTTGTGATTTTAGCAAAGATCAAGGACATAAAGCTAGGAAGTGATTATATCGAGCGAATGATTACGCGTAAAAAAGATGAAGCGCCCAAATATATCGGCGACAGGCATAAATTTTATCAAGATTTTTTAAGCGGTTATTTTCACAACGACGATGAGGAGCTATTTAATTGGTCGCACGCGCAGTGCATGTTCGCAGCACTTGCGATGATGAACGAGGCCGCAAGTCGCGGCATCGACAGCTGCCCGATGGAGGGCTTTGATCGCGCAGCGCTAAATGAAATTTTAGGCATCGATTGGAATGAGCGCCGCGTGGCGCTACTCGTGCCTTTCGGCTACCGCGTAAATCCGCAGCCGCAAAAGATCCGCCGCAGCATGGATGACGTGGTAAAGTGGATCGAATAAGCTAGCAAGCGCTTTTGAATCGCTAAGCTTGAGGCGCAGTAAATTCCAAACCGAGTGCGAAAGCGCGGTACGCGCATTTTTAGGAATTTACCGCGCTTTAGCCTTTTTCTCGCCCGCAAATCTTGTGCGGCGAGATTTAAAATTTTTTAGTATCTCAAAATAAAATCTATCTCAATAAACATACAGCTGCAAAACGACTTAAATTTTAAGACGGGATTTTAAAATTTCATCGCAAAATTCTAAGATACGCGCAAATTCTTAGCGGGCGCAAGAAAAGTTAGAATTTTTTGCTAAAATTTTGCGAAATTTACATAAGCAGGATCAAAAATGAAACTTCCCAAACAGCTTTTAGACCGCTACGGCGCCGAGCGTCAAAGCGCGGGCGAGGCGCAACGGACGGCGAATGAGATCGCCTTTGCGCCGGTGGTTTTTCAAGTCTCGCGGCTGATGAAAAAATTTGGAATTTTAAGTGCGCTTAATGAGGCGCGGGACGGACTAAGTATAGAAGAGATCGCGAAGAAGCTCTCGCTTATTGAATACGCCGTAAAGCTGCTTTTGGAAAGTTCGCTTAGCATCGGTACGGTGCTACTTAGCGGCGAGAAATTTAGGCTCAGCAAGGCGGGATATTTTCTGCTTACCGACGAGCTCGTCGGCGTGGATATGGATTTCATCCACGACGTGTGTTACGAGGGGCTCTTTAGGCTCGAAGAGACACTAAAATCGGGCAAACCCGAGGGGCTAAAGGTCTTTGGGCAGTGGGCTACGATCTACGAGGCGCTTTCGCATCTGCCGCCGCATGTGCGCAAAAGCTGGCTCGCGTTTGATCATTTTTATTCAGATTTGGCGTTTGAGCCCGCGCTAGAGATTATTTTCTCGCGCAAGACGGATAAAATTTTAGACGTAGGCGGCAATACCGGGCGCTTTGCTAAGCGGTGCGTAGGCTACGATGAAAATGTGCGCGTCACGATAATGGATCTTGCGGGGCAGATCGCGCTGATGAAAGACGCCGTCGCAGGCGCGCAGGGCGCTGAGCGCATAGAGGGGCTTGCGGCCGATTTGCTGGATGTTGCTACGCGCTTTCCGCGCGGCTTTGACGCGATCTGGCTCAGTCAGTTTCTGGACTGCTTCGCAGAGGAGCAGATCGTAAGCATCCTCTCGCGTGCGGCGGAGTCGATGAGCGCGGAGACTCGGCTTTATATTTTGGAGCCGTTTTGGGACAGGCAGCGCTACGAAACCGCCGCGTATAGCATGACGCAGATCAGCGTGTATTTTGCCGCTATGGCAAACGGCAATAGCAAAATTTATCACTCGGACGATATGATTAAATTTGCTCAGCGCGCAGGGCTTAAAATTTCGCAAATTCACGACGGACTCGGCGTCGGACACACGCTGCTGTGCTGCGAAAGGGCGCACTGATGGACGCGCAAAGCTTAAGCGCGCGGCTAAATAAGCCGATTAAAATTTTGCTAGTGCTTTTTGGAATCGGAATTTTGGCAAATGTGGCGATGGAATTTTATGTGGAGAAAAAAACGCGGCGAGCTAGAGCGAAATTTCTGCGAAAGCAAGCAGGTGCGAGATGCCCTAGCGCGGATAAACGAGGGCGCGCCGCGCAGGATCGACGATGCTACGACTTTAAAAGGCGCCGCATGCGAAGAGGGTAGCTTCATATACGATTACGCGCTAAATAGTTCGTCGAATTTAGACCTTAGCGCACTGGATGCGGGCGATGCGGAAATTTTAAAAGAGATGCTGTTTGCTAAGGCGAAGGTCAGCTTTTGCAGCGCGGAATTTTCGCAGCACCTGCGGGAGCTAGGCAAAACGATGGTGTTAAATTACGAAATAGAGGGCTTGCCGCCGATACAGCTAAAGCTTGATAAAAATAGCTGCGAACGGTGAATTTTAAAACCCAAGCGAGGTATTTGATTAGTCGCGTTTTATGTGACGGTACATTGGCGGCTGGCACCCCTGTAAGCTCGCAAGCAAGCTCATGGTTTGACGCAGAATTTTATGTGAGCAGATCGCGGATAAAATTTAGCAAGATTTCATCGCAGCAGGTGCAGTATCGCAATAAATCCTAAAATTCTGACTCAAAATCTACGATGCTGTTTCAAATAAAATTCCGTAACTTATAGAATTTCGCGCGAAAGCTTTATGCGGTGTTTGCGCTGCTGCACAGATATAATTCCGCGTGAAATAGTAAAATTTTAATGAAAAACGCCACTGGCAGAACCTAACGCATTAGATCGCGGCTCAAAAAGGACTCGGCGCGTTTAGCGCTTTGTGACGGCGAAATACACGCTGATCTGCGTCATACTATACGCGGCGGCGCTGTAAAAGCTAAGCAGAGATTTTTAGCATGTTGCTTTTGCGCAGGCGAAATCAAAAGCAGAGCGGATAAATTTTAAGCGAATTCGGCGCGGGCAAGCAGACAAAGGCTCACGCCGCGCTAAATTTTAAATCTCGCGCAAGCGCTACTTGCAGTCGCTAGGCTTAAATTCTACCCTTATAAATTCTTCGCCACTTTTTATCTTATAGCTCCATATCGCGCTGTTTATTAGCGGATGCATTACCTTCATCTGATTGAAAAAATTTGCTTATTTTAGCTATCTATGACATTTTGTATCACGGTTTTTTGATCATTTCCGACACTGTCAAATTTCATCCCCATGCCGTCATTTAGCTCGTAGTTGTAGATGAAGCTGCCATCCTTGCACTCAGCACCCGTTAATGTGGTAATCTCGTCGACTCGCATCGGCGCACTCTTATTGATACCTTCCACGGCCGCTTTGAGCTGGACATTATCGCAGCTTGGTGCCGCAAAAAGCGCCGCGAAAGCAAACGGAAGCAATAAAAACTTTTTCATAATTCTCTCCTTAAAAAATTTAGTAATGATATAAAAATTAATATTAATCGGTGCTTTAAATTTAGGGCGAATTTTTTGGTGCCACGAGCATATAATTTGATCCAAGCGTAGCAGCGAACGCGAAAAGTTTATTTGCGGAGCTTAGCCCTAAAAAATGGAATTAGGCAGTATGCCAAGGTGCGGAATTTATCGGCTCGCCGCACTTAAATATAAACTGCTGAGTTAAATTTCATAGTGCATTTTACGGAATTTACCCAGCTTGCGGGATTAAATTTGATGCCTAGAGCGCTGGCAAACTCGGTATCAAAAGGATTTAATGTCGCAGGCGGGATAAATCTTACAAGCAAGCGCGCATTTGAGTATTTTAAAGCTATGCTAATTATATCAATAAACAAAATTTAGGCGCAACGATCCGCAAGCGCGTGTCGCAAGATCGCCACGACAAATTTTGCCACAAGACGGCAGGCAAAAATAATTGACCAGATGCCGCTTACCACGCACAAAGGCGCGAGCACGATTAGTTATCGTTGATTACGTCCAAAATCTCTCTAGCGTGCACGGCGTAATCATTCGCCATCGATTTTTGAAAGATCCCGCCGATCTGCGCGTATGAGCCCTGACCGCCGCCGAAGAATTCCTCCTCGCCGAAGTTGCGCTCGTTTACGGCGATATTTTGGTTGTAGATCGGCTTTCCGTTTTTAAACATTTTTAGACGTAGATTGTAGCGCACGTAGGGCTTTGCCGAAACGTCGATGCCGTCGGAGCTGTAAAAGCCAAAGCCGAATGAGCTAAGCTCAGGCGCGATAACAAGCCCTTTACCTTGCAGCGCTTTTTCGTCGTCGGTAACGCTTACGCGCCTTAGGTAGGTGCCGAAGAAGCGCTTTGCCTCGCCTGCGACGAACTCGCCGACATCGATTTTAAGCTCATCGTCTCTGCCTAACTTCGAGCTTGCGACGTAGCTTTTTGTCCCCATTAGCTCGCTAGGGATGTAAATGAGCGCACTTTGCATGGCGTTGGTCGCACTTATAGTGTCGTCAAACGGCGCCACATCGGCGTTTTGATTAAACTGCGCTTCGTATGCGCAACCGCTAAAAAGCGCGCAAACTATTGCGGCTAGAAAGAAATTTTTCATTTTTTGCTCCATGTAAAAATTTTCGTAATTCTACCCCGCGGGTCTAAATTTTACGCTGAAACGGGCGGAATCGCTCTTTAATCCAAAGCTAAAAAACCGCCTAAGCTTACGTTTAAACGTGTCTTTTGGAATTTGCGTATCGCCGAAATCATCGCTCCAAATTTCATTTTTATCGGTAAACAGGCCTTTATTTTGCGCCTGCGGCATAAAGACCACTTTATCTGTAATTTGGACGCCTTTTTGCTTAAAATACTCTAGTATCTCATCCAGATCTCGCCTAGAATATATATTTATAAGGAAGTAATTCCTATTTTTGAACCTTAACACGATATTTTTGCGGATTAAACCCAAAGGCTCGCCCGCTCTTATCAGCATATAAATTTTAAACGGCAAGATGAATAATATGAAATTTATCGTATGATATAAAAACAATACAGCCTTTCCTATGTGTACCCCTATGGACGACTTTTTATACAGCTCGTATGGCGAAAATAGTGAAATCTTCCGTAGCTATTGTATAACTCAGATATAATGCAAAAGCTTATTTTATCGACATCGCAGGCATTGCAAATTTTTATTATTTCCTCTTTCTTGACAAAATAAAAATCATTTAGCGCCTGATTTAGTGATCCGGGCTTATCGTCGAAAGCATTTATATAGCTGATTTTATTATTTTCCAATAAAAAATACGCGGGACCGCCCTTTCTTTTAATAGGCCAAAGTAGCGTAGCCGGCAACAATAAAAAGACCACTACGATAAACATAACTAAATCGGCACTAAAATGCGTGTAAAATTCTAAGTTTAACGGAGTAACTTCTAAATTGAATATTTTATATAAGCAACCGAGTGAAAGAAAAAGAACGATATTGTTTTGAAAGTAAACCGCTCTGTCTATGATTTTGATCGGCTCTTTGTCGTAATCCCTCATAAAATTCCTTTTCGGTATGATTTTCGTATTTTATCGTCGTCTAGCTTTCGACGCGTTTAAAGATGCGGGGTATTTGCGGAGGCGCTTGCGGCGAGGCGAGTTGCGACGAGCCGTGGTTATCTCAGTCAAGCAGACACTAGCAACTCATCTGAAGCTGCTTAGAGGATTGCTTCGGGTGCCGAGCGATCTCATCTGCGACTGCTTCGAGGACTACTTCGAGTACCGAGAGATCCCATCTACGATTGCTGTGAGTAGAATTTTGCTCGAAATCCAGCCCAATCTCGCCGCGAAATACTCGCGCAGCATCCGCCTTTGTGCTTCGTTTACGTTTAGCCATAGCCAGATTACCCCGCGGGTCTAAATTTTACGCTGAAAACCGAAAAATTTCACGTCTTAATGTCGTAGCTGAAATTTTTCAAAAAATATATACGTAAAGCTTCGCGCTCGGCGCGGCTAGGACGGATGCAAAAAAATACCGCCGCGCCCGTATCGTCCCTCCCGCGCAGTAGCAGGCAGTCGCGCAGTCGAAGCCCTGCTCGCCCGTCTAGCCTTCGCGCGACGACGAGCTTTGAAGCGATCAAAATCGCAAAAATGCCCGCCGCTGCATAGATTGCAGCCTCGACGAAGCCGAATTTGATCGTCAAAAACACGCCCGCGACGTATGCGAAAAGAAGCAAGAATTTTAAAATTTCTTGCAGTTTCAAAAACCGCTCGTAGCTTATAAGCGGCACGCGAAACGTCCGCACAAAGCCAAACGACGGCTCTATCAGATCAACGCATCCAAGCATAAGATCGTATTTGTCTAGCCCTCTGCGAAAGGATATTTTAAGCTCGTCAAATTCCACGCGCGTCGCCTCTTTGCTACCGCTCCGCAGATAAAGCAGCGCCAAAAACACAAAAACGATCGTCAGACTAGGTTTGGCTTGCTGCGAGCGTAGCGGGCTATCCGTGTAAAACAGCTCCCCCGATCCGCCGATATCCAAAGAGATAAAAATGCAAAAAAACGCAAGGATAGAGGCGGAGAAAATTCTATAAAACGTATCATCGCAGATGAGGCTGAATTCGGGCTTTTGCATTAGTTTTTGTATAGCGGCGCGTCGGTGATTTTAAATCTAAATTTATTGCCCGCGCCGATAAATTTCACGAAGCTCGCTACGTCAAATCCCTGCTGCGGCGCCGTTAGCGACGGCCTAGCAAGGATCTCGAAGCTAAGGCCTGCGTAGTTGAAAAACTTGCCGCAGCGCCGAAAGCCGTGCCTACCGTAGAATTCTATGCGGCGCAGGCGCTGCGCGAGATTGGGCGCGTCCTCGTGCGGAGGCTCGACGTCAAGGACGATTTGCGCGCTCGGATTTTGCGTGACGATGAGCGCGAGCAGCCTTGAGCCGATCCCCAGTCCGCGAAATTTCGCATCGATGCCGAGGTAGGCCACGTAAAAAATCCCGCTCTCCCCACCGCTTGAAATTTCGCTCTCATCGTAGCGCAAAATTTCGCTTTCTGCGGCGATCGATGAAATTTTGCTCTCCGCGGCGCTTGATGAAATTTCATCTCTTCTGGCGCTTGATAAAATTTTGCCGCCCGCACCGCAAATCAAACGGTCCGCGTCGATCGGAATTTTGCTATCTGCGCTCGCATTTAAAATTTTATCGCCGCTAAAAGGCTGCGCTTTTTGGCTCGGGTTTTTGCCGCTAGCAACGCTAAAAAATTTTGCCTCTGAAAATTCCGCTTTATCGCTTGGGATTTCATCCTCTGTGCCTTCAAATTCCGCGCCGCTATGGGCTTTGGATCTTAAAATTTTATCCGCATTTAGGCGAGACGGCGGCTGTTTGTGGTGCAAAACCGCGCGCTTGTAGGTTTGCACGGTCCTATAGACGCAAAACCCAACGAGCTCCTCGCCGCTTAAATTTTGCGCCGCCGCATTGGAATTTTCGCCTGTCGCCGCGCCGGGATTTTTACTTTCCAAGCTGTATTTTTCACGCGTCGCATTAGATTTTTTATCCGCTGCGTCGCGATTTTTACTTTCTGAGCTGGATTTTTTACTCGTCGTATTATATTTTTTGTCAGCCGCGCCGCGATTTTCGGAACTCAAAGAGGTTAATTCTGCCGCGCCGCAGTCGCTCGCATCGGAATTTTTACTCGCAGCATCGCGATCTTGGCTAGCTTCGCCGCGATCCCGCTTTGCCGCGCAAAAATCCTGCTTCGGCGCGCATAAATTTTCACTCGCCGCCGCACGATTTTTACCCGTAGCGCCGCCAGCGACTAGGGCGCTAAAATCCTCGAAAATCGCCGCGATTTCAAGCTGTTCTTTGCGCGACATTTTTAAGAAATTTTTTATGCTGATACGCTCGATTTCGGGGAATGCCGCGACGTTGATCGCCTCTATGCGCGCGATCAATGCCGAGCCCTCGCCGATACGCTCAAGTCTCATTTGCCCTCCTTGTCGCGATAGGCCTACCGCGTAAATTTAAAATTTGCCCGCCTCGCTCGCGAGAATTTCATCGCTCGCTCCTAAAATTTCATGAAATTTCGCAAAATTTAAAGGCGCCCCTCTAAATTTAATCCTCGCCGTAAATTCGCTTTAAATTCCCTAGCGTCGCGCTCGCGTTTAGCAGCAGCGCATCGGCGATCGCCAGCCGTGCCATCGCGGTGGCTACGACGCTGCCGCGCACGGCGATACACGGATCGTGCCGCCCGCGCAGCTCGCAGATCGCGTCTGCGCCGCGCACGTCCACGCTGCGCTGCGCCATAAAAATGCTCGGAGTAGGCTTAAAATGCGTCGCAATCTCGATAGGCGCGCCGCTACTTATGCCGCCTAAGATTCCGCCTGCATTGTTGCTTGCGAAATTTGCGCCGATCTTGCCGCCGTTGGTGCGGATCGCATCCTTGCTAGCGCGCATAAAATCGTTATTTTCGCTACCTTTTAGCGTGCTTGCCTTCACTCCTGCGCCGATCTGCACGGCCTTTACGCCGTTTATGCCCATCATCGCGCCCGCAAGCGCCGCATCCAGCTTGCCGTACAGCGGCTCGCCGAGCCCCGCAGGCACGCCCGTAACGCGCGTCAGCACGCAGCCGCCAATACTATCGCCCGCATTTTTGACGCTTAGAATTAACTCCTTTTGCGCGCTCTCCGCAGCGGGATCGAGTGCGAAAATTTCGCTGTTTTGCGCAAAGTCGAAGTCCAAATTTTCCGCGTAAATTTCGCCCACGCCGTAAATCCCGCTTTTTACGGAAATTTTAAAGTGATTTAGCAGGATTTGCGCGAACGCCCCCGCAGCCACGCGTACGGCGGTTTCGCGCGCACTTGTCCGCCCGCCGCCTCGGTAATCGCGCAGTCCGTATTTGGCAAAATATGTAAAATCGGCGTGTGCGGGGCGGAAAATATCCTTTAGATTTTCGTAGTCCTTTGAGTGCTGATTTGCGTTGCGGATGATAAATCCGATCGGCGCGCCGGTGCTGCGACCGTCAAAAATTCCGCTTAAAATTTCGATCTCGTCGGCTTCTTTGCGCGGCGTAGCGTATTTGCCGCCTGGTTTGCGGCGGTCAAGCTCGCTTTGGATATTTGAAGGCTCGATCGCCACGCCCGCCGGAAAGCCGTCCAAAACGCCGCCGATCGCCGCGCCGTGGCTCTCGCCGAAGGTGCTAAGGCGCAATCTCTCGCCGAAAGTATTCATAGCGCGCCTCCTTGTCTATCCGTATCACGCCCGTTTCGCTCATTGCTTTTTTTAGCGCTCGGCGTGCCGCCTGATGCGCCGGCGCGGTCGCTCTTTTTGCAGCCATGCGCCCGTCCGCTGCCGCCTCGTGAGCCTTTTTTGCCGTCCTGAGCGCAGTTCGCGCCGCTTTGTACGTCACTGGCGCATGCCGTTTGCTCACTATTTTTCGCGCTAGTGCCGTGTGAGGCGCCGTTTTGTAAAAGCTCGATCGCAATTTGCGCGCATTTTTGCTCTGCTTCTTTTTTGCTGGCTCCCACGGCGGAGGAGAGCCGCTTGCCGCCAACAAGCGCCGCCATTTCGAAGCTTTTTTTATGATCTGGGCCGCTCGAGCCTAAAAGAACATATTCGGGCGTGACGCCGAATTTTGCCTGCGTGAGTTCTTGCAGCGCGGTTTTGTAGTCTCGCACGAGCTCGTTAAAGCTGATGCGCGGATAGAGGATTTCTAAGATTGCGGTCGCGATGCGGGCGGTGTTTTGCAGCCCGCTCTCAAGATAGACGGCGCCCATTATCGCCTCAAAGGCGTCCGAAAGCAGCGAGGGTTTCTCGCGTCCGCCATTGCGCTCCTCGGACAGCGACATATTCAGGTTCTCGCCGATGCCCAAAAATTTTGCAAATTTAGAAAAGCTGCTTTCGTTCACGAGCGCGGCGCGCAGCTTGCTCAGATCGCCCTCATCGCTGCTAAATTTTTTGAAAAGATACTCGCCCACGATCAGATCCATCACCGCATCGCCTAAAAATTCCAGCCTCTCGTTGTTGTGCCCGTTTTTGGCGCTTTTGTGCGTAAGAGCGATCTTGAGGTGGGTTAAATTTTGAAATTTATAGCCCAGTTTTTCTTGTAATTTTTCTAAATTTTGCATTATCAACCTTTTTATAAAATTCTACGAAATCCGCGGCAGCCCGCACGCAAACGGCATCCGGTGCGAACAAAACCTGCGCAAACGAAACGAACGCGAGTAGAACCTGCGCTAAATTTACACTAATGCGGCGGATAAAACGCATTAGCAACGATCTGCGGCGAATAAAATTTAAACGTAGCCCGCCAATTCTAACACAAACCGCACCAAAGCTAGCTTACCGCAAACGAAATCCTCGCCAAAAACACACTCGCCGCGAATACAGTCGCGCCAAAGCCTGCTCACTGCTAACGAAATTTCCGCCAAAGTTCGCCCACCCAATCCACGCACAAATAAGTGCGAGCTTGCGCGAGCAAACGCGAACGAATAGAACGTATCAAAGCTAAACCGCGCCGAAGCCCACTTGCTGCACATACAATCCACGCCAAAAACACGCCTGCCCCCAAATACAAGAGCTCGATTGCGTGAACGAAAGCGTCAAAACCGGCTTCGGGCGATAAAATTTACGCCGAGGCGGCTCTGCGTGCAAAGTAAACGCGGGCAAATCCGCGCAACCACAAGCTTTGCCGCAGAATTTTAGCCCTTTATCGCTTCTGCTGCCGCGCGAGCCATAGCATCGCACTCCTCATTTTGCGGATGACCCGCATGCCCCTTGACCCAGGAGGCTTTGATCTCGTGAGGCGCTGCCGCCGCAAGGTATCTACGCCACAGATCCGCGTTTTTTTTGCCCTTAAAATCGGTAGCGACCCACTTTGCGAGCCAGGAATTTATCGCTTTAACGACATATTCGCTGTCGGTAAAAAGCTCGACGCGGCAGGGCTGCTTAAGCGCGCTAAGCCCCATTATAGCGGCTGTTAGCTCCATTTGATTATTGGTCGTCATCGCCTCTGCGCCGCTTGCCTTTTTTATCGCGTCGCCATATTGCAGTATGTAAGCCCAGCCGCCCGCTCCAGGGTTTCCGAGACAACTGCCGTCGCTAAAAAGTTTGACCGATTTCACCGGTTTTCTCCGAAATTTGCGCTCTGATCTCCATACTGCCTAGCTCGTAGCAGACCGGACAGCGGTGCGAGAAGAGCCCCACCGAGCTTTTGCACTTCGCGCAGGTGTAGCTAAAGCTAAGCCTCGCGTCCTCAAAGCCCGCGTCTTTCATAGCAATAAGCGCGTTGATCTCAAAAATTTTACTCGCGCTCTGCGGCTTTTGATCGCTTTTTCCGAGCGCGTAAAAAAGGGCGTTATACTCCGCATCCTGCGTGTTTACCGCCGCAGGGAAATCATAGATCAGATCGATCGCCTGCTCGATCGGCGGGAAGCGATCGAAACCCTCCATAGGCTCTTTGTTTTTGATAAAAAGCTCCATACAGAACCGCCCCGCGCATTTGAAGTTTAGCTTTGAAATTTTAGCGATCTTCTTATTAAACGGCGTATTGGCGTCGTTTGCGATGATTTGAGCGCGCTCGAACTGGCTTTGAGCATATACTTCGGCGTCCTGTTCGCGTAGCGCGTCAAGCGCCTCAAGCGCCTCATTAAAGCGCTTCAGCCGCTCATAAATCACCGTAAGATGCGTAAGAGCCTCTTTGTTTCTCGGGCGCAGCTTCAGCGCCTGCAAAAACACCTCTTCGGCGCGCCCCAAAAAGCCCGCTTTGAAATATACGATACCGAGATTGGTGAGGATAAACTCCCTCTGTACGCCGCCGCTAGCCTTACTTAGCGCGATTAGATAAATTTCTATCGCGCGCTCGAAGTCGCCGCTTTTGACGAAAGAGCTAGCTAAAATTCCAAGCGTCGGGATGTCTATTTGCGGGCTTGCTAAAAGCTGTCTGTGCTCCGAGTTAAGCGCGTCTAGGGTGTCAAATTTTTTGATGAAATTCTCTAAACTCTGCCTCTCGTTTTTTTTAGAAAAAACTCCCCAAATGTAGCTTAGAATCGACACTAGCAAGATTATGCTTATCAGCATGATAAGCCCGAAAATCGGGTCGCGATCGTCTAAGAAAAAATTATCCAAATCAAACCTCGTCGCAAAAATAAAGGGCAATTATAGCAAAGTGCGGGTATAATTTCGCTTATGATTAAAAACGAAAGCATAGAAAATCTGCTGGCCACCGTAGATATCGTAGACGTCGTAGAAAAATATGTCCCGCTTAAGCGCAGCGGCGCAAATTTCGTGGGCGTCTGCCCCTTCCACGACGATTCGCACCCGAGCATGAGCGTGAGCTCCAAGCTTGGAATTTTTCACTGTTTTTCGTGCAAAGCGGGCGGTAACGCGATTAAATTTATCCAAGATTACGAAAAGATAAGCTTCCCAGAAGCGGTCGAAAAGCTTGCGGGGATGTATAATTTCGCGCTGCAATACACCGGCGCCAAAGTCCAGGAGCGCAGCGAAGAGAAGAAGGTGCTCGGGATTTTAAACGCCTACTACCAAAGCTGCCTTTATCAAAATCCTGCCGCCGTGAAATACCTGCACGATCGCGGCCTAAGCGATCAGAGCATTCGCAAATTCGGCCTTGGATACGCAGGAGCTAGCGCGCAGACGATCAGGGTTTTGCAAAACGAAGAAATTCCGCCGCAAGACGCGCTAAATGCGGGCGCGGTGAAGCAAAACGAGCGCGGGCTTTATGCTAGCTTCATCGAGCGCATCACCTTTCCGATCTACAACCACGCAAGCAAGCTCGTGGGCTTCGGCGGCCGCACGATAAGTGACAACCCTGCCAAATACGTCAATTCTCCGCAGTGCGCGCTGTTTGATAAATCTAAAATTTTCTACGCATTCGACCTTGCGAAAAAAAGCGCGATCGCTAAAAAAACCCTCATCATCACCGAGGGCTACATGGACGTCATCATGCTGCACCAAGCGGGCATCGACAACGCCGTAGCAGTGCTCGGCACGGCGCTGACGCCCGCTCATCTGCCGCTTATAAAGCGCGCGGAGCTTAACGTCGTGCTTAGCTTCGACGGCGACGCTGCGGGCATCAATGCGGCGATGAAATCGGCGCGGCTTTTGTGCCTGAACAAGATCGACTCAAGCGTCGCTATAATCGGCGGCGGTGCCGATCCTGCGGATATGATAGTCGCGGGCAAGGTGCGCGAGCTAGAGCAAATTTATGCTAGCGGCATGGAGAGCGGGGAGTTTCTGATCCGAAGAATCGCTAAAAAATACGACCTCGCCCGCCCCGTGCAAAAAGAGGCTGCGCTAAATGAGATCAAAGAATTTACCGCAGCGCTCGGCCCCGTGCTCGCCGAGTCCTATCAGAGCCTGGTCGCGCAAATTTTAAACGTCTCGCCGGGTTCGTTTAATTTAGCAAGCGGCGGTAAAAATTTCGGCGCGGGCTTTGAGGGGCGAAATTTTAACGAGGGCGGGAATTTCGGCTCTCGTGATTTCGGTTCTTACGAAGGGCGCGGCGCAGACGGTAGGGGCGGTGTGAGCGGGAGCTTAAACGGCGGAAATTTTGTTCGCGAGCAAAACACGGCGCGCTACGAGAGCTCTGCGCCGCTTGCCGCTTCGGCTAGGGGCGGGCGGACGCTACTGCGCCGCAAGGAGATCGCGGAGCTTCAGATCATAAAATCGATGTTGCTTGATAGCGAGATGGCGGAGCTTGGGCTCGGCTGCTTGGAGCAGCGCGATTTTCGCATGCACGGCGATATTTTCGAGGCGTTTTTGGCTTTCGCTCGCAGCGGCGAGAATTTTAAAAATTTCATCGGGGGCGAGGGCGGCAATGCGGATAGTAATGCCGGCGAAAATTTCATCGCAGGCGGCGCGGGAGAAAATTTTATCCGTAGCGAGAGCGCAAATTTAAAAAGCGGTGAGAGCTCTAGCGAGCAAAATTTTAGCGGGCAGGGCTCTACGGGCGCCGTAAATTTAAAAGATTCCGCGCAGCAGGGTGCAAACGGCGGCGAGAAGCAAGAGGATGCAAATAACGGCGAGAGACGGAGCTTAAGCATCGGCGCAAATCAAGGCGAGATGGAAGCCGCCGCTCAAAATGTCCAAAGAACTCAAAGTATCCAAAATGTTCAAAACGCCGAAAGCGAAGCCCTTGAAAATCTGCGTGCGCTTGCGCTGGACGATGAAATTTTGCCGATCGGCGGTGCGGCGCTCTTTAACGACGCATGCAAAATTTTACGCCGCAACGCCCTGCAAGAGCTAATGCAAAAGCTCAAAAACTCCGACGCGCCCGACAAGATCGAGCGGATCTTGGAGTATCAAAAAAAGATCAATCAACTCAAGTAAAGGAACGAAATGAAGGCATTGGCGCTCTTTAGCGGCGGGCTTGATTCCATGCTCGCGGTCAAACTCATCGTCTCGCAAGGCATCGAGGTGCTCGCGCTGAATATGGATATCGGATTTAGCGGCAAGGACGATAAGAGCGAGATCATGCGCCGCAGAGCCGCAGCCGCGGGGGCAGATTTTAAAAGCATCGATATCAGAAGCGAATATCTGCGGCAGGTGCTTTTCGAGCCCAAATACGGCTACGGCAAGTACTTCAACCCCTGCATCGACTGCCACGGATATATGTTTAAGACCGCGCTTACGATGCTGCAAAGCGAAGGGGCGAGCTTCATCATCACTGGCGAGGTGCTCGGGCAGCGCCCGATGAGCCAGCGCGCCCAGGCTCTGGCTCAAGTACAAGGGCTTAGCGGTGATGAGGAGGGGCTGATCCTGCGTCCGCTGTGCGCGAAGCTGCTGCCGCCTACGACGCCCGAGATCAGGGGCTGGGTTGATCGCGACGCTCTGCTTGATATCAGCGGGCGCGGGCGGGCTAGGCAGATGCAGCTGGCGGCGGAGTTTGGCTTTGAGGATTACGAAACGCCCGCGGGAGGCTGTCTGCTGACCGTGCAGAGCTTCAGCGAGCGGATCAAGGATGCGGTAAAATTTGAAAAGATCGAAACGCCCGCGGACGCTGAAATTTTAAAATTCGGACGCCATCTGCGCCTGCCAGGCGGCGCCAAGCTCATAATCGGGCGAGATGAGAGCGACAACAAAAAGCTTGCCGCCGTGCAAAATCCAAAATTTAGCGAGATAAAATTTAAAGATGACGTCGTGGGCGCGCTAAGCCTGCTAAGCAGAGGCGCGAGCGAAGCGGATAGAGAGCTTGCGGCGAGGCTGGCGCTAACATACGCCAAAACGGACGCCGCGCGCAGCTACGCCCTGCTCATAGACGGCAGCGAGCTGAGCGCAAGCCCCTTTGAGGGCAAGGATGCTGCGCGCGGGTATTTTGTGTGATAGGACTATAAGGATTCGAATGTAATATGAAGCTTGAACGTTTTCCTGGTATAAACATTATAGTTGAAGAAAAACGTGTTATTTTCGAATTAAAAATTAAAAACCAAAAATCTGTATATATGTGCCACCCATTTACAAATAACACTGGAGGTATTGCGTTTGTTGATAGCATAAAATTCTTTAGAATTATGGCGTAATAGTAAAATTGATGTAGATAAAGAAATAAGCAATAAAAGGGAAGATGGTTGGCGAAACGATTACAAATATAGTTGGGAAGAAGAGGGCTTTAAACAGGGTCTTGGTAATACTGTGCCATTGGCTAGAGTTTGTTGTTATTCTGATGAGTATTATGTACCAATAAAAGTAAGATGTATTCCGTTTTTTAAAAAGAATTATGTGAAAGAAAAAAAATACGCTTGTTCATTTTCTGACGGAATAACACGTACTATTTGGCTGCTTTCTAATGGAGCAAAATCATTTCCAGTACATTTAAGCTCCTCCGATGAGACAAAAATATTGGCAAAATTTGCAGGTATTACAGAAAATTCTTATTATATAAAGACAGAAATTCAAAGTGAACTGAATTTATGGGATAAGAAATGATATATAAAATTTTAGTCATAAATTTATGGAATTTTAGTTAAAATCCTTTCATCAAAATTTCGCGTAAAAGCTCTGCGAAAATGTCAAATTTAGGAGAATCCTTGAAGCTTCAAATGTCCTTGATGTCGGTTGCTTGCGTCGTAATCATCCTGGCTGGTCTTAAAGCCGCGCAGGCTATCGTCGTGCCATTTTTGTTAGCTATTTTCATCACGGTGCTTGTATCGCCACTGGTGCTTTACGTCCAAAAGATCCGCGTCGGGCGTGTTTTTAGCTTCCTCATCATCACTTTTGCTTTCGTAGCGATTATAGTGTTTTTCGGCGCAGTCATCTTTGATGCGATCAAGGAATTTTCAGCGCGCCTGCCCGAGCTTCAAGCAAAATTTGAAGAGGTGCTAGGAGGCGTGAGCGCAAAGCTCTCTCGATTCGGCATAGAGCTTAACGCCGCAAGCCTGGGCATCGATCCGAGCGAAGCCGCCGCACAGCTATCTGCGCTACTGCGCAAAACAGGCTCGATAGTCTCGACGGGATTTTTCATTTTTATAATGGTTTCATTTATGGTCTTTGAAAGCTCCGTGATCGACGAAAAAATCCGCTATTTTTCGCAAAGTAGCCGCGCTACGCATACTTTCGTGAAGAAATTTGCCTCCAGCCTCAAAAAATATCTGCTAATCAAAACTATCGCTTCAGCTTGCACCGGCGCGCTCATCGGACTCGGGCTGTGGACGCTTGGCGTCCCATATGCTGCGCTATGGGGGATTTTAGCTTTCGTGCTAAATTTCATCCCCACCATTGGCTCGATCGTAGCGGTCTTTCCGACGCTTTTCGTGACGCTAGCTACGATGGATATAAGCTCTAGCATCTGGACTATCGCAATCTATTTAGTAGTAAACGTAGCGATCGGAAATATCATCGAGCCACGATTTTTAGGGCAAGGGCTTGGGCTTTCAACGATCAGCGTGCTTGCAGGACTACTACTGTGGGGCTTCGTGCTTGGTATCGGCGGGCTATTTTTGGCCGTGCCGCTTACGATGAGCTTGCAAATCGCGCTTGCCTCAAATGACAAAACACGCTTCATCGCGACTCTATTAAGCAACAAGGTCGAAAGATAAAGCGAAATTCCGCGAAATTTTAAAATTCAATAAATTCTAGCTTGAGCGCGCTCAAGAGTATTTTTGTCTCTTTTAGATAAAATCCGCCCAAAAGGATCAAATATGACGAGCGAAAAATTTATTTACGAAGTAAATACGGTGACGAAATTTATCCAAATTTACTGCGATGGCAAGCATGCGGATGCGCCTAAAAAAGACGGTGCCGTGCTTCATGACTACAAAGACGATAAGGGGCTTGTGCAAACGCACTTTCATCTCTGTAGCGACTGCGAGCGAATGCTACGCTATGCTTACGCGCGCCTGCGTGCCTGCCCGCATACCGAAAAGCCACGCTGTCACCACTGCCCGCATCCATGCTACGAGCGTGAAATGTGGGTAAATATGGCTAAGATGATGAAATATAGCGGCATGAAGCTTGGGCTTACGAAGATCAAAAAGCTTTTTTCGTTTAAAAAAAGCTAACTTGCGCTGGCAATTTAGTTAAAGTTTGCGGGTAAAATTTATATCTGCAAACCCGCTTCATCTCTACACAAAAAAGTATAAAAAAGCGGCGTGAGAACAAGCACAAAAAGATATAAAAATCAATCAAAATACTAAATTTTAGCGCGTAAAATTCTGCCTCGCAAACGCAAATCCTCCGCAATCCTTGATAATAAATAATTAAATTTGAGTTTATAGTTTTAAGTTAGAATTGTGCCCAATCAAAGGAGAAAATATGAAGGTCATTACCATCGCGGTCGTTAACGGCAGGGTCGTAAACGAAAAGGAATTAATCGCGTCTATCGCCGATTATGACGATTTTACCGCGGTTGCCGAACAACTCCGCAAAGGGCTGAAATCGAGATATTTTACATCTAGAGAGCATGCGAGAATCTATAAAAAAATCAGTGTCGAGACGGGCTTTAGGCGCGTGCGATTCGACTACAAACCTTATAAAGATAAAATTTCAAACCTTATCGCCGAGGGCTACACCGTCAAGGCGATCCTAAAAAAGATCGGCGAGGAGGATGAAGCGTTCAAAAACGCCGTTACTGCGCCCGGGCTTACGCACTTCATCTCCGTGACGTTCAAAGATGAAAAAACAAGACTTCGCGCAACTGCCAAAAAAAGCGAGGACTTCTTATACGCATATCGCTTCGAAATCAAGAAAATGCACTTCCAAGGCATTAGCAATAAAGAAATTTTAAAGTATATGAAATCTCACTACGAAAAAGATTTCGCAAAAGTAAGCGAGCGCGATCTTGCCGCTTTTATCGAGGCAAATGCAGTGCTGGATACCGACCGCAAACTCTCGCTGTATAAAAAGCCGAGCCTTTACGATCCGCATTTTAGCGAGATTATGAAGCTTTACGCAAGCGGTATGCGAGTCTATGATATCTGGAAGACGCTTAAAGCCAAATACCCCGAGCTAGCCAAGCTTCAGGCGCCGAGCCTTTATCAGTTCATCGCAAACAACGCCCTTGGCAAAGCCAAATATATGCAAAAAGACTGATATGCCCGCGCTTTTTGTAAATTTTACTTTCAAATTTAAAATTTCGCCGCGATGAAAACCTGCGTCATTCTCTGTGGCGGCAAAAGCTCGCGTTTCGGCAGCGACAAAACGCTGTTTCCATTTCGCGGGCATCCCAGCATGACGCACTTTCTTTTCTCGCGCTTAAGAGGCGAGTTTGAGCGGGTTTTCGCCTGCGCCAAAAGCTCTAAATTTAACCCGCCGCTTCCTATGATCTACGACGAATTTGAGGAATTTTCGCCGATGGGCGCGCTGTATTCGGCGCTAAAGCCCTTTAGCGGCGAGCGCATTTTTATCATCCCCGCCGATATGCCATTTGTAGAAATTTCCACCATTCGCGCTCTTAGCGAGCAGGAGGGGCAAATTTGCGTGGCGGGCGACAAAGCGCATAGGCACAGCCTATGCGGATTTTTTGACGCAGCTCTTGCGCCGCGCGCGCTTGAGCTCTACCGCGCGAAAGAGCATAAGATCGGCGCGCTCATCGGATCTGCAAATTCCAAAGTGTTAAATTTCAAAAACAAAGAGCAGTTTTTAAATATAAATTATCAAAACGATTTAAAGGGCGTAGATGAAATTTAAAGCTTTAGCATTCGCGTTTTGCGCCATGGGCCTAGCCGCACAAGATCTCTCCGAACTATACGCAAAGGCTAGCGAATATGAGGCCAAGGGCGATTACAAAAACGCGATGATCTATTACAAAAAGATCGCCGCGGCAACTCTAGCGGAAAGCGGCGAAAAGTCGCGACGAAATTCAGCAAAAAATTCTACCTCGTCCGCAGAAAACCGCGCTGCGCACGATGATACCGCCGTTTTAAGCTTTGCGCCGCGGCAAAACTCTGTCGCACAAAATTCCGCCGCGCCGAAACCTGTCGCGCCAAATTCCACTTCGTCAAATTTCGCAGACGCAAACTCGGCCGCATCAGACTCTGCGTCAAATTTAGCATCATCAAATTCCGCCTCGCTTTCGCAAAATTCCACTGCGTCAAATTCCGCGCCGCAAGGCGATCAAAATGGTCGAAATTTTGGATTTTTGGGGCTTAAATATTATGAGCCGATCTATATGCTCTTTACTCACGATTTTAGCAAAAAACCCGATCGCAAGGCGGATGAGCTGCATTTTGAGTTTAGCTTCGAGCGCCCGATTGCCTACGACGCGCTGGGACTTGGAGAGAAAATTTCATTCGCTTACGCGCAAAATTCCTGGTGGCAGATCACGCAGGATAGCGCCCCTTTCCGCGAGAGCAACTATCGTCCCGAGCTATACGTTAGCGCGCCGGTGCCGTTTGCGGACGAGCTAAAGATAGGCGCCATGCACGAATCAAACGGCAAGGGCGGCGAGGAATCGCGCTCGTGGAATAGGCTCTACGCGCAAAGCACGTGGAGTGCGGACGGATTTTCGATCACCCCCAGAGCCTGGTATGCGTTTTGGTTGGACCGCACGAACGAGGACATCGCGGATTATATGGGCTACGGCGATCTGCGCGCGTCATACACCTTCGGCAAGCAGCGACTTAGCGCTCTGTGGCGAAACAACCTACATTTTGACGGCAGCAACCGCGGCGCGATCGAGCTAAACTACAGCTTTCCGATCTTTAATAGCGGATTTTACGGCTATCTGCGCTACTTTAACGGCTATGGCGAGAGCCTCGCGGATTACAAACGCAGCGTCAATAAGATCGGCATCGGGCTTTCATTCGTGGAATTTTAATGCCATCTGCACAGAGTTGCGGGCCAAATTTAAACTCACGACTCGTTGCGCGTCTTAAAATAGCACCAAATTTCAACCGCTTTTAAATTTCTTAGAAATTAATATTGTTTTAGCTAAAATCGCAGATTAAATTTTAAACAAAAGGATCAAAAAATGGCACAAATTCAAGAGGCCGAACTCATCTGGAAAGACGGCAAACTAATCCCATGGGCGGAGGCTACTACTCACGTTTTGACGCACTCTTTGCACTACGGAAACGCCGTATTTGAGGGCGTACGCGCTTATAAGACCGACAAAGGCTACGCGATTTTTCGCCTGGACGAGCACACTCGCAGACTTGAAATTTCGGCAAAACTCTGCCTGATCAAGCTTCCGTTTAGCTTCGAGCAGCTTCGTCAGGCCCAGATCGACGTCGTCGCAAAAAACCGCTTCGATCATACCGTTTATATCCGCCCGCTAGCGTACTTCGGCTACGGCTCGATGGGCGTTTCGTCTACGAACTGCCCGGTAAATGTCATCGTCGCAGCGTGGCAATGGGGCGCGTATATGGGCGAAGAGGCGCTACGCAAAGGGATCAAAGCCAAAATTTCATCGTGGATGAAGCCGGCGCAATTTTCGATGATGGCAAAAGCCAAGGCGAGCGCGAATTATTTCAACTCGCAGATGGCAAATTTTGAGGCGGTCGATGCGGGATACGATGAGGCGATACTGCTCGATCCGCAAGGTTTCGTCGCGGAGGGGCCGGGCGAGTGCCTATTTATCGTAAAAGATGGGCTCATCATCACTCCGCCGAACGATACCAGCTTAGAGAGCATCACTCAAAACTCAGTCATCGAAATCGCGCGCAGCCTGGGCTACGAAGTCCGCAGAGAGCGTATCGCTCGCGATCAGCTCTATGCCGCGGACGAGGCGTTTTTTACGGGTACCGCCGCGGAGGTCACGCCGATTAGCAACATCGACGGCAGGATCATCGGCAAGGGCGAGATGGGCGAGATCACGAGCCGCTTGCAAAAGGCATATTTCGCGGTAGTCACGGGCAAAGACCCCAAATTTGAGCACTGGCTCACATACGTTAAATAAGGACGCGCATGCCAGCGGATTTGAATGATTATTTTAATAAGAAAAACAGCGACAAAAAAGGCGGGAATTTAAATTTTAAAATTCCTAATTTTGGAGGGATAGGCAAGTTTAGCGGCGTGCTTTACGTGATAATCGCGCTAATCGCGCTGCTCGTGATTGCAAAGCCCTTCGTCACGATCCAATCGGGCGAAGTGGGGATCAAGTCAAATTTAGGTAAATACGATCCGACGCCTCTTGGCGCGGGACTTCACTTTTTCGTGCCGTTCATACAGGACGTATTCGTCGTAGATACTCGCACGCGTATCATCAACTACACCAGCAGCGAAGATATGAGCGCGGGTATCGCTACTAAAAGCGGCACCGCGGGCGGTATCATCAGCAAAAACTCGCTCTCGGTGCTAGACTCGCGAAATTTGCCCGTCAGCATCGACATCACCGTGCAATACAGGCTCAATGAAGCCACGGCGCCCAACACGATCGCCGAGTGGGGCTTTTTGTGGGAGGATAAGATCATCGATCCGCGCGTAAAGGACGTCGTGCGTAGCGTCATCGGCAACTATGCCGCCGAGGAGCTGCCTACCAAACGCGACAAGATCGCTAAAGCGATCGACGACGGCATCCGCAAAAATATCGAATCGCTGCCGAATTCGCCAGTGGATCTGCTAGCCGTGCAGCTTCGCGAGATTATTCTGCCCGCAAAGGTAAAGGAGCAGATCGAGCGCGTGCAGATCGCCAAACAGGAGGCTGAGCGCACCAAATACGAGGTCGAGCGCGCAAATCAAGAGGCGCTTAAAAGGGCTGCTCTTGCCAAAGGTAACGCAGACGCCGTCAAAATCGAGGCTCAAGGTCGTGCCGATGCCGCCAAGATCGAAGCCGACGCGCAAGCCTACGCTAACAAAGAGATCGCAAAGAGCTTGGACGCAAATCTTTTAAGCCTCAAGCAGATCGAGACGCAGGCTAAATTTAACGAGGCGTTGCGCGAAAACGGCGACGCAAAAATTTTCCTAACGCCGGGCGGCGCGGTGCCTAATATCTGGGTCGATACGAAAGACAAGGCAAAGCAAAGCGCCATCGAGCGGGAACATTAAAATTTCAGGCGGGTTATACGCCCCGATTTCGCGAACTAAATTTAATAGCAAGCTGCTTTGGGCACATAAATTTAACTTGCGATTTTGCGAGTTAAGCTTAGCGGCAAGCGTGAAAGCTTGTGATAAACAGAGCTCGCGCCCGTAGCGGCTTAAACCTGGCGACCGATTAAAATTTAGCCGCCAGGCTTGCTCTTTAAATTTACGAGAGCTCAGCGCTTCGTAAATTTCAATAACTCAAATTCCGCGTGTGGCGGCAAAATTTAAAGCGTGCGCGACTTCGCAAACTAAGGATCAAAGATGAAGGTAGATTGGCAAAAACTCGGCGGGCTGCTCCCCGCGATCGTGCAGGATGCGGGTGACGGCACGGTTTTGATGCTCGCGTATATGAACGAAGAGGCATTAAATTTAACTCTGAGCACCGGCTACGCGCACTACTTCTCGCGCAGCAAGGGGCGCATCTGGAAAAAGGGCGAGAGCAGCGGACACGTTCAGCTTGTGCAAGAGGCGTTTTTGGACTGCGACAACGATACATTGCTACTTAAAGTCGAGCAATGCGGCGGATTCGCCTGCCACACGGGCTCGCGAAGCTGTTTTTTCAAAGAGATTTCGCTGCAAAAATGCAGCGAAAATGTGGGGACTCCGAGCGCTTGCGATGCAAAAAATTCCGCAATGCAAAATTTTACGGCGGTAAATTCCACTCTCACAAATTCCGCCGCAGAGCGTAGCGAGCAAAATTTAGACGCCGTCTCGCAAAATTCTACGCTCAAAAACTCCGCAGAAAAAAGCCCGTACGGCATTTTGGACAAAATTTATCACGTCTGCTTGGATCGCAAGCTAAACGGCGAGTCCGCGCTATCCTATGTCGCCTCGCTCTACGCGAGGGGCGAAAACGCCTATCTCAAAAAGATCGCCGAAGAAGCGTGCGAGTTCGCGCTGGCGTGCAAGGACCTCTCGCGTAGCGAGCTTTACGCAGACATCGCGCGCGAGGGCTTTGGAGAGCACAGAGCGGACGAGCCACGATACGACGTGATTTACGAGGGAGCGGATCTTTTATTTCACCTTCTGCTCGCGCTTGCGGCGCACAATATCCACCCGGACGCCCTACTTGACGAGCTAGCGCGCAGGCAAGGACAAAGCGGCATCGAAGAAAAGCGTCGCCGCGAAAAATGATGCGTAAAATTTAATCGTGAAGACGTCTTTTCCGCTCGCCCGCTTTGCGCGGCGAGCTAAATTTAAAAAGTGTTGCCGAAATTCTGTGCCGAATTTCAACGACGAAAGTATATTTCAACCGCGCTATTGCCGCAAAATTTAATCGCACGACGCGAGATAAAATTCGCGCTATAAATTTCAGCGCCTTGCGTAAATCGTAAAATTTCACTAAAATTTTAAAATCAAATTTTAAAGGATAGCTGATGAGGCAGATCACGATGCAGGAAGCTTTGGACGCGGTTAGCGAGCGCTACTGCAAAGGCCATCACTACGAAAACGTAGCACTCACCGATGAGATGGTGCGCCGCATCTGCGAGGTAAAAAGCCTCGTAAATATGGGCTTTATAGCTACGGCGATTACGGATGCGGCGCTGCAGCATCTAGCCACGCTACCGAAGCTTGCGTATCTGTTTCTGCAAGATAGCGATAAGATAAGCGGCGAGGGCTTTAGATACTTTGCGGAACACGCTAAGCTCGAACACATCGGTATCGAAAACGTCAGCATCACGGATGAGGGGCTAAAAGCGATCGTGCAAATCCCGAGGCTAAAATCGCTGCGCCTGATCAATTCGCACGCGAGCTTTGCGGGGCTGCTAGCCGCGGCGGATACGAAAATCCAGTTTTATCTAGACGGCGGGCGCTTTAGCAAGGAACAAATTGCGGAGTTTGAGCAGGCGCAAAGAGACGTCGCAAAGAGCAAAAAGAAGCTTGATCCAGATGACCTGGCGGCGGCGCGCGATGCGCTGCTCGCGTTTTTCGCGGCGATGAGCGAATGGGAAAAATTCGCTACATCGCGAATTGATGACGCGGATGACGGCGAGGTGCAGCGCAGATGCGAGGAGCTATTTGCGCGCTACTGCACGCCCGTTAGGCGCAGCGGCTTCCGCCCCGAGGGCATTTCGTTTTCGATGATGGAGGGCGGCACCTACGGCGGGTACGAGCTAACGGACGCCGAATGCGAGAGCAAAAATAAAATTTACATCTACGCCAAGGATGAACACGGCTTTGCGCGCCGCTTCCTGCTCGTGTGTAAGGACGGGCGCTGGCTCGTAGATAAATGCCAAGGTATGGACGGCAAAAACCGCGGGCTGTAAATTTGAGCGCGAAATGGGGTTTAAATTTCATCTGCGGCACGATCGCAAGGATAAAATTTTATCCTTACTGCGGGCACTGTGATAAAATTTCATCGGCGCTACAAAACAAAAACAAAGAGGGCAAATGAGCGGTAAAATTTCTGCGTACGACGCGCACGGCGATTAAAGAAAGGTGCGAATGAAAAGGCAAATTTTCTCCGAGCTGGGCGGCTTCGTGATAAAGGGTCCTCGCGCTGCTCGCGCACTATCTGGATAAGCACGGGCTTGCAAGCGACGACGTTCTTGCCTATTTCACGCAGACCGAACACGGCGACGCGGTCACAAGAGAGGGGGTCGCGGTGCCGATATCGGGCGTCCGCAGCGATTATTACGATTTTGCGGTTACCGTGGGCGAGGCGAGTGAGGAGATATTCGCACAAGACGAAGCAAAAATCATCTCTCGCGGCTGGGTCTTTCACTCCTCGGGCACGCTAAAAATCGCAGGCATCGGCTATTTTAAAGATATGAGCTGCATTAGCGAGCAAAACAGCCTGAGTTTTCGCGTAAAGCGCGGTCGGTACCGCTTGGAAATTTTAAGCGGATACCGAGGCGCAAATTTTAGCGGTGCGCCCGCTCCCCTCGGCGATACGCCCGTTTTTCATTTGCGGCTTACGCCTTCCGCTGAGCCCAAATTTAGCGGTGATTTGGAAACGTCATTTTATTTTTAGCAGAATTTGTAAAATTTCGCGTAAAATTTCTCTTTTTATGCGCGGCGGGCAGGCAAAATTTTATAAATTTAGCCGCATTTAACCGCTGCGCCGAGCAAAATGCTATAATCGGCGCCAAATTACGGGAGGCGAGATGGTTTTTGACGAACTTATAGACGCGCTGGCGCAAAACGGCTGGCAGATACGGCGCAGAAATGAAATTTGCCCGCCGCAAAGCGAATTTTTAGGCGGCAGATTTAAAAATTTAAGCGAAGATTTTTACCACTTTGTTTGCTCTTTTGAAATTTTGAGCGACGCTGCGGACGCCGTTTGGTTCGTATCCGCTAGAGATTATGCGTCGCCAAACGCGGACGAAGCGGAATTTTGCTACGAAGATTTTGAAAAAGACAGCCTGGAGTGCGCGGCTAACGATGCGGAAAGAGCCGCCGTGAGCGCGTTTTGGAGTGGGTGCTTGCCGTTTTTGTTTTCAGTCAGGGGCGAGCGCTGCTTCGCGGACACCCTCACGCAGGGCGCAGACGCGGGCAAGATCGTATTCGGCGCGGAACCGATATATGAGGATGCCCTGGTCATCGCGCAAAACTTCGAGGAGCTTATCGCTATTTTCCTTGCCGCGCTCACGGACAAAAGTGCCGCAAAATATCCACTTTCTTGCTTTGTGTAGCGGCATGCGATGCGAGCAAAGCGGTACCGCGAGCGCGAGTAAAACAGCGCGACAGGGGTGCGAGTAAATTTTAGCCTCGCGCAAAATCTGTGCCGCAGATCATATAGAAAAGTAAAATTTCGCTTGATGTTTAGAGAAAAGCACGAAAAAACAGTGCCGCAAATTATACGAGCCACAAGAAACCCGTCCGATGATTTGCAATAAAATTTTGAGTTTAAATTTTACGCGCTTAGGCCAAAGGCTTCAGCGCCTCCGAACAGGCCTCAGCCGCAAAATTTTGATCTAAAATTTGAGCAGCCCATCCTCGTCAAATTTAAAACCGGGCCCCAAACCACCTCCCAGTAGTATCCGTCCGGATCGGCAAAATACGCGTGATATCCGCCCCA
>NZ_CALKTT010000007.1 GCF_937997535.1 uncultured Campylobacter sp.
TTGAAGGCGATATTAGATTATTGGAGCAGTTTAAATGATAATAACGAGAAATTGGTTGCAGGAGTGGATCGACATAAGCGAAATTTCAAGCGAAAGGCTGCTTTCTACGCTAAATTCCATCGGTCTTGAGGTTGACGCTCACGATAAAATTTCGCTTCCTAAAGGCGTCGTAGTAGGGCTCGTAAAAAGCAAGCGTCGTCACGAGAATTCTGATCATCTCAATGTCTGCGAGGTTGATATCGGTAAGCAGAGCTTGCAGATCGTCTGCGGCGCGAAAAATGTTGAGGCAGGGCAATATGTCGCGGTTAGCCTCGTCGGCGCCGTGCTACCTAGCGGTCTTGAGATAAAGCCTGCCAAACTTCGCGGCGTGGAGAGCTTTGGCATGATTTGCTCTGCAACCGAGCTTGGGCTTGCCAAGACGAATGACGGCATTATGGTACTTGATAGCAGTATCGGCGAGCTCGTGCTGGGCAAGGAGCTGCGCGAGTATGAAATTTTTAACGACGATCTTATCGAGATCGAGCTTACCGCTAATCGCGGCGACTGCCTTAGCATCTTAGGCATAGCGCGCGATCTAAGCGCAGCGCTTGATTTGCCGCTAAAGGAAAAGCACGAGTTTGAAGATGCCGACGGAGCGCCTGGTATCGGTAGAATTTTAAGCGTACGTGCAAGCGATGAGGTAAGCGCTAAATTTGCTTTTCGAGCTTATGAGATCAAAGGCGAGCTGAAGTTAAATTTAAAGCAGACCTTGCGTCTTGCAAGCGTTGGTATTTTGCAAAGCTGCGCGGTGCAAAATTTCATCAACTACGCTACTCACTCTACCGGAGTGTTACTGCGCGCTTATGATTTTGAAAAGATCGCTTCCACAGATGGCAAGGTAGCGCTTGACATAAAGCCTATGCCAAATGGCGAGTTCGGCGTTTATGCAGGCAAGAGATTGCTTAGTGTAGCAGGGATTTGCCAAGATGCGGAGCTAAAGGCGTGTTGCAGTAGCAAAGTGGTGCTATTAGAGGCAAACTACACCGCGCCACTAATTATCGCCAAAGCAGTAAACGAAAACAAAGGCCTAAAAGGCGACGAGCACGTGTATCGCTCAAGTAGAGGCAGCGAGCCAAAGCTTAGGCTGGGGCTAGATCTGCTATTTAGATTGCTACTTAAAAATAAAGCCGTGAGCCTATATGCGGGCACACAAAAGATTTCAAACGCTTTGGAGCCGCTTATCGTGGGCTTTAGCGAAAAAGAGATAAACTCAATGATCGGCGCGCAAATTCCACGCGACAAGATCGTAAAAATTTTAAAAAGGCTGGGCTTTGATGTGGGCGTCGAAGCCGATCTAATCACCGCCAAGGTGCCGCCTTTCCGCCACGATATCGTAAATTCTCACGACGTGTGCGAGGAGATCGTGCGTATCGTGGGCATCGACAATATCGCCGCCGCGCCGCTAAGCTTCTACGAAAAAAACCGCCTAAACGATACCTACGTAAATTTACAAAACGGGCGCAAGCTTCGCAGCAAGGCGGCAGCAGTGGGATTTTTCGAGTGCGTGCATTATGTATTTGACGACGGAAAGGCTCTGCAAAATTTAGGCTTTGCGCCGTGCAAGGTTAAAATTTTAAATCCGATAAACGGCGAGCTGGACGCGCTAAGACCGACGCTGATTAATCATCTGCTGGAATCTGCTGAGCGAAATTTAAAGAATTCTCGCAGAAGCGTCAAGCTTTTTGAGCTAGGAGAGGTGTTTGATGCGGACGGCAAACAGAGTCTAAGACTGGGCTTTATCGCTAGCGGACTAAAGGCGGAGCCCTCTATCGCTGCCGGCGCAAAACCTGCCGCAGTGGATTTTTTGTATTTTGCAAATTTAATCCAAAGCGTCATCGGTAAATTTAATGTCAGGCTGCCTAGCGAAAATTTGAAATTTTTAAGCGAATTCGAGCAAGCTCAGATCGAGCAAGGCGGCGAGATAGTGGGCTTTATCGGGCGCGTGGATTACGCCGTAGAGGCGGGGCGCGATCTGGATAAAAGCTATCTGTGCGAGATCGATTTTTCCAAGCTTAAATTTAAAAATATCGTAGCGGACGTTTATTCGAAGTTCCCTAGCGTATCGCGCGATCTAAGCATTTTGGTGCCGAGCGGAATGCGCTTCGAGCAGATTAAGCAGTGTATAGACGCCCTTAAAATAGAGGCGCTAAAGGAATTTATCCCAAGCGATCTTTATAGCGACGAAAGCCTGGGTGATTCAAAGAGCCTGACGATCAGACTTGTATTTCAAGACCTTCAAAAAACGCTCTGCGACGAGGAAGTGGCGGGCTTTACCGATAAAATTTTAGCCGCGCTTAGCAGCGAGCTGGGACTTGGGTTGCGATGAGGATTTTTGCGCAAGCGGGCCCTTTGCGGGCGGAGATTTCAAATATCGCCGCGGATAAATCGATCTCGCACCGTGCGGCGATCTTTTCGCTGCTAGCGGAGGGAACGAGTAAAATTTCAAACTATCTAGCCGCCGAGGATACGCTAAATACGCTAAAGATCGTGGAGCTTTTGGGCGCTAGCGTACAGCGCGTAGAGGGCGAAATTCTGATCACTCCGCCGGAGGTTATCAAAGAGCCTAACGTCCCGCTTGATTGCGGCAACTCAGGCACCGCTATGCGGCTATTTATGGGCTTTTTGGCGGGGTGCGAGGGCTTTTTCGTGCTATGCGGCGATCGGTATCTAAGCGAGCGCCCGATGAGGCGCGTTGCGGATCCGCTTTGCAAAGTAGGCGCTAAAATTTACGGACGAGCAAGCGGCGAAAAGGCGCCGATTGCGGTGCTAGGGCAGAAGCTCGGGTATTTTGAATACGCGAGTAAGATTGCGTCCGCGCAGGTTAAGACCGCTCTGATTTTAGCGGCCTTGCGCGGCAGCGGGTGCAGGTTTAGCGAGCCCGAGCTTAGCCGCGATCACAGCGAGCGGATGTTAAAAGCGATGGGCGCGCAAATTTCGCGAAACGGACTTGCGATCGAAGTCGCGCCGCTTAGCTCGCCGCTTAAACCGCTTGAAATTTTTATCCCAAACGACCCTAGCTCGGCGTTTTTCTTCGCGGTCGCCGCAGCGATAACCCCGGGCTCGCGCATAGTGCTAAAAAATATGCTGTTAAACAAAACCCGCATAGAGGCGTATGAAATTTTAAAACGTATGGGCGCCGAGGTAAAATTTCACAAAACAAGCGAAATTTACGAGCAGATCGGCGATATAGAGGTTGCTTACGCGCCGCTTCACGCCGTGGAGGTGAGCGAAAACATCTCCTGGCTGATAGACGAAGCGCCTGCGCTTGCGATCGCTTTTGCCTGTGCACAGGGAAGTAGCGTGCTTAGAAATGCCGCCGAGCTGCGCGTAAAAGAGTGCGACCGCATAAAAGTGACCTGCGAAGGACTTCGCGCTTGCGGTATTAAGGCGCGCGAGCTGCAGGACGGCTGGCAGATTGAAGGCGGCGAGGCGAACGCGGCTATCATCACGCCGTGCGGCGATCACCGCATCGCGATGAGCTTTGCGATTTTGGGTTTAAGATCGGGGATGATCATCGAAGATAGCGATTGTATCGCGACGTCGTTTCCGAATTTTGCCGCGATTTTAAAACAGATCGGAGCCGGCGTTGAAGATTGAGATGGCGAAAAGCTACGGCTTTTGCTTTGGCGTCAAGCGTGCGATCAAGATCGCAGAAAGCGCCGGCGAGGCCGCTACGATCGGCGAACTGATACATAACGCCGAAGAGATCAACAGGCTAAGGCAAAATTTCGGCGTCAAAACCTTAGAAGGCGTTAATGAGATCAAGGACGAGCAAAAGCTCATCATCCGCACCCACGGCATCCAAAAGGACGATCTGCAAAACCTAAAAGCGCAAAACAAGCAGCTCATCGACGCTACCTGCCCCTTTGTGACTAAGCCGCAGCAGATCGTAGAAAAGATGAGCGCGGAGGGCTATGATATCGTAATCTTCGGCGATAAAAATCATCCCGAGGTAAAGGGTGTGAAATCATACGCCAAAGGAAGAGTTTACGTAGTGCTGGAGCCCGCGGAGCTACTACAAATCAAGCTCGGGACTCGCGTCGCGCTCGTTTCGCAGACTACGAAAAAGATAGAAAGCTTTACCAAAATCGCGGATTTTTTGATGCAGCGTGCGAGGGAGCTGAGAATTTTTAATACGATTTGCAATGCGACGCTGGAAAATCAAGAGGCCGTGAAAAGCCTATCACAAAAGGCCGACGTAATGATAATCGTAGGCGGGAAAAATTCCTCCAACACCAAACAGCTTTTTTTAATTTCACAAAATTTTTGCAAAGACAGCTACCTTATAGAAAACGAAAGCGAGCTTGAGCGCTCGTGGTTTGAAAACAAAAGCCTCTGCGGCATCTCCGCAGGAGCCAGCACGCCCGATTGGATCATCAAAAAAGTAGTAGCTCGGATCGAAAGTCTAACGCAGAATTTATAAGCCCTCTTATCAAATTTACTCTTAGAAATTTATCAAATCGAAAGCAAATTTTAGCTAGAATCGCGCATTTTAGTTCTTTTCAAAAAAGCACAAATAAATTTAAAGGAAGCATATGGCTGAGGTGAACGAGAAGGTTCAAAACCACGCAGAGGAAGATTTTGCGACATTGTTAGAGGAGTATGACGCCGGGAAGTCTCGCGACGAGGTCGTCACAGGTAAGGTTATCGCCCTTAAGGACGGCGAGGTTTTCATAGACGTAGGCAGGAAGTCGGAGGGCATTTTAGATGCCGCCGAGGTGAGCGACGATCAAGGAAACCCGCAGGTTAATGTAGGAGATGACATCAAAGTCGCTATTATCGGAAGCAGAGGCGGTCGCCCGGTCGTATCGTATAAAAAGGCTCTAAAGAAGGAAAAAGTAAAGGCGTTCATCGACTCCTATGATGAAAGCGCAGAGAATGTCTATGACGTTAAAATTCTATCGTTTAATAAGGGCGGTTTCGTTTGCGCTAACGCAGACGACGTAGAATTTTTTATGCCTCGCTCGCAAAGTGCGCTTAAAAACCCCAATGGCGCCGTCGGTAAAAATTTCAAGGTAAAGATCATTAAAGTTGATAGAGACGAACAAAGCATCGTAGTATCGCGTAAGAAGCTACTTGATGAGGATCGCAAAGCAAGCAAAGAGGCGATCGAGAAAGTAATCGCTACCGAGGGCATCATCGAAGGCGTCGTCAAAAAGATTACCACCTACGGTATGTTCGTAGACGTAGGCGGCGTGGACGGACTCGTGCACTACAGCGAAATTTCATACAAAGGCCCGGTAAATCCGAGCTCGCTCTACAAAGAGGGCGATAAGGTTCCGGTTAAGGTTATCAAATACGATAACGATAAAAAGCATCTCTCTCTTTCGATCAAAGAAGCGATGCCCGATCCTTGGAACGAGATTAAAGATAGCCTGGAAGTGGGCGATACTATCCGCGTAAAAGTAAGCAATATCGAGCCTTATGGCGCGTTTGTAGATCTTGGCAACGACATCGAGGGCTTTTTGCATATCAGCGAAATTTCGTGGGATAAAAATATCAAAAATCCGAAAGATTTCATCAGCGAGGGCGAGGAGCTTGACGTCGAGGTCGTAGAGATTAACCCTAGCGAGCGCAGATTGCGCGTGAGCCTTAAAAATTTACTCACTAAGCCTTTTGACGAGTTCGTTGCTAAGCATAAAGTGGGCGATGTGCTAAAAGGCAGCGTCACTACAATTACAAATTTTGGTGCGTTTGTGAGGATCGACGGCGTAGAGGGGCTTTTGCATAATGAAGACGCTTCATGGGATCGCGGCGAGAAGTGCAAAAATTTATTCAAAGTAGGCGACGAGATCGAGGTTAAGATCATCAAGATCGACAAAGATACTCAAAAAATTTCTCTAAACCACAAAGAGCTCGGCGATAGCCCTATTAGCGATTATGCCAAGAGTCACAATCAAGGCGATGTCGTAAAAGGCAAGATCCGCGATATTAAAGAGTTTGGAATTTTCGTCGAGCTTGGAGGCGGTATAGACGCGCTTATCCGTAAGGAAGATCTTGGCAACGTAAGCGTAGATAGCCTAAAAGTGGGCGACGAGATCGAGGCTGCGATCGCCTTCATCGACGAGAAGAAAAATAGAATCCGCCTAAGCGTGCGCAGGCTGGCTCATCAGAAGGAGCGCGAGGTGCTAAACGAGATCAATAGCAACGACGACGAAAAGCAAAGCCTAGGGGATCTAATCAAAGATCAACTAAATAAATAATTCCTCCCGCAAGGCATCCTCGCCTTGCGGACCTACTTCAAAAGGTTAAATTTAATGAAAACTATCATAGTCTGCGACGCAATCCACAAAATCGGTTTTGATCTGATTAAGCAAGAATCGGACGTTAAAGTAATCGACGCTACGAACGTGCCCAAGAGCGAGCTTTATGGAATTTTAGGTGATGCGGATGTTGCGATCACCAGAAGCTCTACGGCGGTGGATGAGAAATTTCTAAATGCCGGTACCAAGCTAAAAGCGATCGTGCGTGCGGGTGTGGGTGTAGATAACTGCGATATCGACGGCTGCTCCAAGCGCGGCATTATTTTGATGAACGTACCTACGGCAAACACCATCGCCGCGGTCGAAATGACCATGTGCCATCTGCTGAATGCGGCGCGCAAATATGTAAATTCTTGCAACGATCTTAAAATTAATAGAATTTGGAAGCGCGAGAAATGGTACGGCACCGAACTTTATAAAAAGAGCCTCGGCATCATCGGCTTTGGAAATATCGGTTCGCGCGTGGGGGTTCGCGCGCTTGCGTTTGGGATGAACGTCATCGCCTATGATCCCTATATCGAGCCTGAGAAGGCCACGAAGCTCGGAGTAAAATATACGAAAAATTTCGACGAAATTTTATCTTGCGACTTCATCACGATTCATACGCCGAAAAATCAAGAGACGATAAATATGGTAGGCGAGCCGCAAATAACGAAGATGAAAGACGGCGTGCGCCTAATAAACTGCGCTAGAGGCGGGCTGTATAATGAAAAAGCACTCGCAAACAATCTACGCAGCGGCAAGATCGCGTATCTTGGCATCGACGTTTTCGACAAAGAGCCTGCGACCGATCACGAGCTTTTGGATATCGAAAATTTAAGCGCGACTCCGCATCTTGGCGCAAATACTCTCGAATCGCAAAGCAATATCGCCCGGGAAGCCGCAGAGCAGGCGATCAGTGCCGCGCGCGGCTTGAACTATCCAAACGCTTTAAATTTGCCGCTTAAGCTCGAGGATCTGCCGCGCGGTATCGAGCCGTATATAAATTTGGTCTCGAAAATGGCCTATCTTGCGGCGCAGATCAATAAAGGCCCGATCAAATCGATTCGCATCGAGGGCAGCGGCGAGGTGGTGCAGTATCTAAAATCGATGCTCGTTTTTGCCATCGTCGGCGCGCTGCACGATTCTTTGGGCGATTCGCTAAATTATGTCAATGCAAAATTTCTTGCGGATGAAAAGGGGATCGAGACGAGCTTCGGCGAGCTTGCGCGAAGTGTTTATAAAAGCGAGATCGCGGTAAAAATCATGACCGACGAGGCGATCTCAAATGTCGCGGGTACGGTCTTTGACGGCAGCGAGGAGCGTATCGTAAATATCGGCGGATTTAAGACCGATTTTAAGCCTAAGGGCAAGATGATAATCTTCAAAAATACCGACGTACCGGGCGTTATCAAATCCGTAAGCACGATCCTAGCCGATGAAAACATCAATATCGCGGACTTCCGCTTAGGCAGAGGCGAGGGAGGGGACGCTTTGGCGGTCATTTTGGTCGATTCCGAAGTGCAAAAAAGCACGCTCGATAAGCTGGCGGCGCTTCAAACCTGCCTAATGGTGCGCTACGCGGCACTTTAATCCCTTTCCGCTTAGGAGGCGGAATTTTAAATTTCGCCTCATCCAAATTCTTTATAATTTAAATTTACAATCCAGCCTACGATGGTGTTTTATGAGACGATGCAGGAACGCGTCGAGTATTTTGGCGGAACTTGACGTACGTGCAGAGCCGGCACTTTGTGATTGATACATTGCGACATGCGTTCGGGCAGATACCTTTTAGCGTGCGGCTTTTGCAAACGCCGTTTGCGTGTCAAATTTAACTCTAGTCGCGGACTTGTTTTTAAATTTAAATTTCGTCCTTGCATATCTACTTTTAAATTTCATCATCGCGGCGCTTCCGATTAAATTTTGCCGCTATGCGGGTTTGGCACTAAAAGCCAGAGGCTGCGATGCGAAACGCGGTCAAATTTTATTTTGGGCATGAAGAGCTAATCAAGAGTCGCTTCCAGGAAGCATCGGAGCGTTAAATTTTATTTATAAGACACGGCGAGGCGTTTTGCTTCAAATTTATGCGCGACAGGCACTTTCATCTCTAATCATATCGCTCGTTTAAATTTCAGGCGGCTGCCGAGCGATTTTATTGCTGATTAAATTTAGGGCAACTACTGAGAGATCGCACTGCTGATTAAATTTTACGTTTTTGCCGAAATTATGCTTCGCCGAAAAATTCCGTCTAGCCTAAAATGAGCAGGTACAAAATTTCAGCTGTAATGCGTCTTGCTAATTTGCCAGTTTGAGTGTCTCGATTAGGCTTAAAATTTTGCGGATCTGCGTTTGGTATTCGCGCGCGAGCTCTA
>NZ_CALKTT010000008.1 GCF_937997535.1 uncultured Campylobacter sp.
AAAAACCAGCTCGTCTCGCCCGATCTTTTGGGCGTCAGCGCCGGAGCTTGCGTGGGCGCGGCGATCGCGATCCTGCTTGATCTAAACATCCTTTTGATCCAGCTTTTCGCTTTCGTTTTCGGGCTTGCCGCGGTTTGTATTACGCTTCTGATCACGCGAGCGCTTCGTTCCAGCGCCACCATAATGCTCGTGCTTGCCGGCATCATCGTAAGCGGTCTGATGGGCGCGCTAATCGGATTTTTAAAATTTATGGCGGATCCCGAGACAAAGCTCGCAGACATCGTGTATTGGCAGCTAGGAAGCCTCGCGAAGGTCGATCCCTCCGTACTAGCGATGATAGCGCCGGTGATGGGGGTTTGTATCGCTGTCTTGGTGCTGATGAGCTACCGCATAAACGTCCTATCCATGGGCGATGCGACCGCGGCGAAGCTCGGCGTAAACGTCGTGCTGGAGCGGGGCATCATCATCGTCTGCGCGACGCTGCTAACGGCAAGCAGCGTGTGTATCAGCGGCATAGTCGCGTGGGTGGGGCTTTTGATGCCGCATCTAACGCGCATGATCGTGGGCGTGAGCAACACCAAGGCGATCCCCGCGAGTATATTTTTAAGCGCGATCTTCGTGCTCATCGTAGACGACGTAGCGCGCAGCATAAATCAAAGCGAGATCCCGTTAGGGGTGCTTACGGGCTTTATCGGCACGCTATTTTTTATATTCATCCTGCTTAAAAACAAAAGGAAGCTAAATGGTTAGGATCGAGAGCTTAGGCTTCGGCTACGTAAAATCCGCCCCTCTGACGCTGCACAACGTGAATTTCAATCTCGAAGCGGGCGCGATGCTAACGATTTTGGGGCAAAACGGCGCAGGCAAATCGACGCTTTTAAATTTAATCAGCGGCACGCTTACGCCCCTGCGCGGTAAAATTTCAATCGACGGCAAGGATATGGCGAGCCTCAGCGCCAAAGGGCGCGCCGAGATCATCGGCTACGTCTCGCAAAGCGAGGTCTGCGAGTACGACTACAGCGTCTTCGAATACGTCCTGATGGGGCGCACGGCGCATATCGGGATCTTTTCGCAGCCGAGCGAAAACGACTACAAGCTCGCGCAGCGCTACATGAAAATGCTTGAAATTTGGCACCTAAAAGACAAGATCATCACGCGCCTAAGCGGCGGTCAGAGGCAGATGGCATCCATCGCGCGCGCCCTTTGCTGCGAGCCGAAGATCGTGATCTTCGACGAGCCCACCTCGGCGTTAGACTTTGCCAACCAATACAAATTCCTTCGCGCCACGAAGGAGCTTTTAAAAAACGGCTACACCGTCGTTTTAGCCACGCACAATCCCGATTTCGCTCTGCTTTTAGGCGGATACGTCGCGCTCGTAAAAGGCGGCGGCGAGGTCGCATACGGCAAGGCCGAGCAGATCATAAAAAGCGAAATTTTAAGCAAATTATACGATCTGAAGCTCGACGTCAGTTACAACGAAAAGGTCGGTCGCGTCTGCTGCTTGACGTATCCGTTTTGATCCCAACTTCTCGGCTCGAACAAGGTCCGAGCCTGCGAGCGGGGCTCTGCCCCACGCCCCGCTAAAGTTACGGCAGGCTAGCGCCTGCATTTTTATCGGTTTT
>NZ_CALKTT010000009.1 GCF_937997535.1 uncultured Campylobacter sp.
CCTCCTAAAAGATCGCCCAAAAAGCTACTTGCGTCGTTGATATCGATTTTGCCGTCGCCGTTGAGGTCAAGCTTGGCGCTTGCGATTTTGCCGATCAGCGCACTAAAATCCACACCTTTGCTATCGACGGCGTTTGCTTGCACGTCCTCGCCGCCGCCCAAAAGTCCACCCAGCATCGAGCCTAGCGAGCTAGATCCGCCGCTTTCGTTTTTGCTTAAAAAATTTGAGCTGATGCCCGCAATTATCGCATTTATCTGATCGTCGGGCAGGTCCACGCCTAGAAATTTTTCGATAAAAGCGACAGGGCCGCTTTGAAATTCTCTTAAATTTTTATCGTCGTTTTTGAGTGCAGAGACCATATTTACAAGTCCGTTTATGTCCATTTACGCCTCCTTGATCTTGGCTTTCGGAGCCTGTTTTACGATAAGCTCTATTACCTTTAGAGCGTCCGCCTTAGCCTCAAAATCCTTGCTAACGGCGATGATCTGTCCGTTGCTAGCCGTTAGGCGGAAGCGAACCTTGTCTGCTTTATCAGTGTAAAGCTCAAATTTAGGATTGTTTAGCTTTTCACCGCCCGCGATTTGATCCTCGATCTTATTTAGCGCGGCGTTTTTTGCGACGCTTTCGATACCGTTTTTGCAAGCGGCCTTGCTCGTGTAAACCTCGGAGGTGCACAGTACGTGCCCGTCATAAAGTAGATCGAATTTGCAGCCGTCCTTGGCGTCTTTGATTAAAAACTCAGCCATTTTTTATCCTTTCGTAAAAGATATCGTTATTTTAGCTAAAATTTTAATAAATATTTTTAATAGGCGCGGAATTTTCTGCTAAAATTGCGCACAAATTTCATTTACAAAGGATCATAATGATAAAGGCTCTACGTTTTAGCTTGATTTTCGCCGCTACTTTAGGATTTGGCGCGGATGAGAGCGATGCATTATTTAAGGATATAAGGACGCGTCTGGGTTGCAATCTAGCCGCACAGGACTGCGAGACTAACGCCGGCGGGCAGAAGGCGCTCTTTAGCGTAGCGCGCCACCCGATCGAAGCGGGAGCAAACGAGCTAAAAATAAGCGGAATTTCGCGTGAGCTAAAAAATCCGAGCGTTAAAATTTCGGGCGTGAGTATGAATATGGGCAATGCGGAATTCCCGCTAAAGCGCAGCGCAGACGGCTATGAAGCGACGCTTGATGTTGCAGTGTGCACGCACGCCGTAATGCGCTACAAACTTGAAATTTACGAGGATGGCGAGCCTAGCGGGCTTTTTGTGTATTTTGATCTGCGAAAGCGCGCTACAGATCGAGACCGCGGCGAAGACGCGCACTTGCATCACCACGAGCATTAGACGCGCCCCGTTTGTGCGCGGGGTAAAATTTGCGCTTTTTCAGACACGACGCTTTAGGGGAACTTGCACGTTGATTGTAGAAAATTTTACAAATTTTATAAGGCGCCGCTTGCGATAAATTTTTATGTATCTTTCGAGCGACGCACGTCGCAGGCAGATACGGATGCCTGCGCAAATACGCGGCTAGCCGTAGCAACCTAGGTGCGCTTTATAGGCATTTGCAAGTACGCCATTATAAAAAGCCCTGCGATTTGCCGCGCATTCGCCGCATATGTTTCGTAACCATTACTGAGGCGCGTCAAATTTAGCCCCTCGTCGCCTCTAAATTTTAAAATTTTTAAAATTCGCTTGCGTTTCATACGCCTAAGCTACGCGGAATTTTGAAATTCCTTGTATAATCTGAAGCAAATTTTAAATCTAAGGAAAGCCATGCAAATATTAAGACAAAAGCACTTTAGCGGCGAGCGCGCGCTGTTCGGCGCAAAGGATCTGCGGATCGAAAATTCCGTCTTCGGCGAGGGCGAGTCGCCACTAAAACACAGCGCAAATATCGTCGCGCAAAACTGTAAATTTGAGTGGAAATATCCGTTTTGGTATGCCGAAAATATCCGCGCGCAGGATTGCTTCTTCGACGAGATCGCACGCGCAGGGATCTGGTATAGCCGCGGCGTGGTGCTAAAAGACTGCCTCTACGGCGCGCCTAAAGGGCTTCGCCGCGTAAAAGATGCCGCGCTGCAAAACGTAGAATTTCACGATGCGCAAGAGACCTTGTGGCACTGCAGCGACGTGTCGCTTAAAAACGTCACCGCAAAGGGCGCTTATTTCGGGCTTGATTGCGAAAACTTAAGCATCGAAAATCTATCGCTCTTCGGAGATTACTGCTTTGACGGCTGCAGAAACGTAACGATCAAAAACTCCAAGCTCCTATCCAAGGACGCATTTTGGAACTGCGAAAATATCCTCATCGAGGACTGTTTCATCGCGGGCGAGTACTTCGGGTGGAATTCTAAAAACGTGACGCTGCGAAACTGCAAGATCGAGAGCCTGCAGGGCTTTTGCTATATGCAAAATTTGCGCCTGCAAGACTGCGAGCTTATAAATACGACGCTAGCGTTTGAATACAGCGACGTACATGCCGAGGTAAAAGGCGCGATCAATAGCGTCAAAAATCCAAGTAGCGGGCTGATCCGCGCGGAAAGCATCGGCGAACTGATCCTAGATGGCTCTACCGACGCGTCTAAAACTGAAATTATTACTGAATTAAGGGCGTAAGATGGGACTTTTTGATTTTATAAGTGGCAAGGAGAAATACGACTTCGACACTCTGCCAAATCGCCGCGGCACGAAGTCGCTTAAATGGGACGTAGGCGAGAGCGAGCTTCCGATGTGGGTCGCGGATATGGACTTTGCCGTAGCGCCCGAGATCATCGAGGCTCTGCAAAAGCGGCTGAACGAGCGAGTTTTAGGCTATTCGCTTGTAGATGATGAGTGGCGCAGCGCGTATCAAGGCTGGTGGCTCGCGCGTCACGATTATGAAATCCAAAAGGAGTGGCTGATCTACGCAAATGGCACGCTGCCCGCGATCGATTCGATCATCCGCAAGCTCACCTCGCCCGCCGAAAACGTGCTACTGATGAGCCCCGTTTACAACTGCTTTTACTACTGCATTAAAAACGCCGCCCGCGTGCCGTTGCAAAACGAGCTTACCTACGCTAACGGCGATTATAGCATCGATTGGGAGGATTTACAGGCTAAGCTCGCCGATCCGCAGACGACGCTTTTTATCCTTTGCAACCCTCACAATCCGGTCGGCCGCACCTTTAGCAGAGACGATCTTGCTCGTATCGGCGAGCTGTGCGAAAAGCACGGCGTGACGGTGCTTAGCGATGAGGTGCATTGCGATCTGACTGAGCCCGGCGTGCGTTACACGCCATTTGCTGCCGCGAGCGAGACGTGCGAGAGGATCTCGGCTAGCATAATCGCGCCAACCAAGGCGTTTAATATCGCGGGGCTGCAAAGTGCGGCGGTCTTTGCAGCAGATAAGCGCTTGCGTCATAAAATTTCAAAGGCGTTAAATTCCGACGACATCACCGAGCCGAATTTTTTCGGAGTTCAGGGCGCGATCGCCGCATTTACGAAGGGTGCGGCGTGGCTGGACGCCTTGCGCGAATACCTCAGCGAAAATCGCAAATTCGCGGCAGAATTTATTGCCCGCGAGCTTCCGCAGGTGCGCGTCGTGCCGCAAGATGCGACCTATCTTATGTGGCTCGATGCGGGCGCTTATACGCAGGATAGCGCGGAGCTTGCGCGCTTCATCCGCGAAAAAACGGGGCTGTATCTCTCCTGCGGCGCGCAATACGGCAAGGGCGGCGAGAGATTTTTGCGCCTAAATATCGCGACCTCTAGGGCGCTGCTAAAAGACGGGCTAGGGCGGCTGAAAGAGGCGCTAAAGATCTGCCCGCATTAAACGAACTACGGCGCGGCAAAGACGAAATTTAAAATTTTATAACGGCTAAATTTAAAGCGGCGGAGCAAATTTTAAAATTTCGCAGTAGGGCGCGAGTTTTGCGCTAAATTTGGCGGCGATCAGGCGGGCGGCACGCGAATGTTTAAATTTACGTGTGGCATAAAACCGGCGCTTAAATGCGCTACAAAAGGCGGATTATGGATAGAAACGGCGATTTAGAGGAGCTTTACCTGCTTGAAAAACGGCGCGAAAATCTCGCGCGCATTAGCAAGCTCGTCTCATTTTTGATAACTCTGCTGCTGCTCGGGCTTTACGTGTTTTTGAATACCAGGGCGGAGTCCGTCTCGTTTGATACAAACTGGCTCATAGTCGCGCTTTTCATCATCTTTCCCCTCTTAAACGGACTGCTCTACCGCTTATTTTACAGCTTAAACTTTGGCAAAAACAGCGGCACGCAGCGCGCAAATTTTGATAAATTTAGCGGCTTTGATACGGCGCAAAATACAGGCGCGCTAGGGCAGGGCGCGGCGCAAGATGGGCAAATTTTAAGCACCGATATAAACGAAGGGCGGGTATTAAAAGCCGAAGCGGGCGAGGGCGGTAGCTCCGAAAGCAGTGATAGCCGCGAGAGCGCTATTTACGAGAGGTTTGAGCCCAAAGCCGCCGAAAGAGAAGGCAGGGGCGAGAAAGATGGCGAGACCCAGTCAAAATTTAACTTTCTAGCCGATCTACAGAGCCTGGAGGATGAGCGCGCGGCGCTGCAAAAAGCAGTAAAAAAGGCCAACATCATCGCCGCTGTCGTAGGGACCTGCGTGGGCGCACTGGTGGCGCGCTTTTGGGGCGAGATGGCGGTCGGCGTATTTTTCGGCATCTCCGTTTATGGCGTCGTGAGCGCTCTTTTGACGGCGAGCAAAAGACGGAATTTCAGATCAAATTTCAAAAGCAGGGTCGTCGCGAGCATCGCAAAAAGCTTTGGGCTTAGCTACGACGAAAGCGGCGGGCTTACAGCAGATGAGTTTTTTGAAATTTACGACTGCTACATCAACGAACAATCGAGCGAAGATATGATGAGCGGGGAGGTACAGGGCGTGCCAGTGAGGTTTAGTGACTTTTACGCCGCCGAAAAGGTGCGCACCAAAAACGGCACTCGCACCGATGTAAAATTTCAAGGAGTGCTTTTCGTCGCGGACTTTCACAAAAGGCTTAACTGCGAGGTGCGGGTATGTCATAAAAACTCGCGAAATCTGCGCAGATACGGGCAGCGAGCGAATATGGACGACGTGAAATTTGAGGAGTTTTTTGATGTCTATACGACCGATCAAGTGGGCGCTAGATACGCTCTTACGCCGCTTTTAATGCAGCGACTGACGGAGGTTTATTTAAGGCTGGGCTCGCAGATAAACGCGGTGCTGAAAGAAGATAAAATTTACGTGGCGATCGAGACCTGGCGCGATAATTTCGAGCCTAGAATCGACTGTTCGCTAAAGCAGGACGCCACGATAGAGCTTTACGTAGATGAGATCGGCGCGCTTGCGGGTATCGTGAGCGAGCTAAATTTGAACCGTAAAATTTGGAGCGAATGAAGTGGGCGGCGGGCGGTGGAGTATGGCAGAGGCGACTGCATACGGCTGTGGCGGCGCAAGATAGACGGGACAAAGCGCGCGGGATTGTAGGCCTTGGTGGCAGCGACACAGATGTGCCGTGTAACTGAACATGGAAATGGATGCGTTGCGCGGCTTATGCGTTCGGCTCTTAAATCGGTACGGAAAATTTAGCCCGCGCAGAATTTACAAGTCGCTTTGAGCCGATAAATTTTATAAATTCCCGCTCCGTTAGCGAGCGAGCGCTCGCGATTTATCATCGCTCGCACGGTAAAATTTTTATCGCACGAGCAGTTTGTATTAGAATTCTACTATCGCTTGAAATTTATGCTACGAGCGCGACTTAAAATTTGCCGCGACGACGAGCGCTAGGTCACGTTTCGGCTCGGCAAAAATTTACTCGGCGGCTAAATTTACCGTGCGAGAGCAAAACTTTGCCGCTAGATCGATAAATTTAGCTAGCTTATAGAAGCGCTCGCTGTCTATGGGCGTTTACAATCGCCGTTTCGGTAAAGCTACGGCGCCAGCGTCGCTGCAAGGTTGCGGGGCTTAGTAAGATTGCCCCGCTAAACTAGACGGCAAATCTAAATTTATAGCTTCCCGCCCTCGATTACGACGTCGTCAGCTTTGATGTCGTCGCCGTATACCGGCGCTAGCGTCGCATCGTAGTCGGCGTGGAAAAATTTCTCGTCCGCGAGCTTTACGATTAGATCGTCAAGCCATTTGCGAAGCTCGTCGTTGCCCTTTTTGACCGCAGGTGCGATGACGTCCTGATCGCCGAGCGAGCGGATACCTACCTTAAAGCCCGGGTTTGACTTCGTCCACGCGAACAAAAGCGTATTATCATGCGCGATCGCATCGCCCCTGCCGTCCAGCATCGCACCAAAAGTCTCGGTATTTTGGTCAAATTTTAAAAGCTTGATCTCGGGATGGTTTTTCGTAAAATACAGATCCGCGGTCGTGCCTTTGTTGATTAAAAGCGTTTTATCCTTAAGCTGCGAAACGTCGGTGATATCGCCGCCCTTGCTCGCGACGCCGAGAGCTACCTTCATATACGGCAGCGCGAAATCCACGACCTCTTTGCGCTCCGGCGTGACGGTGAAATTTGCAAGCGTAATATCGACCTTATCAGACGCCAAAAATTCCGCGCGATTGGCGGCCTCTACGAGCACGAACTGCACTTTGTTTTCATCGCCCAAAAGCTCCTTTGCGATGCGTTTTGCAAAATACACGTCATATCCCGCGTTTTTGCCCGTCTCGTCGATGTAGCCAAACGGCGGCTTATCGCCGAAAACCGCGATCCTTACTACGCCACGCTTTTTAATCCCGTCGATATAACTTTGCGGTGCGGCGGAACCTTGTGCGGAATTTGAGGAGCCTTTGCCCTCGTCGTTGCAACCTGCGAAAAATAACGCACCTAAGATAAAAAGCGTGCTTAGCGTTTTTTTCATCTTTTCTCCTTTATTAAAATTTATTTTTTAAATTCGAACATATTTAGAAATTTCTTCGCGCGCTCGCTCTTCGGCGCAGTAAAGAACGCCTCCGGCTCATTAATCTCCACGATGCTTCCCTCATCCATAAAAACTATACGATCGGCTACGGCGCGCGCAAAGCCCATCTCATGCGTTACGATTAGCATCGTCTGCCCCTCTTTGGCGAGATTTAGCATTACGTCTAGCACCTCGCGCACGATCTCGGGATCAAGCGCCGCGGTAACCTCGTCAAAAAGCATGATCTTGGGCTTCATCACAAGGCTTCGTACGATCGCGATGCGCTGCTTCTGCCCGCCGCTAAGCTCTTTGGGGTAGGCTCGCTCTTTATTTTCTAGTCCTACGATTTTGAGCCAATGCCTGGCTAGCTCTACAGCTTGCTCGCGCGGTACGCCTTGGACTTTCACGGGACCTAGGATTATATTATGTAGAACATTTAAGTGGTCGAAAAGCTCGTAGCTTTGAAAGACCATACCGATCTTTTGTCTGATCCTGCGCCACTCTTTAAAATTTTGATCGATCCGCTCGCCCTCGATTATAAAATTTCCGCTTTGTACCGGCTCAAGCCCATTGATCGTGCGAAGCAGGGTGCTTTTACCGCAGCCGCTAGGGCCTAGAATCACAACAACCTCGCCCTGCGCGACGCTAAGACTGACGTCTTTTAGCGCGTGCAGCTCGCCGTAAAATTTATTGATTTTATGAAGTTCTAAAATTCCCATCAGCTCCACCTGTTTTCTAGTTTTTTCGAAAGCGCCGAGATCGGATAGCAGATTAAAAAATATACGAAAAATATCGCTCCGTAGATGATTAGCGGCGCGTAATTGTCGCGGAAGACATTTACTTCGATGATCTGCTGTCCGACCTTGACGAGCTCGATGACGCCGATGAGTACGGCGATCGAGGTTGTTTTTATCATCCTGCTGAATAAATTTATCGTTGCGGGCACCAGGCGCCTCATCGCAAGCGGCAGGATGACGTAGAGATAAATTTGAGATCTGCTAAATGCGAGCGCTTCGGCGCTTTCGAACTGATGCTTGGGGATGCTAAGCACGGCGCCGCGCACCAGATCCATCATCTCAAAAACACCCCAGACGCTAAAGACGATGATCGAAGCCGCGATATTTGAGATGTGGATGTCAAATGCCTTACTCGCGCCGAAATACACGATGAATAGCCAAACGATGGGCGGCATTATGCGCACGATCTCTAGGCAAATTTTAAGCGGGATGTATAAGGCTCTGCGCCCGGAGGCCATTAAAATTCCAAGTACCAAGCCTAGAGCGAGTGAAACCGCGATCGAGATGAGCGCGATTTGCAGCGTGACCCCGAGTCCGCCAAGAAGCCTGATTAAATTTTCGCCGCTTAAGAGTTCCATCGCTAGCCTCTCATATACGCAAGGCGCTTTTCAAGCAGCGTAAGTGCGAGCGAAAGCGGCAGGATTATGATCAGATACGAAACGCTTAGCATAAACAGTGCCTCGTTCGTCTTGTAATACAGCCCGATCACGTCCTTTGCGGCATAAACGAGATCGGCGAGTGCTACGATGCTAACGATCGAGGTTTCTTTAAGCAGAAATATTATGTTTGCGCTGATGGAGGGCAGGGCGATCGCAAAGGCGCGCGGCAGCACGACGTAAAACACTATCTGAGCCTCACTAAGACCGAGGCTCATCGCACTTTCGATCTGGGATTTTTTTATCGCCTCAAAACCGAGCCTAAAGCTCTCGCTCATATAGCTGCCGCCCAAAAAAGCAAGACCTACGATCGCGCAGGTAAAGCCTGAAATTTGAACGCCGAGCTTGGGCAAGCCGTAGTATAGAAAAAATAGCTGAATTAAAAGCGGAGTGTTGCGAGATAGCTCGATATATGCGCTCACAAGCGGGCTTAGCAGAGGTACTCTTTTATATTTTATTAGCGTGCAGATAAAGCCGATGATGATGGATAGTAAAATCCCGTAAAATGCGAGCTTTAGCGTTAAAATTCCCGCCTTTACGAACATAGGGCTAAATTTAGCTATAAAATCAAAATCCATAAATTCTTCTTTCCGTAAAATATGCATATTATACAGATAACTGATTAAAATAGTATTAAATCGGAATTTTTTTATAAAAATTCCGAAAATTTAGGAGTTTAAAAATATATCTTATAAATATATTTAGTCCGAGCAGATACCCGGACTATAGAATTTTGACGGAATTTTACGAGTAAAAAATATACGCGTAGCCGGAAACTAAAATCGCGGAAACCACTGCTAAAATTCCGCCACTCCGCACCATTTCCGCCTGGCGAATGCGTCCCGTTCCAAAAACCAAAGCATTCGGCGGCGTCGCTACCGGCATTACGAAAGCGCAGCTCGCGCCTACGCCTATGATGATCGTAAGAGTTTCTTTCGGTAGCCCCATTTGAGCCGCTACTCCCGCAAATACTGGTACTAAAAGTGCAGCGGAGGCGGTATTGCTGGTAAATTCCGTAAGGCAGATGATGAAAACTGCCGTTACCAAAAGTACGATGTAAGTAGGCGCTCCACCGAAAGTGTGCGCGACTAGATCGCCAAGCACCTTAGAAGCTCCGGAATCGCCTAAAACCGCACTTAGCGTAAGTCCGCCGCCGAAAAGCAACAGCACGCCCCACTCGGTGTTTTCGGCGATGTCGTGCCACTTGGCAAGTCCTAGTATGACGATTACAACTGCCGAGCAGATGGCGACGTAAGCATCATCTACTTTAAAGCCCACAAGGGCTGAAATTTGCTTTGAAAATATCCAGCCAAGCGCTGTTAGAGCAAATACGACGATAGTAATAATGCGCTCGCGCGTCCAAGGGATATGCTCCAGATCCATCTCTATTTTATGGCTTAAATTCGGCTTGAAAATTA
>NZ_CALKTT010000010.1 GCF_937997535.1 uncultured Campylobacter sp.
TATAAATTCTAGTATTGACGGAATTTCGTTAGATGAACTTTATGACGTCTTAAATAAGGCTTTAAAAGAATATGGCAATCGCGGTATTGACGGTAGAAAATTTCTACCAAAAGAACACCAGATTGTAACATTTTTGCACGATTGAGAAAGGATAAAAAATGACTGGCAAACAAGTCGATCAAAAATTTTAGTAGACATTGCAAGCGACAAGGACGTGCAACGTTAGCGGTACCGATGGCGGTGCGAGCACGAGAGAAATTTAGCGAAACGTGGCGCGAGCCTGAAACGCGATGTGTAAATTCAAAGTGAATTTTATCCAAACCCAACCGTGAGCAAGCGCGAGATAAAATTTTACTCAAACGCCCAGCGCGTGAGAAACCGCTAGCGGGTGCGGACTATTTGTAAATTTTAAAATTTCACTCAAATGCCGAGCGTAGATTTAGATGCGGGATGATCTCAAGCTCTGCGGGTGCCGTAAATTCCTTTTTACGCAGCTTTTCTATCGCCGCGCGCGCGATCATAGCGGCGTTGTCGGAGCAAAATTTCATCGGCGCGAAAAGTATCTCGCAGCCTGCCTGCTCGCACAGATCAGTCAAAAGCCCGCGCAGATGCAGGTTTGCACTCGCTCCGCCCACGACGCCGAATCGCGCAAATCGGCGCAGCTCAAAGATCCGCTGTAATTTATCCAGTATGTGCGCGCACGCCGCGTCCTCAAAGCAGCGCGCCAGATCGCGCATCGCCCGCTCATCCAGCTCGCCTGCCTCTTTTAGCTTTTCGATCTGCACGCGCACGGCGTTTTTAAGCCCCGAAAAGCTATACTCCAGCCGCCTGTCGCCCTTTAGCGGCACGGGCAGCTCAAACCTCGGCTCGCCGCCTTTTGCAAGCTCCTCTATGAGCGCGCCGCCCGGGTAGCCGAGGCCTAGCATCTTTGCGATCTTATCGAAGCTCTCGCCGAAGCTGTCGTCGCCCGTGGTCGCTAAAATTTCGATACCGCCCGCCGCGTCGATATCCAAAACCATCGTGTGCCCGCCGCTAACGAGCAAAACGCCCATCGGAAATCGCGCCTCGCCGCCTAAAAACAGCGAGTAAACGTGGCCTATGAGATGATTTACGCCGATGAGCGGCAGATTTAGCGCGAGCGCGAGCGCTTTTGCCATATTCACGCCGCCGATCAGGCTTACGCTAAGCCCCGGGGTATTGGTCGCTGCGACGGCGCTAAGCTCGCTAAAATAGGACTTTGCGCGCTGCAAAATCCGCGGCAGCGCCTCCGTATGCAGCCTCGCGGCAAGCTCGGGCACGACGCCGCCGTATTTAGAGTGATCGGCCTCCTGGCTTATTTTTTCGTAAAATTTCAGCTCGAAACTGCGCTCATCCATCACCGCGACCGAGCTGTCGTCGCAGCTGCTCTCAATAGCAAGTATCACACAAAATCCTTAAAATTTTTCGCTCATTATACTCAAAAATCGGCTTTGCGGCGCAGATGAAATTTTAAAATTTAAAACGGCGCGCTTTGAATTTTGTCTTTGTCGCGATATGTTCGCGCTCGCGGGGCTAAATTTTAAAGCGCGCCGTTCGGCTCGGTCGCGGTTCGTCTGCCTCGGCGGATAAATTTTAAATAGATGAAATTTTGGCAGTTGAAATTTAGCGAGCAAATTTAAAAAAGCCTTTGGATTTTAAAGCTCCAAAGGCCGTTGCGATTAAATTTAGCGGTAAATTTAAAGGTTAAATTTCGGGCTCCTGTTTTTTCTCGCCGCTTGGGATCGCCGTATCGTACCAGTCGAGCTTGCGAGTAAAATACATCACCAGCGAAATCACCGCGAATATCATTAAGCTTCCCATTAATAGGGCGTAGTCTTCGGAATTTAAGATGACGTAGAGGATCGCGTATGAAACGAGCTGAACGCAAGTGATGAAAACGCCCCAGCGCGCGCCTTTAAAAATCGCGCTTGCGTAGAAAAATACTATCGCGCTTACCGCGATCGCCGAAGCAGCATAGCTAAGCGCAAAGCCCATATGCTCGGAGAGTGAAAGTACCAGCAGGTAGAAAACGACGTCCTCAAGCCCGATGAGTAGATATTGGATCGGGTGGATGCGCTCGTGAGTATAAACCTCACACAAAAAGATCGCCAAAAACGGCACCGCTAAGAACAGCAGTGCGTAATCCGTGCAGCGCTTAATCAGCGAGTAGTTGTTCACGGGCTCGATGAAGCCGATGCTTACGGCGTCATTTCTATCGTCGTTGCTGTGCCAGTTCGTCATAGCGACGCGGTCATCTTGATCTGCAAGCCACGCAGGAGCAATGCCTGCGGCTAAGCCTGTAACTTCCCATGAAGCTTTAAAACCGCTAGCGCTTACCTCGCGCGATTTGGCGATAAAGCCGCCGCCAAAGCTAGGCGATGCCCAAGTAGAGCTAATTTCAAAACGGCTATTTTGCGCGATCGGAGCTAGATGAAGTGCCTCGCCGCCTTGGATTTTAAGCGTGCCGCTGATGCTAAAATCAGACGACAGCGCGGAAGTGGGGAGCTTGTAGATTAAACTCCGATCGAAAATTTTAGCTTCGGTGTTGCCGTGATATTGCTTAAGCTCCTTGCCGTTTAAGCTTAAAGCGGGGGAGGCGGTGAAGGATTTTTGATTGCCTACGCCGAGCACTAGCACGGCTTCGTCGAAATTTAGCCGCGCAGGATCGACGCCGAGCTCGGTATAGTTTATCGCCTCAAAGTCCGCTTTTAGCGCGAAGTCGCCGTTATATATCGGAACGCGAAAAATCCCGCGCTTTAGATAGGTGGGGTCGATCTCTGCCGCGAGGGAGTAGTTTTTAGGCACGATGATGAAATTTTTCTCTACGCGCCTTTTTACGAGTTCGTTGTTGCTTTTGTCTATCGCTTCGATTATCTCTGCGTAGGGCACTACGATCGCAAGGCCCTGGATTTGCAGCTCGCCGCCCACCGGTGTGAGGATCGAATCCTGCGCGAGCTGTTTGGTTTCGGAGCGGGAGTAGGTAAGATTATCGATAAAGCTTAGCGGGATTAGCAGCAGCAAAAGCAGCACTAAAACTATGAACGGTTTCGTCCAAAATGCCCCTCGGATGGCGTTTTTAGTATAATTTAACAAAGGCTCTCCTTTTAAGTAGAATTAAAAACAGAATTTTAACGATGAAGAGTAAATGGACGGCGCTTGAAGCGGGAGGAATCTTATAAATTCTAAACGAACTTTGGATGTGAAGCGCTGCGGATATCGCTTTGAATTTTGAGGATTTTGCCGCAAGCTAGAATTTCATTGCGAATGAGAATTTTGCTATTCGCAAGAATTTTACGAGAAAATTTCTGTTAGTAAGATTTAAAAGCTTGAAATTCTAAGTCTAAGAATTTCAAATTTATAAAGCCCTTGGAATTTTGAAATTCCAAGGGCTTTGAATTTTTAAAATTTCGCCGCTTTAGCGTGCAAAATTTCGTACCGTCATCTCGCGTAAGCTTTAAAATTTATACGCTACGCTTAGCTTGAAATTTCGTCCAGGCTCCCAGTCGATGGCATTTGCATCACCGGTGAAATCGGCGCTGCGCTGCGAGTGCGACGCGTAGGCTTTATTAAAGAGATTGTAAACGCCCGCGTTGATCTCAAGCCCTTTAAATCGCCCGCTATCCGGAGCGTAGGTCACATATAGATCGTGAACCGCGTAGCTAGGCACTTTTGTTTTTTCGTCGCTATTTGCGGAGGCTACGTTTTTGGAGTCGAAAAAGAGTAAGTTATAGCCCAGCAGTAGATCCGCCGCAGAGATTGCGTACTCGGCATTGAAGGTGTATTTATCGCCATAGTCGCGGTAGCCGATGATGTTTGAGCTTAGATAGCCCGAGCCGCTGCGCACGCGGTCTTTATATTCTACGTGCTGGTGTGTGTAGCCCGCAGCAAGGCTCAAATCATCTAATATCAATCTTGCGTAAAGCTCGATGCCGTCGATATCCGCACCGCCTGCGTTAGCCCTGCATAAGGTGCCCTGTGCGCCTCCCGGGCAGCCGACGATTCCGCCCGCCGCATTGTTATCTACGATGAGATTTTTATATTCCGTTCTGAAATACTTCGCAGTTAGGCTTACTGAGGAATTTTCTGCCAGATCGCTTTTGTAGCGACCGCCTATTTCGTAGGCGTTGCCCGTAGTGGCTTTTAAATTTTCGTTAGCCATCCAGCTTAGTGGTCTGCCGCGGCTAGTGCCCGCAGCCATCATGCTCTCCATTACGTCAGGTCCTCTAAATACCCGCGCATAGCTCGCAAACGCTCTAAATCCCGCGCCGATCTCGTAATCAAGCGCCAAGGCGGGGCTTACTTCGTTGAATTTATATTTGTAGCTAGAGATATTAGCACCTCTGCCGTTGTAAGTCTTTAGCTCGTGCCTTTCGTAGCGCACGCCGGGAGTTATCGTAAGCCCGCCGTAGCGCATAGCATCCTCGATATAAAAGCTATAATTATCAACCTTCTCGGGGCGTAGATTGCCGGGCTTAACGTAGTTTTCGGAGCGGTAGTAATCAAAGCCATAACGCAGCGTATGAGCCAGATCACCCGTTTCAAATTTACTCTTAGCACCGATTTTGCCGCCTTTGGTCTCGACGCCCCATTTTACGTTCGTTGAAGTCGATCCGATGCGTTGATGTTTAGTGTAATATCCCGTGATGTCGAGCTCTAGCAGGTCGCTTGGATTATACGTGTATTTGATCGTGTGTGTATCGCGTTCGTATTTGCGGTTATCCAGCTGTCCGTTTAACCATGAGCCGAATTCCGGTCGCAGCGGATAGAGACCTTTATACTGCATATGCTCGGTAGAGAGCGAAATTTTATGGAAATCCAAAAAGCTATAGCCCGCCTTGAATAGATAATTTATATCGTTGCCATCACCGCCCGTAGGTTTGCCATTGCCGGATTCGCCGAAGCCGTATCCGTAGTGCTTAAACGCAGCAAGCATATCTAGGCTATCAAACGCCCTGCCGTAGAGCATCGCACTTTGCGAATAGCCTTCGTTATTGCTCGTATAGCCCACTTTGAGCTTGGCGCCGATATCCTGACCGTCCTCAAGCATGTCAGAAGCGTCTACCGTCCTGAAGGCAACTGAGCCGCCCAAAGCGCCCGAGCCGTTCACGACTGAGCGCGCGCCTACATCGACCTCTACGGCTTTGATAAGATCCGGATCGATTAGTAAATCGGCGTTGTGATGAAAGGTATTGCCGTTTTGCTTCGCGCCGTCAATCGTGATATTTAAGCCACGATCGCTTACGCCACGCATATAAATTTTTTGATTCATGCCGTTGGTGCCGCCCACATACACGCCCGGAATGTCGCGAAATACGTCTTTTACGAGCGTAGCGTTGCGGGTGTTGATTTTGACATCATCCACGGTGCTAGGCGTGCTAGAATCGCTAGTAACTTCGATTACGCCTAGGCTTTGCGTATTTGAATCCTTGCTTTTGGACGCGTCCGTAGTGCTTGATTTCTCGTCTGCTTGTGCGCTTAAGCAAAGAACCGCGCACAAAGACAAAGCCAGATGAAATTTTTTCATACGAAATTCCCAAATGATAATAAGATTAAAAAACGGCGAATAATATAAAATCAATCCTTTATTTTATATTAATTATCAAGATGTTTTAAAATCATTAAAATTCTATCACCGAATGCTTTATTATCATTAAATAAAGCTAAATGATAAAATATAATTTAAATATCGATCATCAAAATTTTAGTAAAAATTAAATCTATTTTTGATAAAATCGCTCATTTTTTTGGCAAGGCGCTTTGCTGAATTTATAAAAATTTTTAAAATTTTTAAGGAGAGCTTATGGGCATTATGGAATTTTTGGCGCATTACGTGGATTACATTATCTTTGCGATCCTCGGATTTATGAGCTTTTTAGTTGTGTGGTTTACTATCGAAAGGCTGCTTTTTTATTCGAAGGTTAAGGCGAGCGATTACAAAAGCAAGGCGCTATATGAAGAGGCTCTGACAAAAAATTTAACGACGCTTTATATTGTTTATTCAAATGCTCCGTACATCGGTCTTTTAGGTACTGTCATCGGCATTATGATCACATTTTTTGATATGAGTACTGCAAGCGGTATCGATACCAAGGCTATCATGCAAGGTCTCTCGCTTGCCCTTAAAGCTACGGCTACGGGTCTAGTAGTCGCCGTGCCTACGCTTATCATCTACAATGGCTTTGTTCGCAAGGTAGATGTGCTTCTAAACCGCTACGATGAGGTTAAATAAATGAGCATTCCTAGACGAGACGGGCTAAATATCGTCCCGTTCATTGACATTATGCTGGTGCTGTTAGCGATCGTGCTTAGTGTCTCGACTTTCATTGCGCAGGGGCATATCAAGGTAAATCTTCCATCTTCTTCAAGCTCGCAAAACCCGCAAGAGGATAAAAAAGTTACCATTAAAGTGGATAGCGAATCTAAAATTTACCTAGACGATATTGCAATAAGCGAGGATGAGCTTGAGAAAAAAATTGCCGCTCTCGATAAAAACGATCTTGTCGTATTGAAAAACGATAAAGACTCGAAATTTTCCTCTTTCATTTCTATCATGGATGTCCTAAAAAAGGCGGGCCATGAAAAATTTGCGATCGTGACCGAAAAAGAGCAATGAATAAAGATAGCGCAGTAGGTTTCATTGTATCTTTGGTGCTGCATTGCATCATCGCTGTGGGTGTTTTCGTATTTATATCCTCGGCGCCGAAGCCGCCTAGCATGCCCGATATGATAGCCTTTTCCATCGATAGTATAACGGACGAGGCTAGGCAGGGCGATATCTCGGATGAGCCGAATATCCCGCCTCCTTCCGATCAGTCCGAGTCTGAACCGGAGCCCGAGCCCACTCCGCCGGAGCCCGAGCCCGAACCGGAACCAACTCCGCCTGAGCCGGAACCGATACCGGAGCCTGAGCCGATTCCTGAACCCGAGCCGATACCGGAGCCCGTAGTCGAAAAACCCAAACCGGTCGAAAAGCCCAAGCCAAAGCCAGTAGAAAAACCAAAACCGGTCGAAAAACCTAAGCCTAAAAAAGAGCATAAAGTTCAAAGCAGCGATAAGAATTTAACGGCAAAATTTGATCCGACAAAGCCTATTTCGCTGGGTAGCGGCGGCGGAGGTGGCTCCAGTAGCGCAGGTGGCGGTAGCGACGCTATAACAAGCCGCGGCGATCCTAGCAATAGCGATGTCGGCAAGAAAATTTTCGCCATCATTTCGCGCTACGCGCAGTCACACTACCCTAAAAATGCCCAGCGTATGCGTAAAATCGGCGTCGTAGGCGTGCACTTTACATATACGGCAAGCGGCGATGTTAAAGGTCTTCGTGTTACGTCTTCCTCGAATGTCGATTCGCTTGATGAGGGCGCATTAAGCGCAGTCGAGCGCACAAAAGGTAGCTTTCCAAAGGTCGAGAAAGATATGGAATTTAACTTTAGCATAAAATATACGTTAAATTTTAACTAGCCTTAAAGCTTCTACTAAAAACTTCTGCCTGGGCGGTGAAATTTTAAAAATTCACCGCTCTTGCCGTTTTATCTTAGCTCGCAAAATTCTATCTTGGCAAAGTGAAATTTTAAAATTTACTGCTCTTGCTGCCGCTTCTGCCGCGCTAGTTTTTACAAACGGATTGGCGCCGTGAAATTTAAAATTTAAACGGAGAAAATTATGTCTTTTTAAATTTAGCCAAGCAAGCATCTTAAAGCGTTAAAATTTTAAATTTAAGCTGCGAAATTGCTAGGAAATTCCACTGATTTTAATGGAATTTTTACTATAATTTTGTATGAAATTTAAAAGATTAAAGGAAATTTATGATAGACGTTTACGACTTGGCGGTGATCGGCGGTGGTCCTTGCGGCATCGCTTCCGTAGTAGAAGCCAAAAGAAACGGGCTTGCGCACGTACTTCTGCTTGAAAAAGGCGACAACCACTCTCAAACGATTAGGCAGTTTTACAAAGATAAAAAGCGCGTCGATAAAGAATATAAAGGTTTTGACAGCGAGACGCGCGGCTCTATTTCGTTTGAAACCGGCACAAAAGAGAGCGTGCTAAATTATTTCGACGAGCTCTTAGATAGCGATGAAATCGATACGAATTTCAAAAGTGAGGTCGAAAAGATCGAAAAGCACGCAGATGAGTTTTATATCACGACTAGCTCGGCTGGATACCGCGCGCGCAACGTCATCGTCGCAATTGGCAGGATGGGCAAGCCTAATAAGCCCGCTTATAAAATTCCGCCTTCAATCACGCAACGGGTAAATTTCAATCTCGATAAATGCACGATCAATGAAAAAATTCTAGTCGTTGGAGGCGGTAACTCAGCTGCGGAATACGCTATAGCGCTATGTAAGACCAATGTCGTAACGCTTTGCTATCGCAAGCCTAAATTTACCCGCCTAAATGAGACGAACGAAAGCGACGTAATGCGCGAGACCAAATACGGCAACATCATCTTGCGCTTAGGTATCGATATAGAGGCTCTTGAGAATGAAAACGGCAAGGTGCTGGTAAAATTTGATAATGGCACCGAGCTCGTGTTTGACCGCGTGATATACGCGATCGGCGGCACGAGCCCGATCGATTTTCTTAAAAAATGCGGCATCGCTTACGATGAAAACGGCGTGCCGATCGTGGATGAAAATCTCCAGACTGCCACTAGCGGGCTTTACGTCGGCGGAGATCTCATCAGCAGAAGTGGTGGATCGATCGTGGTGGCGATAAATCACGCTCATACCATCATCAAAAATATCCGCAGATGAGGCTTTATCAGCCAAAAAAGGGTTATCGCTACACTAGCGATACGATTTTTTTGTGGAATTTTATAAGAAGCTCAGGCGTGCGTAAAGCTGACGCAGCATCGCAAAATGGCTCTTGGGCGCTGGGCTGTGGCGCGGAATTTAAAGACGCGACAGATGGAGGCTTTAATGCGCAGTTTTGCGCTTCGGATTTCGCAGGCGGCGAAGCGGAATTTTGCGCCGAGGATTGCGTTTTTAGCAAAGAAGAGTCGTATGCCGCTAACCATAGCGTGGGGAATGATCGCGATTTTGGAAGTAATGGCTGCGCTGAACTTAAGGCGGAATTTAAAATGGAATTTCGAGCGGAATTTCAGGAGAAATTTCAAAGCGAGCGCTATAAAAATTCCGATTTTCAAAACGACGAAGCCCAGCATGCTTTAAAGCCTGATATCGCAAGCGGTGAAAATTTTAAATTTTGTGACGAGCAAATCGCGCAGTCTTTAGAATCTCAAAAGACGCACGATAAAGATTTCGCGAGCAAATTTGAAGACGCCAAGGTGCGCGAGGATTTTGCTGCGGAGTGCTTGCGTGATGGGGGGTTTGCAGTTTGCGATGAGCGTAGTTTAAAAAGCGCTCTAAATCCGCGAGCGATATACGGCGACGTGCTGGATGTGGGCGCAGGATGTGGAATTTTGGGATTTTTGCTAAAACGCGATTTTAAAAGCATCAATCTAAGCTTGCTAGAAATTCAAGAGCGAAATTTAGAAATCTTAAGGATAAATTCTTTGCAAAACGATCTGCCTGCCGAGATTTTGCACGCGGATTTTGCGGAGTTTAAAAGCGAGAAGCGTTTTGACTTTATCGTCTCAAATCCGCCCTTTTATCGAGAGCGCATTTCGCTTAGCAAAGAGCCTCATATGGCGCTTAGTAAGAGCACAGCAAGCCTTAGGCTACGGGATTTTGTGCGATCTGCGAACGCTCATCTCAAGCCTGGTGGCACACTTATTTTTTGCTACGAGGCGGGCAAGCTAGCTAAAATTTGCGAGCTTTTGGGCGAGTTTAGGCTAAATTTGACGAGGCTTGGTTTTGTCTATCCCGACATTTCAAAGCCCGCTAAGCTCGTGCTTTTGCAGGCTCGTAAGAACTCGCGCTCGCCCTGTGAGATCGTCCTTCCGATCTATGCTAGCGCGCACGGAAAGCGCACCGCACAAGCCCACGCGATCTACAAAAGCGCGGATCTGACGAGCGTGGATTATGAGTGAGTTCGGCTTTAGCTTCAATGCTAGCGCGTGCGAGCGCTGCGGCGGCAAGTGCTGCACGGGAGAGAGCGGCTATATCTGGATAGATGAGAGCGAGATTGCGGCGCTGGCGGTAAAATTTGAAATTTCGCCCGCGGAGCTTAAAAGGACGTATTTGGATAAGATAGGCGTTAGATTTAGCGTAAAAGAAAAGCCCTTTGAAGGCGGCTTAGCGTGCGTGTTTTTTGACGAAGCGCAGCGAAACTGCGGGATTTACGAGCTGCGTCCGAAGCAGTGCCACAGTTTTCCATTTTGGGAATATTTTAAAACGCATACTAAAGAATTGGAGGAAGAATGTATCGGGGTAAGGTTTTAAGCGGAATTTTAATCGCGGCGATGATTTTAGCGCCGCAGTATCTAAGTGCGGAGAGGGGGGCGAATGCTGCAGCAGCGAAGCAGTCCGTTACGGATAAAAAGGCGTCTGATCGGAATTCCAGCATTGGCACAAAAAACGGTGCAAAAGATGCAATTAAAAAGAGCTTGATAAATCGCGGCGTAAGCGCCAAAAGTATAACCAAAGAAAAGTTAAATCACGCGATGCGAGCGCAAGAAGACGCCGAGCTAAATTTTGATTTGCTTACAGCTTTGGAGCTACTGCATAAAGATCCCGTCGCATCGATGTTTTTATACGAAAAGGCATACAATAAAACGGGCTCGTCCGTTTATCTGCTAGAAGCGCTAAAGACTGCTTTTGCGATCAAAGATCGTAAAAATACGGCGCGCTATTTAAAGCTCGGCGAAAAAAGCCTAAACTCAGACTCCGAGTATCTGCGAGTAAAAATCGGCTACTACTTAGGCATTAAAGATAATCTAAATGCCAATACCGCTGCTCTTAAGCTGGTCACCGTAGATCCAGTTTCGCGTAGTTACGCGATCTTAGCGGCGACATATTATGCGATGGAGAATTTTACTTTGGCCAAAACCTACTTTGAAAAAGCCTATGAGCTAGACAAAACCGACGAAAATCTCATCAGGTTATGCGACGTGCTGCTAAATAAACTCGATGATTCGGACGGAGCGATCCGTATCATCGAGACGCACAGGCGCATCTACGGCTGCGCCCAGGGTATGGCGTGCGAGCTGCTAGCTGATGTGTATCGCGCGAATAAACGCTATTTGGATGTCGCTAAGATCGATGAAGCGCTGTATGAATCCAAAGGGGATAATAAATTTTTAGACGATATGATAGCGATTTATTACTACTCAAACGACTTTGATAAAATAATCGAGCTTTTGAAGAAATACGACTACAAGCGCGAGCTTCTAATCGATGCCTACGCGCATAAAAAAGACTATAAAACCGCGATTAAAATGGCACGCGATGAGTTTATGAAGACCAAAAATTACGACTTTTTGGCGATCGAGGCGATCTACGAATATGAAAGTGCGGGCAAAAACGTAGATGCCAAGACCCTATCTAGCGTAGTGGCAAAATTTGAAAATATCGCGCCGCAGCTTAAAGACCCCGTGCATCTAAACTACTACGGCTACATCCTAATAGATCACGATTTGGACGTTCGCAAAGGCATCGAGCTCGTCCGCCGCGCCCTGCAAAAAGACCCCGACTCACCGTATTATCTAGACTCGCTTGCTTGGGGATACTACAAGCTTGGCGAGTGCGACAAGGCTAAAAATGAAATGGCTAAGATCAAAGACGCAGAATTTTTTAATTCCGCCGAAGGCAAAGAGCATTTGGAGGCGATCGATGCGTGCGCCGCTGGCACAGGCGTAGCGCCGCAGAATTCTATATCGCAAAACCCCGCTACGATAAAAGGCTCTGCGCCGAAAGATCAGGCGCCGCAAAGCCCGGCAATAAAAACCCCTACGTCTGATTCCATAAAATCTACGGCGCCCGAAAGCTCTGTGTTAGATTCCGCACGTCCGAGCTCCGCTGCAACGAGTGATTTAACGCCAAAAGACTCCGCTTCGCAAAATTCTGCCGGGTCTGCAAATTCCATGGTTCAAAACCAGACACCAAATTCCGCGGCTTCTGAAAATTTTGCGACGCCTATAAATTCCGCCGCGCAGAATTCTGTCTCGTCAAGACAAAATTCCGTATCGAGGCAGGATTTTGTGCCAGAGCAAAATTCTACGTCGAAAGAGCCCACCGGCTCTAAAATCCAGACACCAAAGCAGTAGCGATGATTTTGGATGAAATTTTAAAACGTACTCGCGAGGATCTCGCGCTTCGCAAAGAAAGGCTGCCCGAGGATCTGCTCGGCCGCTCGCTAAGCGCTAATCCCTACGAGCCGAGGGGCGTCATAAGCGCACTTAGAAGCGACGAGAAGGATCCGCTTCGCATCATCGCCGAGATTAAAAAGGCAAGCCCGAGCAAGGGGATCATCCGAGAGGATTTTGAGCCGCTAAGCCTTGCGGTGGAGTACGAAAATGCAGGTGCGAGCGTCTTTTCGGTGCTTACCGAGCCGCATTATTTCAGAGGCGATTTGGAGTTCATCCCGCAGATCCGCCGTTATACGCATACGCCCATTTTGCGCAAGGATTTCATCATAGATCGCTATCAGATCCTCGAGGCGCTGGTTTACGGCGCGGATTTTATCCTGCTGATCGCCAAAGCGCTTGAGCGCAAGGAGCTAAGAGAACTACTTGAGTTTGCCCGCAGGCTTGGGCTTCGGGCGCTGTGCGAGATCCACGATAAGGACGATCTGAAAAAAGTGGTCTTCGCAGGCGCCGATATTATCGGCATCAACCATCGAAATTTAGAGACTTTCGAGGTCGATACGAGCCTGAGCGAGCGGCTAATCCCGCTGATTCCAAACGGCAAGATCATCGTCGCCGAAAGCGGTCTGCACTCGCACGAGCAGCTTAAAAGCCTGCACGAGGCGGGCGTCGATGCGTTTTTGATCGGCGAGCATTTTATGCGCCAAAATGACGTCGGCGCGGCACTGCGCGAGATAAAGTTCGGCGCGGGCGGCAAAATTTAAATTCGGTTCGTTTGATCGCGCAAGCTTAAACCCGAAGCGAGCGGTTAAATTTAGCGAACGGAGCGAAATTTTAAGGCAGTAAATTTTAAAATTCGTAAAATTCGGCGGACTTTAAAATTTAACGGCTCTTTAAATTTAGCGGCGCGCCACAATTTAATATCGCACATCGCGCGAGAATTCACGCTACGCTTTGCATCGTGAGTTTGTTATTGCGCGCCGTGCGAGCGGCTACGGAGCGAGGTTTAAATTTACGCTTCGCATAGCTTCGCACAGGCGGGTTTGCGCTTGCGGAATTTGACTGCTTAGGATTGCACATTTGCCGCAATGCCCCGCATGTCGTACGCTTACGTAAGCCTAGTCTCGGCGATTATATACGGCGCCGTAAATTTAATCGTAGCTCGCGATCTAAGCCGCCTCGTCTGCGATACGCCGCGATTAAACTTCGGCTGTATTACAGCTGTGCCGCGACCGCGCCGCGTTAAATTTTACCGCGTGTTGCGATGGTGATTGCAGCGCAGGTTTGGCACCGCGTACCGTGCCTGTGAGTGCGTCAAAGTTTTGTTATAATGCGCCGCGTAAATGACCGCGTAAATTTAAATCGCATGCCGCGTAAGCGTACGTGCACTTTGGCATCGCGAGCTTGTTATCGCACGCCGCGCGAACGGCTGCGGAGCGGATTAGGCGCTATGTTTGCCGCGCGATGAGTGTTTGCCAAATGCGCACTAACGCCTGCCGCGGGCTTCGATCTGCAAAGCGTATATCGCGCAGAGGAGGCGCCTCGCGCAGTCTATAGGATTGCAAAGCGCGTCCCGTCCCGTCACGTGCATAGCTCCGCGTCGTGCGAGCAAGCGCGGGCTACGTAAATTTAAAATTCTATGAAATTTAGAAGTTTTAAATTCCAAATTTCATAAAATTTTGCGAAACGCAAATTTTAAAATTCCATAGAATTTTGGAATTTCGGAAAGGAAAAGAGATGGATTATCTTTGCGCCCCTTGGCGAAGCGAGTATTTTACCGAAAAAAGAAGCGGCTGTCCCTTCTGCGACGCGGCGGCGGATGCGGCGTTCGACGATCGCAACGGCGTGCTTTTTCGCGCACAGCACTGCTTCGGGGTGATGAACCTCTACCCTTACAGCCCGGGCGCGTTTATGGTCATACCTTACGAGCACGTCGATAATATCGAGTGCCTTAGCGACGATGCGTGGGCGGAGATGAGCCGCTACGTGCGCGCCGGAGTGGGGATTTTAAAGCGCACGCTGGGCGCAAACGGCGTAAATATCGGCATGAACCTCGGCGCCGCCGCGGGTGCGGGCATAGCCGAGCACGTGCACTATCATCTCGTGCCGCGGTGGCAGCGCGATACGAATTTCATCACGACGATCGCAAACGTCCGCGTAAACGGCGTTTCGTTCGCTCCGCTTTTTGAGAAGCTAAAAGCGGCTTACGCGGAGATTAAAATTTAAATTCGGAAGATCGAGATGGTATTGGCATGGGTTAAAAAGAACGATAAATGGGGTTTTATCGATAAAACGGGAAAGGAGATAGCTTCTTGCATTTATGATGACGTTTCGTATTTTAGCGAAGGCCTAGCATGCGTTAGAAAGAACGATAAATTCGGCTTCGTCGATAAAACGGGCAAAGAAGTTATTCCCTGCATATATGATCGGGCCGAGGAGTTTTGCGAGGGCTTAGCGTGGGTTAATAAGAACGATAAATTCGGCTTTATCGATAAAATGGGTAAAGAGGTGATTTCTTGTATATATGATGATGCTTATAATTTTGACGTAGGACTGGCGGAAGTTCAAAAAAGCGGCTATTGGGGTTTTATCGATAAAACCGGCAAAGAGATCGTTCCTTGTATATATGATGGCGTTGGCGTTTTTCGCGAAGGCTTGGCGGACGTTAAAAAGAACGGTTATTTGGGATATATCGATGAAACGGGAAAAGAAGTTATTCCCTGCATATATGATCGGGCCGGGAGTTTTTGCGAAGGCTTAGCAAAGATTGAAAAGGACGGCAAATGGGGCTTTATCGATAAAACGGGCACAGAGGTAGTTTCTTGTGTATACGAGCTTGCTTGGGATTTTGACAATACTTTGTGCGGATATTATGACGAAATCAAATATTGCGAAGGATACGTTAAAGTCAAAAAAGACGGCAAATGGGGGCTGCTCGATAATGAGGATAATGAAATTTTAAAGCCGGTGTTTTACGACGAGATAGAAGTTATTAAAATTCTAAGCGACGACTACGTTAAAATCGTGCTAGACGGTCGCGAAACGATCGTGAATAAAAACGGCAAGATAATATCGTAAATTTAAAGGAGAGATAATGGTTAGCGTAGAGCAAGCGATCGAGGATCTGAAAAACGGCAAAATGCTCGTTATGGTCGATGACGTTGATCGCGAGAACGAAGGCGATTTGGTGTTTGCGAGCACCTTTAGCAGCGCAGAGAAGGTAAATTTTGCGATCACGCACGCTCGCGGAGTGCTGTGCGTGGCGCTTAGCCCGCAGATTGCGCAGCAGCTAGATCTAAATTTGATGGTCGATAAAAACACTTCGAGCCACGAGACCGCATTTACCGTCACGATCGACGCGAAGGACGCCAAGACGGGCGTAAGCGCGTATGAGCGCAATATGACGATCGAGCTGATGTCGCGTGTGGGCGCTCGCGCGGATGATTTCGTCCGCCCGGGGCATATATTCCCGCTCATCGCCAAAAGCGGCGGCGTGCTCGCTCGCACGGGACACACCGAGGGCTCTACGGATCTATGCCGCTTGGCGGGGCTTTCGCAAAGCGCCGTGATCTGCGAGATCGTCAAAGACGACGGCGATATGGCGCGCAGGGACGATCTGGAAAAATTCTGCGCGCAGCACGGCATCAATATGATCTCGGTCGCGCAGATCGTGCAGTACCGCCTAAAACACGAAACTCTCGTTAAATTTAGCGAGCCAAAAAGTGCCATGCTGTGCGGCGAAGCGGCGAAATTTTGCGACGTGAGCGATCACGAGGGCAACGAGCACCGTGCCTATATTTTCGGCGAGCTGGGAAAGGACGCGCAGACGAACGTGAAATTTCATAAAATTTCAAGCGATTTGGAGTTTTTAAGCGATGCGAAATTTAACGATTTCATGCGCGATCTGGATGTTTTGCGCAAAGAGGGCGGCGTGCTTTTGATGCTAAAATCCGCGCAAAATCGCGCCGATTTTAAGAGCTTTGGCATCGGAGCGCAAATTTTAGCGCATCTGGGCGTGAGAAAAATCAAAATTTTAAGCAAGAGCGAGCCGAAAGATTACGCGGGGCTTAGCGGTTTTGGGATCGACATAGTTTGATAGCTCATATCGATTTGGACAGCTTCTTCGTCTCTGTAGCGAGGCTTGCCGATCCCGCGCTTGCGGGCAAAAAGATCGCGGTCGTCGGAGGCGGCGACGAGGAGATTTTCGGCGGCAAGAGCGAGCTTGGCAGCGTGATTTTAAGCGCGAGCTATGAGGCCAGAGCGGACGGCGTGCACTCGGCTCAGCCCGTAAAACAGGCGCTTGCTCTGTGCCCACAGCTCATTTTGGTGCGCGCCAGACATGGCGAATACCGAAAAATTTCACGCGAAATTTATGAGTTTTTACTAAACTTTACGCCCGAGATCGAAAAATTTAGCATCGACGAGTTTTTTCTAAATTTACGCGGCACGGCTTACGACGCGGACGCGCTGAGCTTTGCTGCGTTTTTGCAAAGCGAGATTATGCGCCGCTTTAGCCTTCCGTGCAGCGTCGGTCTTAGCGAAGCAAAACTTATCGCAAAGCTCGCCACTAGCCTTGCCAAGCCTTTCGGCGTGCGGCAAATTTTAAAATCGCAAATCGCGCGCGAGCTATCCGCCGTGCCGGTAGCGAAATTTTTTGGCATCGGCAAAGCGGCGCAAAAAACGCTCGGCAAATACGGCATCGTAAGCTTCGGCGATGCGTTAGGGCATAGAGAAATTTTTGAAAAGATGGGCGCAAACGGCAGGAAAATTTTTGCAGCCCTTAGCGGCGAGGATGAGGGCGAGGTCGTCTCAAAGCGCGAGCGCAAAAGCATCGGCTTTGGGCGCAGCTTCGCGCCGTGCGCCGATCGAGACGAGCTGCGGCGTAAAATTTTAATTTTGGCGCGCCATTTGGCGGGCGAAGTGCTTGCAAGGGGCCTAAAGCCCGCGACGTATGATCTAAAGATCCGCTATAAATCGCGCGAGGAGTTTTCGCACCAGATCAGCCAGGATAGGGCGTTTAGCTTAAGCTTGCTGAGCGAGACCGCGCTTGAGCTGTTTAGGCTCTGCGACGTGAAAAAAGGCGCGCAGATAATCCACGTAGCGCTAAATCTTTCAAATTTTAGCGGCAAATCGGGCAGCTCGCTGCTCTTTGGCGAGATCGATAAAAAGCAGCAGAGCTTAGATCGATCTTTAAGCAGGATTTGGGAAAAATTCGGCATCGAAAAGCTGAAAAAAGCGAGCGAAATTTGATTAAATTTAAAGGAAAAAGATGAAACTAGGCGAGCTATATTCGGTGATCTGCATAATCTTCGCGACGAATTTTAAAGGCGTGATAGATGAGCAGAAGTTGCGCGGCTTGGGCAAAAACTGGATCATCGTAAATAAAAATATCGAGAACAAAAACGGCCATGAGCTTTGGCAAAAGGTGCAGGGCGAGGACTACGCGGCGCTAGGGCGCGATTTTGAGGTGCTAAAAGAGGCGTTTGAGATGGATTTTTTCAAACTCATAAGCGAAAGCGAAGTGGAGCTGTTTTATGAAAAATGCCGCTTCAAAAAGCCTTTCGCGGAGCTTAAAAGCGCTCACGCAGCCAATATGCTAGCACTGCTTGCTATGATCTTTAAGCAAAACACGGACGCGAAATCGCATAAAATTTTGACGCTATATCTGGCGCAATTTATCATTCCGAGCTTTTCCGCGCTTGCTACGCACGTGCAGATAAACGCCAAAAGCAGCTACTACAAGGCGCTCGGGTGGTTTTTGGCGGATTTTTGCCGCGTGGTGAAAGAGACGCTGGGGCTTGGAATTTAAAATTTAGAACGCGCGCTCGGTATTTTTTTGCGTGTTTGACACGGAGAAGTGCTGCGTAGAGATAGAATTTAAAGCTTGCTTTCGAGATTTCTTGCGCTACAGCTTATACAGCTCCTGCGGGCGTGACAAGCTAAGCGAGGCGGGCGAATTTTATCTGCGCGGATGTAAAGTGTCTGCCTTGCTGTTTTTGTGCGTCGGTGCTTGTCGTATCGCGCGCGTCGTTTTGAATTCTGCGCGGCATTCGGCGCTTTGGTCGCGTTATGCGCATCATCCAGCCTTTGCCGTGCGCTGTCGGTATCGATACCGTGCGCGTCGCGTCTGCGCCGCGACGTTGCGTGCTTGGGTAATCCGTGTGTTGCTTTGTATGCCGCACAAGGCGCCGTCGTTTGAAATTTTACGTGAGGCGCAGGGCGCCTCATCGGGCACACAATCACTCGGCACTGCGCGTCTTACGTGTTTCGCGCGTGCGATCGAGCGTTCGAAAACTAGGGTTTGGCGCCTAGCGCTTGCGCCGCTCTGCGTCTTTTACCAAGCGTGCGTCACGCAGCGTCCGATGCGTGCCGTTAAATTTTAAAATTTAAAACAAAGGAAAAATTTGAATTACTGGAACGAAATTTACGCCCACTTTGATCCCGTGGCGTTCAGCACGTTTGGCATAAACGTGCATTGGTACGGCATTATGTATGTTTTGGCGCTACTTACGGCGCTATTTATGGCAAAGTATTTTGTAAAAAAGGATGGTCTTAACTTTAGTGATAAGATGCTTGATCGCTACTTTATCTGGGTCGAAGTGGGCGTCATTTTGGGCGCGCGGCTGGGATACATCGCGATTTATTCGGGCGATGCGGCGTGGTATTTCAGCCATCCGTGGCAAATTTTCAACCCCTTTCATAACGGCGAGTTCGTGGGCATCCGTGGTATGAGCTATCACGGCGCGGTCGTCGGATTCGTGATCGCGACGGTTTGGTTTTGCAAAAAATTTAAAACCGATATGTGGGCGCTGCTCGATCTCGTGGCACTTAGCGTGCCGCTTGGATATTTTTTCGGACGCGTAGGGAATTTTTTAAATCAAGAGCTTTTCGGGCGCGAAACAACCGAGCCGTGGGGGATTTTGGTGGGCGGTACATTGCGTCACCCAAGCCAGCTTTACGAAGCGGTTTTGGAAGGACTGGTAATTTTCGTGATTTTATTTTTCTACCGTAAATTTAAGAAATTTAACGGCGAGTTGATATGTCTGTATGCGATGCTATATACGGCGTTTAGATTTTTCGTAGAATTTTTTAGACAGCCGGACGACGGGCTTGGTTTTATATTTTTAAATTTATCGATGGGGCAAATTTTATCTTTGGTGATGTTTTTGATAGCAGTTTTCTTAAAGCAGTCTTTGAAGAAAAAACTAATTTGCAGAAATTAAATTAATCTAAAGTTAAAAAGTAATATAATCTCTTTACAAAAATGTAAATTTTCGTTTAGCGGGGATTTATAATCATCTTTTTTAAGGAGAACCTATGCTAGGTCGCATTGAAGGCTTTACGGGCAGATCCATAGACGGCAAAAAGAGCCGCATTATGGCTTTGCAAGACGTGGCGCAAAGCATCAGCGGGCTGATTTTGGCCTGTTTTATGCTGTGCCATATGATATTTACCGGCACGATTTTGATCGGTAAGGGCGCGTTTGAGGGCGTCGTGCATTTCGCCGAACCAGGCGGAATTTATTTCGTCACAAACATCGTCGCTTTTGTAATTTTCGTGATTTTCGTGATTCACGCATTTTTGGCGATGAGAAAATTTCCGGCTAACTACGCCGCTTACAGAGCGTTTAAAGCGCACAAAATGCGAATGAAGCATTGCGACACGACGCTTTGGTGGTTTCAGTTTTGGACGGGATTTTTCCTATTTTTCTTTGCGGCGGCTCATATTTTAATGATCGTATTCGGTCCGAAAATTACTGCAGATCTTGCTATCGCGCGCTTCGGACAGCTTCACCTATTTTATTTCGTTTTATTGATTTTCGTAGTAACTCACGCTAGCATCGGAATTTATAGATTATATATGAAATGGATCAGCATAGACGGTACGAAGGCGGAAATTCAAAGGAAAAGAGCCCTCATCAAAAAGACGGTTTTTATCGTTTGGGGCGCATTTTTCTTGCTTTCGATAATCGCCGATTTCAAATGGTTAAGTTTAGAATAGGGAGCTTGGGATGAATGTAATATATTGCGATTCTTTAGTTATTGGCGGCGGTTTGGCGGGCTTAAGAGCTGCGATCGCTACCGGAGAGAAGGGGCTTAGCACCATAGTTTTGAGTCTAATCCCTGTTAAGCGCTCACACTCTGCAGCAGCTCAAGGCGGCATGCAGGCGTCTCTGGGAAATTCCAAAATGAGCGAGGGCGACAACGAGGACGTGCACTTTGCCGATACGGTAAAAGGAAGCGACTGGGGCTGTGATCAAGACGTCGCTAGGATGTTTGCGCAAACGGCGCCTAAGGCGATCCGCGAGCTTGCGGGCTGGGGCGTTCCTTGGACTAGGATTACTAGAGGCGAGCGAAGCGCTATTATCAACGCTCAAAAAACCACGATCACCGAAAAAGATGAGGTTCACGGACTTATCCACAGCCGCGACTTCGGCGGTACGAAAAAATGGCGAACCTGCTATACCGCCGATGCTACGGGACATACGATGCTCTTTGCCGTTGCAAACGAAGCGCTAAAGCATAACGTAGATATTCATGATAGAAAAGAAGCGATCGCGCTAATTCACGCAAACAACCGCTGCTACGGCGCAATCGTGCGCGATTTGGTTACCGGCGAGCTGATCGCATACGTATCAAAGGGCACGCTAATCGCTACCGGCGGCTACGGCAGAGTGTATAAACACACCACGAATGCCGTAGTGTGCGAGGGTATAGGTGCTGCTATCGCGCTTGAGACCGGCGTCGCGCAGCTTGGAAATATGGAAGCGGTGCAGTTTCACCCAACCCCTATCGTTCCGAGCGGAATTTTGCTTACTGAGGGTTGCCGCGGCGACGGCGGAATTTTACGCGATGTGGATGGCTACCGCTTTATGCCGGATTATGAGCCTGAGAAAAAGGAGCTTGCTAGCCGCGACGTCGTAAGTCGCCGCATAATGGAGCATATCCGCGCAGGTAAGGGGGTAAAGAGCCCTTACGGCGAGCACGTTTGGCTTGACATATCAATCCTCGGACGCGAGCATATCGAGAAAAATTTACGCGACGTGCAAGAAATTTGCGAGATTTTCAACGGCATCGATCCTGCCGACACCGAGGTAATAACCGACGAGCAGGGCAGAAAGCGCGGCAAGGGCTGGGCTCCGATCCTTCCTATGCAGCACTACTCGATGGGCGGTATCAAAACAAAGGCTACGGGTGAGAGCCCAACGCTAGCTGGACTTTTCAGCGCCGGCGAGGCTGCGTGCTGGGATATGCACGGTTTTAACCGCTTGGGCGGAAATTCCGTCGCCGAAACCGTCGTAGCGGGCATGATCGTGGGAGAGTATTTTGCGGAGTATTGCCAAGGGCACGATGTCGATATCAATACGCACGATATCGAAAAATTCGTAGATAAAGAGAAAAATTACATTAAGAGCCTGCTTGAAAAAGAGGGTAAATTTAATGTATTCGAGATCAAAAACAAGATGAAAGACGTTATGTGGGAGCACTGCGCGATCTTCCGCACTGGCGAGGGATTAGCCAAAGCCGTAAAAGAGCTTGAAGAGCTTTACAAGCAGTCCTTGGACGTCAAAGTAAGCAATAAAGAGCTTTTCGGAAACCCAGAGCTCGAGGAGGCTTATCGCGTACCGAAGATGCTAAAGCTTGCGCTTTGTATCGCCAAGGGTGCGCTTGATCGCACTGAAAGCCGCGGCGCGCACTTCCGCGAGGATTATCCGAAACGCGACGATCTAAACTGGCTAAAACGAACGCTTGCGAGCTGGAAGGAGGGCGATACGATGCCTACCTTGACCTATGAGCCGCTTGATATTATGAAGATGGAGATGCCGCCTGCATTCCGCGGATACGGCGCCAAAGGCAATATCATCGAGCATCCAGACAGCGCCGTGCGCCAAAAAGAGGTCGATGAAATTCGCGAAAAAATGCAAGCCGAGGGCAAAGGCAGATATGAAATTCAAGAGGCATTGATGCATTATGAATTGCAGCCAAAATATAAAGCACCTAACGAAAGAGCAGGTATAGGATATGAGTAGAAAAATAACAATAAAGGCATTTAAGTATAATCCGTTAAGCAAAATTTCAAAGCCGCACTTCGTTACTTATGAGATCGAAGAGACTGACGGAATGACGTTGTTTATCGCGCTTAACGTGATTCGTGAGAGATTTGATCCCGAGCTAAGCTTCGACTTCGTTTGTCGCGCGGGTATCTGCGGTAGCTGCGGTATGCTCGTAAACGGTAAGCCGCAGCTTGCGTGCCGCACGCTTACTAAGGATTATCCGGACGGCGTGATTGAGCTTATGCCGCTTCCATTTTTTAAGTTGCTAAAAGACCTCAGCGTTGATACGGGCAACTGGATGAACGCGATGAGCAAACGCGTAGAGAGCTGGATCCACACCGATCACGAAACCGATATCTCCAAGCTTGAGGAGAAGGTCGAGCCGGAGGTCGCGCAGGAGGTTTTCGAGCTGGATCGCTGCATCGAGTGCGGTATCTGCGTAGCTGCATGTGGCGTAGCGATAATGCGAAAAGACTACATCGGCGCCGTCGGCATCAACCGCGTGGCACGCTTTCAGATCGATGCGTTGGATAAACGTAGCGACGCGGATTTTTACGAGCTCATCGGCGATGATGACGGAGTATTCGGCTGTATGACGCTGCTAGGCTGCGAAGACCACTGCCCTAAGCATCTTCCGCTTCAAAGCAAAATCGCCTATATCCGCCGCAAGCTTGCCGCTCAGGGCAAATGCGGCTGCGGTAAATAAAATTTAAGCGGGTTCTTCCCGCTTAAATTTATCTTTCAATTTTATAAATTTTACCTCGATAGACAAATTCCAAAATGCTTGAGTCAGACAAGCGAAGTAGCTTTAAATTTAATACTATCCCAAGCGATAAAGAAGTAAAATACGAAATCGCTTAAGATCGCTAGCAAGGGATAAGGATGAACGAAGCAAAGCCCAAAGAGTTAAAGAAAATTCTAAACGAACGACGTCAAAATGTGGAGCAGAGCTCTGGAAATAGTTTTAATCTTGAAAGCTTAAAATGCCCAATTCAAATAAACGGAATCTGGAACTAAAAAATTGTCTAGAAATTTTAATGATAGAAATTCCAATATAAATATAAATGCCCATTGTAAAAAAGAGTTAATAATAAAGGATTTTAGTGCCTTAATAGGTTTTTTCCAATTTTGTATATTAATATTGATCATAATACTTTCTCAAACAGGAATATTGTCTAATTTTGGTATTGAAAAATTTTCCGAATCAGAAGATTCTTATTTTTTCATTATTTTTTGCACTATTATTCCATTTATTAGAATTATTGAGCGCGATAAACCATTTAATAGGCGCTTTATAATTTTTAACGAAAAATTTATTTCGGTAGAAGTCGAAGGAATAAAAATCTTCCGAATAAATCTAGATGAAATTATTAAGATATCTAAAAATATGGATACTAGGACTTCTACACCAGAATATTTTCCAATTTCAAAAGAACTCTTCTATTTCTGTATATTTGCTACTATAATAACAATGATCTTATTTGTTTTTAAAGACTTTATAGTTGTATTTATATTGTTAGCCACAATATTCATTCTTCCAAAGAATTTAATTTGTACTGTAATTGGCGGCTTGGAAGCAAACAAAATATATGATCGTTTGGCAATATATTCTAAAGATGGCATCATAATAAATATTTTTATAAATTCTAATAAAGATTATTCGGAATTAAAGAGATACTTTTTATTACATAAGAGTATTAATATAGATAATGTTAGAAAAGAATTTATGATATTTCACAAGGAGTTTAAACATGGATAAGAGAGAATTAAATGCGCAAATTGAGCTTGATCGCGCAGAAAAGAATTTTCAAAATTTAAAGATAGTGCTCTGCTATTTTGTAATATAATTGAAGCTAGGTTCAGTAAATTTAATATCCATCTAAGCTACAAAAGGCAAAATAGGCAAACTTTCGAAATCGCTAGCGAGGGATAAAGATGAACGAAGCAAGGCTCGAAGAGCTAAAGAAAATTCTAAACGAACGGTGTCAAAATTTAGAGCAAGGCTCGGAGGGGAATTATGACGCTCAAAATTTTGATGCCTTAAATTTTGATATTTCAAAATCCGATACCTCAAATTCAAATGCTTCAAATTTCGATGCCTCAGATTTAAACAATACAAATTCTAAAGTTTTGAATTTTAATAACAAAAATGTAGACGATCTAAATTTAAACGCAGAGCGCGGTAGAAGATTTCAAAATTTACATTCAGATAGCGCTACTTTATTTAAAAATTCTAACGCTAGGAACTACGACAAAGATCCGATAATAATCAAAAATTATGAAAAGTTTTTTGTTTATGCCCATCTTCTTGTATTTCTTCCGGTATCAGGTATGCCACTATTTTTTATTCGGGATATTATAGATTTGGGATATATAGATAAAGTCGATTATTTAACAACATCTATAGCGATATTATTAATCGCCGTTATTACATATAACTTTACCGCAATACGCAATAAACGCGAAATAAGATTTACCGATCAATATATAGAATTTTTAGATAAAGGGGTCGTCAAAAGGCAGTGTAAGGTAGAAAAGGATAAATTATGCAAAAACTTTTCCACGCAAAATTTTAGCACTTCATGGTTTATCGCGGGGATCATATTGTGCATTGGTTCGCTAGGCATAATCTTAGTGATCTTATTTTTTATGTATGTGGCGAATATATTTATAAAATTCGTCGTGTATTTTTGCATAAATAAAGGCATAAAAGGATTTAAAATTTTTCCATTTATAAAAGTCGATGAGCCGTGGCATGGCGGATATTTATATTATTCCGTTGTCGTATCGGCACACTACTATTTGATTTATTTGTATAGTAGTGAAATTTACGACGAAGTTAGAGAGTATTTTCTACAGAAAAATATAAATATAGACTATATTAAAAAGGACTATACGGTTTTTATCTAGGAGGATATGCGAAGGGGCGGTAAATTTAAAACTAAAATTTCAATATTTTATGGTGCCGTCATTAAATTTCGTAGCGATACCGAGTGCAAATACGGCGTAATTTTAGCGCTAAATTTTATGCGTAGAAGCGCTTGTTGAAATTCTAGCCGCCTGTCGTTGGGATAAAATTTCGTCGGTAGAATTTTACCCGAGCGACATTTCTACGCGGAATTCTATCGGTAAAATTTCGAAGGTCAAATTTCGCGCCTAAACTCTCTTAAACCTCGCCCTGCAAATTTCGCCTGAGCGAAATTGCCTTGTGAAATTCCGCCCGTTTATATTCGGCTAAGCTCACACTCGGTAGTATTTGTCATTTTATTTGCGGAGGTTGCTTTGAAAGAGATAAAATCCAAGCTCATCATAGCGTGCTTGGTTGTTACGGCGGGCGTATTTTGTCTGATCGTAGGCAGTGCGTTTATGGATAGGTCCAAAACTCAGCCCGCGCAAAATTCCACGGCAAGCCGCATCGCGACCTCCGGCAATTCCTCCAATCGGCCGCTAACGGACGAGGATCGCGCTGCACGAGCGAGGTACCGGTACGAAAGGCTGGGCGCCGAGTTAGATTTGGACGAGCGCGTAGTGCAGGGCGATGAGCGGATGGAATATTTCCGCAAGCTTTTGCGCTCCAAGGACACTGCGCGTATTTTAGCATTTATGCGAGAGCAGCGAATTACTGCGGGCGATCCGCTGCATTTTGGCATAACGGCGATAATGTATTCTAGCTTTTACAACGATGCAAACACCACCGAGGAACTGATCTATCACGGAGCGGATATCAACCGCACGGACGATTTTTCTCATTCGGCGCTGAGCTATGCTATCGAAAATAACTCTACCGCCGCCGTGGAAGTTCTACTTAAGCACGGAGCTAGCTTTTCTAGCGTTAAATATGTTCGTCCGTGGCTTGCGACTCCGGGATACCGCGATTCCTATTTGGTCGCCGATACTAGCGATGCACAGGTAAGGGCATATTACGGAACGCCTAAAAGCGAGGGTATTAGCGCGGTATCTGATCCGCTCTATTACGCCGTGGCGGGTGGATTTTTGCAGATGACGGAGCTTATGCTTAGCAGCGGCGTAAGACCTGAGATTACCGCTTGGACGGACGATTATTGTATCGCTTACACCTTCAAACCTCGCAAGGATGAGCGGCAGCCGAACTGCTCCATATATCAGATGCTACCGCAGCGATATGACGCAAGTATGCTAAATTTGCTGCTTAAATACGATTTGGTCGGGCTTCCGGACGATGAGCGTATCCAAAAACAATACGATGATTGCCGCAATGATTTGTATTTGTTGAAAGAGCATAAGAAAAGATACCTAGAGCATATGGATAATTATTGTTACGATGAGATTATTTTGAACCAGACCTTATTAGGTAGTTTTAATTATGATATGGTCAGGTTTGATATGACGGAGCAACCAAAGGATTGGGAAAAGAGTGCAATGATGTTCAACGCAGGTTCGCTGCCCGATCTTAATAGATGCGGCTCGGTAACGCCGAATACGGCGCTGCTGGGTATCTACGATACGCTTATAAAGCGCTATTCTGCGATCTGCGGCGATGAGCTTAATGGCGTGGGCGGCTTTGATCTGGATAAATTTTTTAGATATTTGCACTTAGAAGGCTTGGAATTTAATCTTAAAATAGAGTATGAGGGCAAGGTGATAGAGGTGGAGGAGTACGATAAAATTTTAAGGCGTGATGCGTCTAAGCAACTAGAACAAGCGGGTTCCAAGACTGCAGATACCGCGTCCGCCAATGAGTAAATTCTATAAAATTTACAGACGCGATTATCGGCTTCGCGGTTGCTATGTATCTTGCAAAATTCTATAAATTACGCCGATTTAAAATTTGCGTCGTTTTGCTTTGTAAAACGCATGGAATTTTGTCGCCATGACGCAAGCGGTTTGCAAAATTCCGGCACGTATGTAAATTTTAAAAATTCCGAGAGTTGCGGCGCGTTAAATTATATAAATTTAGGCGTTAAAATTCTACCGATATAGACACCCGCGAAATTCGCCGCTTAAAATTTCGCGCTACAAATTCTTAAATTCTATCTCCAGCTGCTTGCGCCAGTCTTGCAGCGAGCGCTCTATGTCCGCGGCGTATTTTTCGATAAGCGCGTCCGTTTTATTTAGAAACTCAAATAGCTTACCCTCCCACACGGCGGGGTTTAGGTTGCTTTGATGCATCGTTTTGATATAGACTAACTCCTTGCTAAGAGCCTCAAGCTCGTCTAGATAGCTCTCGCGAGCGCTTTCATTGCGCAGTTCAAGCCGCTTTAGAGCTCGCAGTTTGTCCTCCAAAATATCGCAAAATTTCATATATCTTTGCGAGCTAAGCTCGGGATCTGCGGCGTCTGCGCGCGCGGAAGCCTTTTGGACCTGAAAATACACGAGCGCGCCCACTGCAAGGGCAACTGCGAACATCAAAGCGAAATTAGCCATTTTTTCTCCTTAAGCCATCCAAGCCCACGACCGCGAGCCCGAACCAAATTAGCGAAAAGCTCAAAATTTTATAAGTCTCAAGCTCCTCGCCGTAAACAAATACCGCGATCAGCATGCTCATGCTAGGGCTGATGTACTGCATAAAGCCGATCGTGGATAGCGGCAGATACTGCGTGCTTACGGCGAAGGTAAGAAGCGGCAAAATCGTAATCAGTCCGCTTGCAAACAGCAGCGCGCTGTTTACGTTAAAGCCGAAAGCGCCGCTTCCTTTTAGCGCGCAGTAGATCAGAAACGCAAGCGCGGGCAGCAGCATCAGCGTCGTCTCGCAAAACAGCCCCTCAAAGCTAGGTACTTTTACTTTTTTGCGTATGAGGCCGTAAAATGCAAAGCTAAGCGGCAGCACGAGCGAGATTATCGGCAGCCTGCCTAGCGCGTAAATTTGCACGCCGATCGCCGCAAAGGCTAGCAGAAGAGAAAGCTTAGCCGCCGCGCTTAGCTGCTCGCGCAGAAATAAAGCACCCAAAAGCACCGAAAATAGCGGATTTATAAAATATCCGAGGCTCGTTGCCAAAATTTGATCGGAATTTACCGCGTAGATATAAATACCCCAGTTTGTGCTGATAAGTAGTCCCGTACAAAGCAGCGTGAGAGCGATTTTAGGGGCGCTAAGAAGCCGCGCGACGTTTTTTAAGCGGTGTGCAAAGCAGAGAAAAACGAGCAGCAGCAGGAAGGACCAAACGACGCGATGCGCTAAAATTTGCACCGCATCCACGTCCTTTATGAGCTTGAAAAATATCGGAAAAACGCCCCACATAAAAAAGGTCACAAATGCAAGCATTAGTCCTTTAGCGCGATCGTTTTCCATAAAATTCCTTCCAAATTGCCTAAAGGCGCTATTTTAAGATTTTTTGGGTTAATAAAAGCTTATTTGGGTATAATCGCGAAATTTTACAAAACCTAGGAGGGGCTATGAGCTGGAGTAGGACGTCGTGGAAAGATTATAAAATTTTACAGCAGCCGATTTATCAGGATGAAAGTGCGGTGCAGGCTGCTAAAGAGCGCCTTTACAAGCTGCCGCCGTTAATTTTCGCGGGCGAGGTTCGCAACCTAAAAGTCGAGCTTGCGCGCGCCAGCGAGGGCAAGTCGTTTCTGCTTCAAGGCGGCGATTGCGCGGAGAGCTTTAATGATTTTAGCGCGAATAATATCCGCGATATGTTTAAGGTGATGCTTCAGATGGCGATTATTCTTACCTTTGCGGCGGGCTGTCCCGTTATTAAGGTAGGTCGCATCGCGGGGCAGTTCGCAAAGCCGCGCAGCAGCGACTTTGAGGAAGTGGGCGGCGTGAGATTGCCTAGCTACCGCGGCGACATAATCAACGGCTTTGAGTTTAGCGAAGCGGCGCGCAAGCCAGATCCCGCTCGCATGATCGAAGCGTATCATCAAAGCGCTTCGACGCTGAATTTACTGCGCGCCTTTTCTCGCGGCGGTCTTGCGAACCTGCACGAGGTGCATAAGTGGAATTTGGGCTTTTTGAAAAAGGGCGAGCTGGAGGCTAAATTTAACGAGCTCAGCGATGAAATTTCGCGCACACTTAAATTTATGGAGGCGTGCGGACTGAGCGCTGCGAATTCTCCGAGCCTTGCCGAGACGGTGCTTTACACCTCGCACGAGGCGCTGCTGCTGCACTACGAGGAGTGTCTGACGCGCATCGACAGCACCAGCGGCGATTGGTACGACTGCTCGGCGCACATGCTTTGGATCGGCGAGCGCACGCGCGGCGCGGACGATGCGCACGTGCATTTTTTAAGCGGTATCAAAAACCCTCTCGGCGTCAAGATCGGCCCTAGCGGCACTGCGGATGAAATTTTGCGCCTTTGCGACAAACTCAATCCGCAAAACGAAGCAGGCAGGCTAAACGTCATCATCCGCATGGGCGCGGATAAGATCGGCGCGCGGCTGCCGCAAATTTTGCGCGAGCTAAAGCGCGAGGGCAGGGCGATCCTATACAGCATCGATCCGATGCACGGCAACACCGTCAAGGCCGCCAACGGCTACAAAACGCGCGAATTTTCTAAAATTTTAAGCGAAGTTCAGAGCTTTTTCGAGATTCACGCTGCGGAGGGCACGCACGCGGGCGGCATCCATCTTGAGATGACCGGTCAAAACGTCACCGAGTGTACGGGCGGCTCGTTTAACGTGACGCAAGAGACGCTAAAGCAGCGCTACGAAACGCAGTGCGATCCGCGCCTAAACGCAGATCAGGCGTTGGAGCTTGCGTTTTTGCTCGCCGATAATCTAAAAAAGGCGGATTAGTCCGCCTTTTGTTGCGCGAGAATTTGGTTACGGCTTGGAATTTAATCGTAGTTTGGGATATTTTACGTAAGTTCGCGCCGCGACTGTGCTTTGCGCTTGAAACGCTTTAAATTTAATCATATCTTGACGCGAGCGATTTTAAATTTACGCGGCTTTAATCTAAAATTTATATGGAGCAATCACAAAAAATTCCGTAAAATTTTATCGTAGCGGAAAGGCGGCGCCACTAGGTTCTACGAGGAATTTTAATCGTAGCGCTAGAATATGCGACGTCGCGGCAAAGCGTAGAATTTCGCCTGAATCTGTAATGCTTTGTTTGATTTTATTTTAGTTTTGTGGCGCGGTTTGAAATTTCAAAAATTTTACTGTCGCGGAATTTGGAAATTTAATTTTAAGCCTATTAGTAGAAAAAACTATTGCGGCTGATTTAAGAGTTTTGCAAAGTCAAATTCATTAAGCCATTTTGATTTCGCTCTTCATATCTACTATTTTTGACATAGATTACTCCTTAAATTTGATTTTATTGAGTTTCATATATTCTTCAAAATAGTCCCAAGGACCATGATATAGCGTTTCAAGTCCGTTCCCGCAGTTATCTACACGTATCCTTATCTCGCCATAATTATTGCTTGTCCATGTTTTTGTCGTATTATCTTCTAGTAATGTAGTACCGCGATAAGTAAGTTTATTTAGATCCCTTTTTCCCGTTTCAATTGAATCGATATCTTCACAAAAACTATCAAAATTCCTATTTTTTAACATTGCCATCAGCGAGCCTGTTGTTCCACTATACTTTATAACGTACACGATCTTATCGCTTTCTCCTCGAATTTTATCAGAGGCAGTGAAATTCTTATCGGATTTAAATACTGCAATAGAGTTATATTGAAAAAATTTTAATATCAAATCCGATTCTTGATGCGTTTTTTCATCGTGATACTTTCTCTTGTAATAAACCGAATAATTAAGTTCTCCTTTATCATTAAAAAGCTTGCTATCCTCCCATGGATACACCACGCTTTCATCGTCTATAGCTTTTAGTATGGATTTATCTATCTGCGCGACTTGTTTTCCATCTTTGCAAATTTGCCTACCGATAGACAATAGATTTTCTAAATTTAATTCTTTAGATACTTTCCAAAATTCGCACTTATCGTCGGGACGCTTGTCGCCGTTACACTTACGATAAATTTCCCACCAGTCGATATCAAAGTCTAAATCTTTCGGTCTACTATCTCTTAAAAAGATTTCATAAAAAGGGTAATTGCTCTTTGCATGTTCGTTTTTCAAATACTGCTTAAACGCTATCTCTTTTAATTCGTTATCCGATAAGATGTCAAAATGCAGAGGATTGGTGCAAACTCCGGCGTAGTTTAAGCCCATATTTATAGGCATATAAGGGATAAATGTCAAAATGCAGATGATAAAAATCGCAGAGATTATATAATGGCGCTTTATAAATTTTAGAAAATTAATAAGATATTTTTTCAAAATTCGTCCTCTTATATATTCGTTATTTCGTTAGTTTTATATCGAGTGCGACTACTGCGATTGCGACGTTTGCATCGTGCGTGATGCTAAGGCTTGCGGATTTGATATGAAATTTTTTACGTATTTTTTTACGTATTTTTAGATGCGGCGCGCCCAGGGCGTCTTTGTAAATTTTGGCGTCTTTGAAGCCGAACTCTGCGCCGATGCCGGTGCCTAGCGCCTTACTAAGCGCCTCTTTGGCGGCATAGACGCCCGCGATACTTTCGTCGCGCAGCGCGGAGGAGCGTTCGGATTTTTTCAAAATACGCTTTAGAAATTTCACGCCGTATTTTGCGCGCAGCGCCGAGATCCTGCGCACCGCGGTTATGTCCGTGCCGATCTTTATCACGGTCTGGCGCCCCGCGGCTTAAATTTAATCACGGCTATAAGCTCTCTTTAATCTCGATGTCGATGATCTTATCGCCCTGCCTGATCGCGTCTAAAACCGCTAGGCTAGGCGGATCCACGATTTGCCCGAAGACCGTATGCACGCCGTCTAGGTGCGGCTGTGCGCTGTGGCAGACGAAAAACTGGCTTCCGCCCGTATCGCGCCCTGCGTGCGCCATCGATAGCGCGCCGCGCACGTGCTTGTGCTTTTGACGGTCGCATTCGCACTTTATGCGCCAGCCCGGGCCCCCCGTGCCGGTGCCGCGCGGACAACCGCCTTGGATTACGAAATTTGGGATCACGCGGTGAAAATTTAGACCCTTGTAAAACCCGCTGCGCGCGAGGTTGGCGAAATTCGTAACCGCCTGCGGCGCTTCATCTGCGAAAAGCTCCAGCTTCATATCGCCCTTTTCGGTTTTGATAACTGCGTATTTATCGCGCGCCAAAGCCGCCGCGTCGATGTCGTAAATTTTTAAGCTTTCCATTTTTTTCTCCTATGCGATGTTGGTGTAAACTGCCTGCACGTCGTCGTCATCCTCTAGCCGCTCTAGCAGCGCGTCTATGTCGCTAAGCTGCTCCTCGCTAAATTCGTGCTTTTCGTTGGCGACGAATTTTAAGCTTGCGCTGATGATCTCAAGCCCTATCTTTTCGATCCCTTCGTTTAAAGTGCCGAAGCTTTCGTATTCGCCGTAGATTAGAAGCGTCTTTTCGAGCTCGCCCTTATCGTTTTCAAACTCGTTGATCTCAAGCTCGCTAAGACCGAAGTCGATGAGCTCAAGCTCTAGCTCCTCGATGTCGCGGCTCGGCAGCTTGGTCTCAAAAACAGCCTTGTGCGAAAACATAAATTTCAAACTGCCGCTCGGCAAAAACTCGCCCTTAGCTTTGTTTAAAATCGATTTTACGTTTGCGACGGTGCGGGTCGGGTTATCGGTGGCGCATTCGATTATTAAAAGCGCGCCGTGTGGCGCCTTGCCGTCGTAAAAGATCGTTTTGATATCGGCGCTATCTTTGCCGCTTGCGCGCTTGATAGCCGCGTCGATGTTGTCTTTGGGCATATTTTGCGCCTTTGCCGTAGCGATCGCGGCGCGCAGCTTGGAGTTCATCAGCGGATCTTCGCCGCCCTCTTTCGCAGCCATCGTTATGGCCTTGCCCAGTTTTGGGAAAAGTTTGCTCATCTTCCCCCATCTAGCTTCTTTTGAAGCGCGTCTGTATTCAAAAGCTCGTCCCATAAAATTCCTTAAAACTTAAATTTAAAAACGGGTGATTATAACGAAAAACCCTTAAATTTCAGGAGCGGGCGTTGAAATAAAATTTATTAAAAAGTAGTATAAGTTTTGAAATTTTAATCCAAAGGAGAGGCTCATGGCTTTGAAACAAAGCGTAAAATTTAAGGCGCAAAATATCCACTGCGAAAACTGCGCGAGGACGATCAAAAACGCGCTTAAGGATGATTTCGGAGAGATCGAGGTGGACGTAGCAAGCGGAGTGGTGAGTTTAAGCTTAGATCCGCGCGACGAGGCTAAATTTAAAGAGGAGATGGACGATTTGGGCTTTAGCGTCGCAGAAAAGCTAGCCTGCGAAAACTAACAGATGCCAAGCAAAATCACTCTAAATATCGTCGGGATGAGCTGCGTAAACTGCTCCAATGCGATCGAGCGGGTAAGTCGCAAGATCGAGGGGGTGCAGGACGCGCACGTAAATTTCGCAAACGGCAGCGGCGAGTTCGTACTTGCCGATCCGGCGCTTGAGGAGACGCTAAAAGCCAAGATCAAAAAGTTAGGCTACGACATCGCCGTGGATTACGAGGATTTGGAGCGCAAAAAGCGGCGCAATCTCAAAGCGGCGCTATTTAGGCTAATCCTCGCTCTCATTTTAGCCGCGGCGGTAATGGCAGTGGAGATGAGCGGGTTTTTAAGCTTCGTTCCAAAGGCGCTACTTTGCGCGGCGATGGCGTGCGTGAGCCTATTTTACTGCGGTAAGAACTTCTTTTATCACGCTTACGGCTCGCTGAAAAACAGAAGCTTTGATATGAACGTGCTCGTGGCGATGGGAAGCTTTTTTGCATTTGCCTATTCTCTAACGGCCGCAGTATGGGTCTATACGCACGGCGCGCAGAACGAATTTACCAATCTTTATTTCTCCTCCGCCTCGATGATAATCGCCTTTATTTCGCTTGGAAAATACCTTGAAGAGCGCAGCAAGATGAAGGCGAACGACTACATCAAGGGGTTAATCGATCTAAGCCCCAAAACCGCGCTTTTGATCAAAGACGACGGCACGATAGCCGAAGTGCACGCAGAAGCGCTAAAGCCGGGCGATAAGGTGCTAGTAAAAAACGGCTCGCGCATCCCTTGCGACGGGCTTATCGTAGAAGGCGGCGCACAGATCGACACCTCGCTCATTAGCGGCGAGAGCTTGGCGGTTTATAAAAGCGTAGGCGATGAGGTAAACGCAGGCTGCGTCAGCACGGACGGCGTTATCTACGTGAAGGTGACGAAATTTTCGCATCAGACGCTACTTGCCGAGATTAAAAATCTGCTGAACGAGGCGGGCAACAAAAAGATGCCGATCGCGCGCTTTGCGGATAAAATTTCAAATATCTTCGTGCCCGCGGTGATTTTGATCGCGCTTGTTAGCTTTATAACGTGGATGGCGCTTGACGGGCGGCTTTCATACGCCGCATCCGCCGCTATTTGCGTGCTTATCATCTCCTGCCCGTGCGCGCTAGGTCTTGCGACGCCGATCGCTATCGTTTGCGCGATCTCAAACGCTGCAAAGGCTGGAATTTTAATCAAAAATCCCGAAATTTTAGAAATTTTAAAAGACGCCGACGTCGCGGTTTTTGATAAAACGGGCACGCTTAGCAAGGGCGAAATTTCGGTAAGCTTCAGCGATCTAGCCGCCCAAGATCTCTACGCTCTGGCAAGCGCGCAAAAGCTTAGCGAGCATCCGATCTCAAAGGCGATCGTAAAATTTGCCGAGCTGAAATTCGGCGAAATTTCTAAGCTTAACGGCGAGTTCGAAAGCGTCGCGGGCAAGGGGATCGTCGCTAAAAATCCCACCGGCGAAATTCTTTGCGGCAGCGCGGGCTTTCTGCGCGAGCGCGGCGTGGATGCGGGCGTCGAAGTAAAAGCGGAGGAGCTTTTAGACAAGGGCTTCGGCGTCGTTTACTGCGCGATAGGCGGCTCGTACGCGGGCTTCATCGCATTTAGCGACGAGATCAGAGCTGAAGCGCGCAGCGTCGTGCAGACGTTGCAAAAAAGCGGCGTAAAAACCGTCATGCTAACGGGCGATAACGCCAAAACGGCAAATTTCGTCGCTCGCAACCTCGGCATCGACGAGGTAAAAAGCGGAGTGCTTCCAAGCGGCAAATATGAGTTCATTAAATCCCTGACGGATGAGGGCAAGCGGGTGCTTTTCGTGGGCGACGGCGTCAATGACGCGCCGAGCTTAAAAGCCGCTAGCATCGGCGTAGCGATGAACGGCGGCAGCGACGTAGCCAAGGGCGCGGGCGACGCGATTTTTATAAAAAACGACCTTGCAAGCGTGCTATATCTATTCCGCCTATCGGAAGCTGCCATGCGGACGATCAAGCAAAACCTCTTCTGGGCGCTGTTTTACAACGCCGTGTGTATCCCGATCGCAGCAGGCGCGCTATATCCGGCGCTCGGCGTGCTTTTAAAGCCGATGTACGGCGCCGCGGCGATGTGCTTTAGCTCCGTGACGGTCGTGCTAAATTCCATCAGATTGAAATTCGCTAAATTTTAACGCGGCGGATTTTGCGCTAGGCGCGGAATTTTACGCGGCGAAATTTTAATTTACTCGGCGCAAAACGCGCAAAATTCTTTCATTCTGCAAGAAATTTTACCTTGCAAATTCTATCTGGCTACTAATGCACGTAGAATTCCACGGAACGGGCTCCACTTGAAAAATTTTATTTCACGATAAGCCTAGCGCGGAATTCCGCTAGATTTGTACAGCTTGCAAAATTTTATTTTACCGCTAGCCTGCGCGCAAATTTTAAAATTTTAGCCTGCCGGTCGCCGTGCCCTCATTATAGTGCCCTCCATTACTGCGCCTATAACTACCATTATTTAACGCTGCTCGCCGCCGCGCCGTAAAATTTTAAAAATTCCGCAAAATTTTATAAAGCTGAAATGAATTCCATAAAATTCCACCGCCCGCACTAAGTTTTAATAAATAAATTTAAAGGTAAAATAACGCTTCAAATGCAATTCGAGGTAGCGATGCGAAAAATTCTAATGGGTTCGTTTGTTTTTTGCGGCACGCTTTTTGGCGCTTCTTGCGAGCAGATGCTAAGCGATCCGCGCGGCTTTTTTAGCAAAGAGCCTGCGGACGAAGAGCTGCTGCAAAGCGATTTTGGCTGTAAAGGCTCGCTAGCTGGCGCAGAATTTTTACAAAATTTAAAAAGCGCGGCTTCTGAGATCAGGGACGAAAATATCGATTGTGTCGGTAACGAAGCCTTGCTGAACGAAAAAAGGCTTGAGCGAACCTTGGCATTTGCGGGGATGGATGGCGAGGGCTTTTTGAGCTATGCCAAAGAGAAAAACTACGCGCAAATTAGCGAAAAATCGCTTGAAGCCTTAGAATTTTACTCCGAGCGCAAGATTGGAAATTTCATCGCTTATGGCAATTTTATGGGTGAGGTCCCGGTAGCCAGGGAGGCACTAAGAGATTATTTCGCCGCTAAATTCAACAAAAACGACGCCGATGAGCTGGCAAGCGCCGTGATGGCGGAATTTATCGCATACGCTGCAAAGGATCGCAAGGCGGGAGATTACGGTGAGCTTGAGCTGGCGCTAAAAGGCGGAGTAGGCGCAGATGAGTTTCGTACGCTACTTTTTAGCAAGGATTTTGCAATTTACGAGCTTGATAATGCCTTGGATCTAGCACTTTTGCTAGGATATGACGAGCGCTTTAGCGGCGCTTTGATCGAGCGAGGCGCGCAGGTGAATGCTGGCGAGGAAAACTCGCTATTTTACGCGATGAATAACGTTCAAAGCGCTAAATTTATGATCTCTAAAGGTGCCTTGGTTGGCTATAAAAACTCGCTCGGGCAAACTCCGATATTTTTCGCCGCCGCGGCAAAAAATTATGAGCTCGTAAAGTTGCTAATCTACTCGCACGCTAGCGTAAATGTCCGCCAGATCAGCAGCGCCGAGGCCCAGGCTCTAGCATCGTTAGGCGAGCGTAGCGACGGCTGTGAGCGTTCGGGCGCGGGCAAGACACTGCTGATGTTTGCGGCGCAAAAAAGTACCAAGCAGATCGTTGAATTGCTCGTAAAATCGGGCGCAAACGAAAAAGCAGTTGATGAGTCGGGGCTAAATGCACTAGACTACGCGCTTGCGGGTGGCGAAGCGGCTACGCAGAGCTATTTGCGCTCGCTTGGATTAAGTCCTACGCAAGTAAGCGATGATTTTACGAGCGATCCGCAAGATGCACCTGAGCGTGAGAATTAGCAGGCTTGATTTAAAGGGCCGCTTACCGCTTCATCGTCGTTTTAGGCTTGCAGCGTTTTGGGTTTGCAAAAGCCTTATGAGCTTTAAATTTAATGTTTTGCTGCTTTGTAAATTCTATAGATTTAGCGAATTTTTCGAGTGCGAGTTGGTAGAATTTAACGCTTTAAAATTTTATCACTTTGCTTGCGCAGGTTGCATGCACTGAAATTTTATAAACGCTCAGACGAGCTTTAAAAATGACGATTTGTGCGTTTATGCGCGATAAAATTTTTGCTGATGGATTTTGGTTTGCGATCAAGAGCGGGATTTCGTCAAATTTTGTGCGATAAACTTATCGCTTTTGTGACAAAGTAAGCGTTGCATCATTGTGGAATTTTACCTTGATTTGAAGCTTTTGCTATGTTAAGTAGAATTTAAATGCGCTTATAAAACGCTTTTGATTACGCCGCGCGCGGCATTTTGCACCGTAGGAATTTTGCTGCGCGACAAGTTACTTAAAAATGCGTTCGAAAAATTGCAAACGCAGCAAAATAGCAGAGTTTGCTGCGCGATTAAGGCGCTCAAAAATTGCCGTAAAAGAAAGTACGCAATACAAATAATTGCTGAAAGGAGCGCAGAATTTTAAAATTTAACCCCCGATCGGAGGTTAAATTTTAAAATTTTATCAATAATCAAGGATTAAAATGTTAAAAAATTTGCTTATCTTTACAGCGATTTTTTTGCCCGCGCTGGCGCTTGCGGACGTGGAGCCCGCCGTGCGAAACAGCGAGCTTTACGGCGTGCTGACGCTTATCCCGCCGGTTGCGGCGATCGTGCTTGCTTTCATCACCAAGGACGTGATTTTGTCGCTGTTTTTGGGCGTGCTAAGCGGAACCTTTCTTATCGGTATGGTCGATCAAAATATCGCAGCTTCGGCGCTTTTCGCTTTTACGAACCTGTGCTCGCGTATGGTAAAATCGATGGCGGATACGTGGAATGCGGGTATTTTGCTTCAGGTTATGTGTATCGGCGGGCTCATCGCTTTGGTGACCAAAAGCGGCGGTACGAAGGCGCTTGCGCTTTGGCTTAGCAAGCACGCAGACACCCCAGTTTTGGGTCAAATTTATACTTGGCTCATGGGTATCGTGATATTTTTCGACGATTACGCAAACGCGTTGATCGTGGGTCCGATAATGCGGCCACTTATGGATAAATTTAAAATTTCGCGCGCGAAATTCGCCTTCATCATCGACGCGACCGCAGCGCCGATTACCGGCATCGCTGTGATCTCCACGTGGGTCGGAGTTGAAATTTCGGCGATCAAGGAGGCCTACTCACAGATCGGCGTAGAAAACATAAACGCCTTCACCGTGTTCGTTGAGACGATCCCGTATAGATTTTATAATATTTTTATGATCTTTTTTGTAGTCGCCACGGCAGTGATGAGCAGGGAGTTTGGCTCGATGTATCGCGCAGAGATTGCATCTCGCGGCGGTAAGAGCGGAGCCGCGGATTTTAAGATCAAAAATTTAGAGGATCAAATTTTCGTACCCAAAGAGGGCGTCGCGCTTCGCAAGCTAAACGCAATAATCCCGCTAGGAGCGATGATTGTCCTTTCCGTTATCGGATTTTATCTCAACGGCTACAGCTCGCTGGAGGGCGAGGCTTTGGAGGCGGTCAAAGCAGCCCCTCTTAGCTTTACTTCGATCCGTACCGCATTTAGCGCGGCAGACGCCTCGGTCGTGCTGTTTCAATCCGCGCTCTTTTCATCGATCATCGCCGTCGTTTTGGGCATCGCGCAAAAAATTTACGGCGTCAAAGAGGCGATTGAGGTCTGGGTTGGCGGCTGGAAAAGCATGCTAAATACCGTCATAATCCTACTTTTTGCGTGGTCGCTAAGCTCGGTTATCAAGGAGCTAGGCACTTCGCGCTACCTAGTCGAGCTTCTAAGCGACGCTACTCCGCGCTTTGCTCTTGCGATCGTGATCTTCGTGCTTAGCTCGTTTATCTCATTTTCAACGGGCACGAGCTTCGGTACTATGGGCATTGTTACCCCTCTGGCCGTACCGTTAGCGCACGCCGTGGGGCAAAAATACGGACTTAGCGGCGAGGAATTTCACGTTTTCATGTGCGTAAACGTAAGTGCGGTGCTTACCGGAGCGATTTTCGGCGATCATTGCTCGCCGATTTCGGATACGACGATCCTTTCTTCGATGGGCGCAGGCTGCGATCACATCGAGCACGTAAGCACGCAGATGACCTATGCGCTGGTCGTTTGCGGTATCAGTATCGTTTGCGGCTACCTGCCCGCGGGCTTTGGGCTTAGCGTGTGGGGATGTCTGATCTTGGGTATCGCGGCTATCATTCTTTTACTGCGCGTGGTGGGTAAAAGAGTGGATGTATGAATTGCGAAAGCTTCGGCAGCTGCGGCAGCTGTACGCTCGGTGAGCCCTATGAGGATCAAATTTTATATAAAAAGCGTCTGATCGCCGATAAATTTAGAGATTTTTTTAACGGCGAGTTTGAGTTTTTTGCCTCGCAGCCGCAAAATTACCGCATCAGGGCGGAATTTGGCATCTGGCACGATATTTGGCATAGAGCATCTGATCTTGCCTACACGATGGGCGGCTCACAGAGTAAGAAAATTTTAATTAACGAATGCCCCAAGGTAGCGCTTCCTATCGCAAATTTAATGCCGCAACTGCTGGAAGCGCTTAGGCGGAACGAAGCTTTAAAAGAGAGGCTCTTCGGCGTCGAGTTCATCTCGTGCGCCAGCGGGATTTTGGCGACGCTGCTTTATCACAAGCGCCTGGGCGAGCGCGAGCAGGAGGCAATTTGCGAGCTGGCGGACAAGCTTGGCATCGGGGTCATGGCTCGCGCGCGCGGACAGAAGCTGCTAAGCGGCGAGCTAAGCCTCACAGACGAGCTTTGCGTGGACGGGCGAGTTTATAAATTTCGCTTCGGCGAAAACGCCTTTATCCAGCCCAACCGCGGCGTGAACGAAAAGATGATCGCCTGGGCGAGAAGCTGCGTGGACTTCGGCAAAGAGGGCGCAAGCGAGGTGTGCGCCGCGCAGAATTTCGCCGCAAAGAATTTCATAGCGGAGAATTTTGGCGCGCAAAATTTGGGCTGTGAGCAGTCCGCTGCGCAAAATTCTACGGATCGAAATTCCGCTTCTGAAAATTCCACCGAATTGGATGCCGCTTGCCGAAATTCCGTTAAGGCAAATTTCGCTTGTGCAGAATTTAGCGGCGAAAATTCAGTGGAATTTAACTGTGCCTCCGCAGACGAAAGCTCTGCGGATGATAATTTCGCTCGCAAGGATTCGGATACGCAAAATTCTGCCTCTCAAAATTTCATCGAACAGAATTTGACCGGGCAAAATTTGGATTGCGAAAAGCGTTGCGTGCAAAATTCAGCCTGCGAAAATTCCGCCCCGCAAAATTCGAGCTGCAAACAACATGCCGTGCGCTCAGAAAGCTCCGCCGCGCGCGATCTGCTGGAGCTGTACTGCGGGCACGGCAACTTTACTATCCCGCTTGCGGCTAAATTTAACCGTGTGCTGGCGAGCGAAATTTCAAAAAGTTCGATTGCAAATGCCCGCATAAACTGCGAGCTCAACGGCGTTCGCAACGCGCAATTCGTCCGCCTTAGCGCGGATGAGCTGATGAGCGCGTTTGCACGGCAGCGCGAGTTTGAGCGGCTAAAGGGGATCGATATTTTCAGCTACGATTTTTCGCACGTCTTGATCGATCCGCCGCGAGCGGGGCTAGAGCCTAGCGTGATTGATTTCATAAAAAATTTTCAAAATTTGATCTACATCTCCTGTAATCCGCAGACGCTTTTTGAAAATTTGCGCTCGCTTTGCGCAACGCACGAGGTGCGCAGGTTTGCGATCTTCGATCAGTTCGCGCATACGGCGCATATCGAATGCGGCGTGCTATTACGGCGCAGGAGTTAAGCGGATCTAAAACCGAAGTCGCGGATTTAGGCTGCGCGCGGGATAAAATTTCGCCTAAAATATGTATAATAACAAAATTTAAAATTACGAAAGGAAGTAGATGGTTGATCTAAATAAAATCATCCAAGCAAAGCGCACGATAAACGATTTCGTCTATAAAACGCCCTTTGCTCTGGCACCGAAGCTCAGCAAGCTTTACGGCGCGGAAGTGTATCTCAAAAGCGAGAATTTGCAGCGCACCGGCGCATATAAGATTCGCGGCGCTTACAATAAAATCGCGCATCTTACGGACGAGGAACGGGCGCATGGAGTAATAGCTGCAAGTGCGGGCAACCACGCCCAAGGCGTAGCGATGAGCGCGCAAAAATTCGGCGTGCATGCTGTGATCGTAATGCCCGAAGCCACGCCGTTACTTAAGGTAAGCGGCACGAAGGCTCTGGGCGCGGAGATCATCCTAAAGGGCGATAATTTCGACGAGGCGTACGCGTTTGCGCTGGAATATGCCAAGGAACACAATCTGACATTCGTGCATCCCTTCAACGACGAGTTTGTCCAGGCGGGCCAAGGCACGATTGCGCTTGAGATGATCGAAGAGGTCGCAGATCTTGAATACATCGTCGTTCCGGTTGGCGGCGGCGGGCTTGCTACGGGGGTTTGCAGCTGCGCCAAGCAGATCAACCCCGACATCAAAATCATCGCCGTAGCCGCCAAGGGCGCGCCCGCGATGCACGATAGCTTCGTCGCAAAAAAGCCGCTAAATTCCAAATCCGTCCGCACCATCGCCGACGGTATCGCCGTGCGGGATACTAGCGAGATCACGCTTAGCACGATCATCGAGTGCGTCGATGAGTTCGTGCAGGTCGATGACGAAGAGATCGCAAGCGCGATACTCTATCTGCTCGAGCAGCAAAAAATCATCGTCGAGGGCGCGGGCGCGGCAGGCGTAGCGGCGCTGATGAACGCGAAATTTGCATTCCCCGCCGGCGCAAAGATCGGCATTATCCTAAGCGGCGGCAACATCGACGTGCAGATGCTAAACATCATCATCGAAAAAGGCCTCATAAAATCGCACCGCAAGATGACGATCAACGTCACGCTCGTCGATAAGCCGGGCGCGCTTACGGGGCTTACCGAAATTTTGCGTCGCGCCAACGCAAACATCGTCAAGATCGACTACGACCGCTTCTCGACCAATATCGAGTACGGCGACGCGCAGATCACGATCACGCTTGAGACCAAAGGCAAGGCTCACCAAGAGGACATCGCCTGGGCGCTCAAAAACGCAGGGTATGATTTCAGGGAGATTTTGTAAAATTTCGCGGGAGTTTTTAAAATTTATTTTCGCTCGTGAATTTGCCTGAAATTTCAAAATTTACTCGCTTGCATCCTGATCGCGGCTCGCAGCTGGTAAATTTAAATTTGCCTCCATTTTATATTCGCCATGCCGAAACACTTTACGCTCTTGATTTTAAATTTTACGTA
>NZ_CALKTT010000011.1 GCF_937997535.1 uncultured Campylobacter sp.
TCACGCGTGCCTTTTGCGGCAGTATCCGCGCCAAAAGCTCGCTGCTAAGCCGCGTACTCGCCTCGTAAAACGGCACGCTGCGGCCGATCATATCGTCGAAAACCGACGCGACGCTGGCGTCAAACTCGAACTGCTTTTTGATAGGCTCTTTAAAAATTTCGTCTTTCATCTGTTTCCTTTTTTTGCTTTGCTATTCGCGCAGTACCCGTCTTGCGGCCGCCGAGCGCAGGATTTTTGCCGCACTTGCCCGCGCGGATCGCCTAAATTTCAGACGCGGCGCGCGCTCTTTGATTGTGGACGCGCTACATCTCGGCTCGCGCCGAGCTTCGAGCTGCAATCTAGTCGGCGCGGAATTTACGCGAGTAAATTTTATGCTCAGCTTAGCGCCTTGCGAGCCTAGAGCTCGCGCCGTTAAACTTTGGCTTTTAAATTTTATGTCGCCAAATTTTGCACCGCTAAAGCAGCCTCTTCAAATTCTTTAAACATGGGCGCATAATGCTCAAAAGCCCTGCAAGCGGAATTTCGTAAGCATTTTACGATTTTGCGCACCGCAAATTTTAAGCTCGGTAAAATCTGCGCTTGGCTAGACGCGAAATTTAGCGGCTTAGCTCCTGTTTTGCATTCAAGGGTTAGCCGCTAATTTGGGCTTTGCCACAGCCAAATTTGCGCGATCGCCAATCTTGTCGCAGCTTGCGTCCGCTTCGCATACTTAAGCCAAAAGCGCATTAAGGCTCCGAGAGCGGAAAGCGCTACTAAATTTCGCGACCTTGCAAAATCCGCTCCGCTTCGGCGACGTCTTTTAAAATTTGCTCTTTAAGTCGCGCCGGATCGGTAAAATTTTGATTTTCGCGCAGGAACTTTATAAATTTCACGTAGGCAAATTTCGCGCCGCTGTTTTTGTCCATAGCCTCTAAATTTTTATTCTCGGCGCCCAAGCTTTCGCTCGCCGCAAAATTCTGCGTAGAAATTTCGGCCGAATTACGCGCTGAAATTTCATCTAAATTTTGCGCAAAATATGCTGCTTGCTCCCCGCAGCACGGCGGGCGATATTGCGCGGAATTTACAGCCTCAAAGCCTGCAAACTCCCCTAAAATGTGTGTTTCAAGCGCGAAAGCCCCGTCGGTGCTAAGGCGCTCTCCCACAAAGCTCACGCTTTTGTATCTTGCGCCGCGCACGCTCGTGATAGTTGCGTAAACGCCGCTTTTTGGGATAAAAAACCAACCAGGCTCGAGATTTAGCGTCGCTACGAACTCTCGCGCCCCGCGCCCCTGGCCGCGCACGATCCGTCCGCAGAGCTCGTAATCTCGCCCTAAAAGCTCTGCCGCCGCTTCGCACCGTCCGCGCGACAAAAGCTCCTTGATCCTGCTTGAATGCACACCGCTGCCGCTCAAGCAAAACTCCCCTACGACGCAGGTTTGCCCGCGAAATTCGCGCTGCAAAAACTCCACTCCGCAGGCTCGATCGCGCCCGAATCTAAAATCCTCGCCGACGACGATTTTTTGTAAATTTATGAAATTTTGCCCTAAAAGCTCGATAAATTCGCCTCCGCTTAGGTTTTTGATTTTGCTAAGCTCACAGTAAAATATTTTTTTCTGCGTGAATGCGCTGCGAAACGCAAAGGGCGTGAGCTTGCTTCCAATGCCCGTCAAAACCACGATTATGGCGCCATGCTCGCCTAAATTTTCAAATAATTTTTGATGCCCCAGATGCATACCGTCGAAATTTCCGATCGCTACGGCGCGGATCTCCTCGCGGGCGGCGTTTTGCGGCGAGGCAAAAATTTCGCCCTTCTCAAATTCCGCTTTTAAAATTTTGCGCAGACCCTCGCTGCAAGGCATTAAAGCTTCGCTTTCCAGATGGTTCTCACTCTCTTGCGAAGGGGATTTGGGCGGATTTTGCTTTAAAATTTCATCCATTATTTCTGCTTCGTCCAGACGATTTTTTTGGTGTCGTAGCCGCTGCGCTTCGCCTTTTTTAGATAAACGATGCGGATCGGCTCGGGTAGGGTTTTGGTGCGCGAGAGGATATACAGCTCGCTTGTATCGGCGCCGAAGATCAGGGCGTAGCGATAGTCGCCGTCCACCTGCGCCACGCGGTAGAGGGAGTCGGAAATCAGACCTTTTTGATAGAGCAGACCTACGTTTTTATCGCCCGCAAACTCCAACACGTGCTGCTCGTTTTCGATTTTACCTGAGCTTGTTTTGGCGGTTTTTAAAAGATTGATCGTGGAGTTTTTATCGATAAAGCACTCGTACGCGGTGTTTTGCAGCTCGCCGCCGCCCTTCATACGGGCGATCTCATACCAGCCGCCGCTAAATTTAGCTATGTCGAAGTTTTTTACGATCGGCGCTTTGGGGTTTAAGCTTTTAGCGCATGAGCCCAAAAATAGCGCGCAAAACGCCAAGATAATTAAGTTTTTAAATTTCATCGTTCATCCTTTTTAGAAGATAGAAAAATTCCCTATTTCCCTCTTTGCCCGTGATTTTGCAGGCGCCGGCATGCAGCGTGGCAAGCCCCAGCTCGGCGCATAGCTGCTCAAATTTCGCCCGTGCGACGCACACCGCTTTTTCGTCCTTGAGCACGCCTTTTTTATTTCGCTTCGCCTCCGTGCCCACCTCGAATTGCGGCTTAAATAGCACGATGAGAGCGCTTTTTGCAAGGCTAGCGAGACTTTTTAGGATCAAATTTAGCGAGATGAAGCTCACGTCGCAGGTAATTAGATCAAATTTTTCCTTGCTCGCAAACTCCCTGATGTCGGTGTTTTCGCGCACGATCACGCGAGGATCGCGCCGCAAAATTTCGCTTAGCTGCGAGCTGCCGACGTCAAGCGCAGTCACGCTCTTTGCGCCGCGCTGCAATAAAATCTGCACGAATCCGCCGGTGCTGCTACCCACGTCCAAAACATCGGCTCCCGCTAAATTTAAAATATCTTTTTGCGAGGGCTCTGCTTGCATAGGCTCCGCACTGCCTTCTCTGCGGCACGCGTCTACCTTTCCACCTGATTTAGAGGCTTTCGCCGCATTTAAAATCTCTGCCGTCTCGGCGTCTGCGTCCGTTTGTAAAAGTCCTGCCGTTTCGGCGCCCGCGCTCGTCTGTAAAAATTCCACTGTTTGCTTGCCTGCACCGGTTTGTAAAAGCTCCGCCGTCTCGGCGCTAGTTTTTGCGGTACGGAGCGCCTCGGTAGTCGCTTTCGCGCTCTTTGTCGTCGCGACAGCCGCGCTTGGAATTTCGGTCGTCTCGTTCGCGCCTAAAATTTTATCCGTAGTCGCAAAATCGACACTTGAAATTTGCGTCGTTACTTCGCCCGCTCTTTGCGTCGCTGCCGCTTTGCTATCCGCGCTCTTTGCGTTGCTATACGGCTTTGAAATTTCTGCCGCCGTGCTAGGCAAATTTGCGCCGCAGCTTGCCAAAAGCCCGTTTTCGGCTAGCTCATCCAAAAAGCCCGCAAGCTTGAGCGCGCCCCTGCTTACGTAAATTTGCTCGGTAGTGCAGATTTCGCCGCTCTGCTCGGGCGCGATCTGCACAGAGGGTCTGTTTTGCACGGCGCCTCGCAGCAAAATTTTATCCTGTTTTATCAGCGCAGCGGCCTGATTTCTGCTGATTTTAAGCGTATTTGCGACGAGCAGATCAAATCTCATTTTGTCTTTTCTCCGCGCCGCGATGAAATTTTAAAGCTTGCGCAGTTTTTGCGCGAGCTTGAGCTTAAAATTTTATCGCGCATAGCAAAGTCGCGTGCAGCAGTGTCGCAAGGCTCAAACTTTAACCCGCGCCGTGCCGCAAATTTAGCCATACTGCGCATTGTAAATTTCCGCTCGCCGTGCGTTGCAAATTTTATTTTGCCGCTAGCGAAAATTTTAAAATTTTTCCTATCGGCGCAGTGTTTGAGTGGCGCAAAATTTGAGATATTCTTGCTTGCAGCCGCATCTATTGGCATCGTGTGCGCCGTCTTGGCGCCGCGGCAGGCAGAGCCCGCGCGCCTAGCAGAAACCGCCTCTCGATTTGCTACTTTTGCACGTACCTCAAAGCCTGACGATACTGCGCCGACCGCTCGATTTGCTATCCTCGTTTCTAGCGGCAAATTTACCGCCTCCTCACACTCTTTAAAATTTTTAAAATTCTCGCGCTTCGTAAAACACGCAAGCGCCGCAGGACGAAGGTTGCTTTTGAAATTTAATCTCGCGCCGTTTGCGTGCGGGTTTGTCACAAAGCAGAAGACCTTCACTTGCCGCTCCCTGCGAGCGCTTCAGGCTCGCTCTTGCTAGGCGAATTTGTGTCGGTCGTCGCTAGGCTCGCAAGCGCTTCAAACTCGCTTTCATCAATCACCCGCACGCCAAGAGAGCGAGCTTTTTGCAGCTTGGAGCCCGCTTCTGCGCCTGCGAGCACGAAGTCGGTCTTTGCCGATACCGAGCCCTGCACTTTCGCGCCCATCGCCAAAAGCCTGGCCTTAAACTCGTCGCGCGGACGGCTGAGCGTGCCGGTGATGACGACGCTGCGGTCCGTGAAGGCGCTTTTGGTGGTCTGTATCTCGGGCGCGCGAGGCATGATGATTTCGCTTAAATTTAGAATTTTTTCGCGATTTATCTTGCAAAACTCCGCTAGGCTTCTTGCCATCGCCTCTCCAAAGCCCTCCAGCCGCAGAATTTCATCCTCGCTCGCATTCAGCCAATCCTGCCCGAATGCCGCGGCGATCTTGCGCGCGGCCACCTCTCCGATGTGTTCGATCCCTAAAGAAGCGATGAAGCGCTCAAGAGGCGCGTTTTTGCTCGCGTTTATCGCGCCCAAAAGATTTGAAATTTTTTTATCCGCAAAGCCCTCAAGTCCCGCCAAATCCTGCGCGCCTAGGGCGTAAATATCGCCGATCTTTGAAATTTTGCCGCTTTCAAAAAGCTGCGTGATCGTCGCGTCGCTTAGCCCTTCGATATTCATGCATTTTTTGGAGCAGAAATAGATCAGCGAACCTATCACACGCGCCTTGCAATCGAGATTTTGACACTTTATGAGCGCGCCTTCGTCAAGCAGCTTCTCGCCGCAGACGGGGCAGCGATCGGGGCGCGAAATTTCGCTCTGCATGCCGTCTCTGCGCTGTTTGTAAACGCTCGTGATCTTCGGGATCACGTCGCCGCTGCGGATGATGCCCACGAAATCGTTTTTCATCAGCCCCAGCCGCGCGATCTCGTCGAAATTATGAAGCGTCGCGTTTGAAACGTTCGCACCATCGATATTTACGCTATCTACGACGGCTACGGGGGTGACCGCGCCGGTGCGGCCTATCTGCAGATTGATCTCGCGCAGTCGCGTTACCTTTTCGACCGCGGGAAATTTATACGCGACCATAAAGCGCGGAAATTTCACCGTATAGCCCATCTGGGCGCACTTTGAAAGCTCGTTTACGCGGATTACCATGCCGTCTAGCATCAGATCTTTGCTTGCGCGCATGCTATGCAGCGCCTCGTACGCGCTCCTGATCTCGCTCGCGTCCTTGCAGATGCGGCAAAACTCGTCGCGCAAAAAACCTAGGCTACGCACAAACTCCATTATCTGCGAGTGCAGCGCAAAGCTTAGCGAATGCTCGCCCACCCCCCACGGGATAAATTTTAGCTTCCGCTTCGCTACGATCGCGCTATCTAGCTGCCTTAGGCTTCCTGCGGCTGCGTTGCGCGGGTTTGAAAACAGGCTCTCGCCGTTTGCGGCACGCTCATCGTTTAGCGCGTCAAAATCGCTCTTTGCGATCAGCGTCTCGCCGCGGATCTCGATCCTTTGCGCGTAGGGGATCTGAAGCGGCACCGATTTGATCGCTCTTGCGTTTTGCGTCACGTCTTCGCCTATAAGCCCGTCGCCGCGCGTCGCCGCGCTTATCAGCACGCCGCCTTCGTACGTTAAATTTAGGCTCGCGCCGTCAAATTTCGGCTCGACGTAAAACTGCGCGTCGCTCTTCTCGCCGCGAGCTAGCCACGCCAAAAGGTCCGCGTCGTCGAAAATATCCTCCATCGACCACATCTGCGCGCCGTGAGCGAGCTTGGAAAAGCCCTCGCTGATCGCGCCTCCGATGCGCCTTGTGGGCGAGTAGGGCAGCGCTAGCGCGGGGTTTTGCTCCTCGAATTTCTCAGCTTGCGAATAAAGCTCGTCGTACTCCTCGTCGCTTGCGATCGGCTTATCGTCGGTGTAATATGCCCGTGCCCACGCATTTAGCGTATCTACGGCGGATCTGTATTCATCGTAATTCATCTTGCGCTCGCATCTTTAAATTTTAAAATTCCATGCGCCGTTAAAATTCCGCATTCCGCTAAAATTTTACGTTGCGTTAGAATTTTACGCTCTGTAGCGGGCTTCTGTGCCCCAAACAGTGCGCCGCATAACGAGTAAATTTTAAATTCCATCGCCGAACTCCTTGAGCGCGCGCTCGTAATCAGCCGGCGTATCGATGCCGATGCTCGCAGTTTCGATACCTAGCATCGCGATCTTCTCGCCCGCGCTTATGGCGCGAAGCTGCTCGAGTTTTTCGGTATCTTCTAGCACCGAGGCGGGCAGAGCGCAAAAGCGCTTTAAATTTCGCACGCTGTATGCGTAGATGCCGATGTGTCCGAGGTAGTACTCGCATGCCGCACGCGGATAGGGGATGAGCGAGCGCGAAAAATATATCGCAAAGCCCGCGTTGTCGAGCACGAGCTTGACTAAATTCGGATCCTCTGCCGCCTCTTGGCTTATGTATTTGTAGCAGCTTGCCATAAATGCGCCCTTTTGCGCGATCATGGCGTTGGCGAAATCTTTAAATTTAATCAAATTTTCGCTCTCAAAAAAGGGCTCGTCGGCTTGGATATTGATGATGATCTCATCCTCCGCAAGCGCTGCGTTCGCGACCGCTTCAGCGATGCGGTCGGTGCCGCTTTGATGCTCGCGCGCAGTAAGAACGGCGTCAAAGCCGTAATCTTGCGCGATTTTTAAAATTTGCAGCTCATCCACGGCAATCAGCACGCGGTCTGCCTTGGCGGCATTTTGAGCCGTTTTGATAAACATCGGCACGCCGCCGAACTCACATAAAATTTTATTTTTAAAGCGCGTCGAAGCAAGGCGCGCGGGGATTACTATCATTTTTTTATCCACTCCATTATGGCGTTTTTGATCTCGTTTTGCTCCACGACGCTGGAGTGTACCTGCGGCGCGCTAAAAAGGCGCGAGATCTGCGGCGGAATGTCGCTGCGAAATTCCTTCGAAAGCGCGATCATATCGGCTCGCTCGTCCTCGCAAGCCCTGCCTTTAATCGCGCCGATCATCGACGGCGTAAATTTAATCCACTTCGCGGTCGAGATGACGAGATTTAGGCGGCTTTCGTCAAGCAGCTTAAAGCAGGTCGCCGTGTGCGGGTCGATCAGCACGCCGCGGCTGCTTTCTTGCTTGATAAACTTAGCGCACTGCGCATCGTCGCAAAAATCCGCCTCGAAGACCTCGCGCAGCTTCGCAAGCTCGCTCGCGCTAAGCTGATAAAATTTATCTCGCGCCAGGCTTTGCATCAGCTCGCTCGTGCGCGTATCGCCGAACATATCGCTAAGCAGCCGCTCGACGTTGGAGCTAACTAAAATATCCATCGCAGGGCTGATCGTGCGGATGAGCTCGCGCCCGCGCAGATCGTAGATCCCGCTCGTAAAAAGCTCGGTTAGGATATTGTTCGCGTTTGAAGCGATCTTGATTTTACCGATCTTTGCGCCCATTTTTTTGGCGAAATACGCTCCCAGCGCGTTGCCGAAATTTCCGCTAGGCACTATGACGTCGAAGCTGTTAAATTTAGAGCCCTGTTTTGCGCTCTGCACGCTATTTGCGCCCGCCGCGTCAAAATTTTTACCGCACGCCTGGCACTGATCGCTTTGCTTTAAATTTTGCTCGGGGCTCAATACGCCGTGCTTTGAGAAATAGATACTAGCGTAGAGGTAGTAGATGATTTGAAATAAAATCCTGCCGAAATTTACCGAGTTTGCGGCGCTTAAATTTAAATTCGCCCGCGCGAGTTCGTTTTTGAAATCATCATCAGCTAGCAGCGATTTTAGCGCGCGTTGCGTATCGTCGAAGTTGCCGCGCACGCCTAAAATTTTAAGATTTGCCGCGCTTTGTTTTACCATCTGCTGGCGCTGTATCTCGCTCGTGCCGCCCTGTGGGTAGAGGCAGACCGCTTTGATGTTTTCGTCGTCCGCAAATGCCTCCAGCGTCGCAGGCCCCGTGTCGCCGCTCGTGGCGCACATTATTAAAAATTTTTCATTCCTGGATTTTGCGATGTTTTTTAAAAGCGCGCCGAAGGGCTGCAGCGCCATATCCTTAAACGCGAGCGTCGGACCGTGGTAAAGCTCCAAAATATAGGCGTTTTCGCTTAGTTTTTTGATCTGGACGGGGCAGGCTGGGTTTTCAAATTTATCGTAGCGCCCAAGCGCGCTCTCAAAGACCTCGCTGCTTACGTCAAAATCGAAGCTCTCGATGATTTTAAGCGCGATCTGTTTGTAGCTCAGATCCTCGCACTGCTTTAAAAAATCCTCGCTTAAAAGCGGCAGCCGCTCGGGGCTGAAAAGCCCGCCGCCGCGCGCGCTCGGATTTAGCAGCGCGTAGCTAAGATCTGCTTTTTGCGAAAAATCTCTCGTTGAAACCAGTTTCATCTTTTTCCTTTTTAAAATTTTAAAATTTACGCCCGCCTAGGCGCTTTAAATTTGATCGCTTAGACTGCTTGCGCGGACTTGCTTGCGGCATTGCGGTTTTAAGCCTGCCGTCTCCGCGCTCGCGTCTAAATTTCTTCCTTTATCAAACTTCCTATGCCGCCGTCCGTGAAAAGCTCAAGCAGGATCGAGTGCGGAATTTTGCCGTTGATGATATGCGCGGCATTTGCGCCGTTTCGCACGCATTGCAGGCACGCATCGACCTTTGGGATCATGCCGCCTGCGATCGTGCCGTCCTTTTTAAGCTTCGAAATGAGCGCGGCATCGAGTTTGCTGATTAAATTTCCCTCTTTATCAAGCACGCCGTCAATGTCGCTTAAAAATATCGCCTTGCTCGCTTTTAGCGCGGCTGCGATCCTGCTGGCGCAGAGATCGGCGTTGATATTAAAGCTCACGTTTTCGTCCGCCTCGCCGCCCGCAAGCGGGGCGATCACCGGCAGATAGTCCTTTTGTAGCAGGTCATTTATCAGCTTGGTGTTTACCTCGGTGATCTCGCCTACGAAGCCGTATTTTTTCTCATCGAGGAATTTTGCCCTCAAAAGCCCGCCGTCCTTGCCGCTGATGCCGATCGCGGGCGCGCCGTTTTGGTTCAAAAGCGCCGTGATCTCTTTATTTACCGCGCCGCTTAGCACCATCTCGGTAATTTCGATCGCGTCTTTATTCGTTACGCGAAGACCGTCCTTAAACTCGCTCTGCACGCCGATCTTATCCAGGGTCTGATTGATCTTTTTGCCGCCGCCGTGCACGACGATGATCTTGATGCCGACCATATGCAAAAGCACGATATCGCGGGCAAAATCAAGCTTGAGCGCATCGTCGGTTTGCGCCGCGCCGCCGTATTTGACGACGAAAATTTTATCTCTAAATTTACGGATATAGGGCAGCGCGGAGATGATGACTTCAGCGGTTTTGCTCTTTTTTATCATAAAATTCCTTTAAAAACCTTATTTTATCATAGCTTGGTTTATGTAGTTTTGAATTTCGCGGATAAAGTTTTCGCTTAGCTTTAAATTTAGCAAAATCACCGAAATTTCCGCGCCCAAATCCCTTAATTTCACGTAATCTTTCGCCGTGCAAAGGATATGCTCCGCATCCTCGCGCCTTAGCAGCTCTAAAATCTGCTCTTTTTTGAAATCATAATGATCGGGGAAAAATGCGTGGGCTTTTGCGAGCGGCAAAAACTCTTGCAAGCGCCAAGGTTTGGCGATAGCGCTGATTAAGATCGTGCGGGATCTCTCAAAACCCGCCTCTTTGGAGTTTGAAATTTTATCCTCGGTAGGGTTTAAATTTGAAATTTTATCTGCGGCAGAATTTAAATTTAAATTCGAAATTTTATCCGCAGCGGAATTTGAAATTTTATCCGTGCCGTTTAGCGCGCCTTGCAGATCCGCCGCCGAAACAATTTTAAACTCCTGCGAGATGTCGCTCGGAGAGGGTATGAAATCCGCAAATTTATAAAAAAACGGCGGGGAGCGATACGCGGCGAAGGGCAGGCAAAAGGGCAGCTTTGGCGCGCTTTGAGGGCGTAGCAAGATATCAAATTTAGAGATATTAAATTTAGAAAATCCGTCGTCCAAGATCACGAGCTCAAAGCCGAGAGTTTGCGCGCGCAATATCCCTGCGGCGCGATCTTCGCTGACGATCACGTTCGCGCCGCGTAAAAACAGCGCGTATTCCATCGCCTCGTCTCCGCTTTGCCGCACGTCGCAAAGTACCCGTCCGCCGAGCGCTACTTCGAGCAAGCCTCTGCTTTTGCGCCCGTATCCGCGAAGGATGATGCAGGTTTTAAACTCCCCGTTAAATTCTTTAAAAAGCGCCCGCACCAGCGGGGTTTTACCGCTACCGCCGAGGGTTAAATTTCCAACGCTGATTATCGGAATTTTAAATTTCTGCGGCTTAGCAAAGAGCCTTTTTAGACAGACGATCAGCGTATAAAGTAGCGAAAGAGGCGCTAAAATCACTCCTAGCGCAAGCCACGCGGGGCTCGGGTCGTATAGGTTTCGCTCGATTAGGAGTTTAAACACGATTTTGCGCTATCTCTTTGATCTGCTCGCAGATGTAGCTCACATCGTCGTCGCTAAGCGCCGTGTAGATCGGCAAGGATAAAATTTGCTGATAGTTTTTAAGCGCATTTGGGAAATCATTGACCTTGTAATTATATTTGCTTTTGTAGTAGCTTAGCAGATGCACCGGCACATAGTGCAGCGAAACGCTCACTCCGCGCGAGATCAGCGCCTTGGCGAAATCATCGCGGTTTTTGTCGATCTTTACGATGAATTGAGTATAGATATGCTCCTCGCTGTCGCTTGGAAGCGTCACGTGAGGGCAGTTTGCGAGCTGCTCGCGATACGCTGCGGCGATCTGCTTGCGGCGCTTTATAAAGGCGTCGGTTTTTTCAAACTGAGCGATGGCGTAGGCGGAATTTATGGCGTCAAGATCGTATTTTTGACCGATACGATCGACGTCGTAGGTAAAGGACATATTGCCGTCTTTGTAAAAGGCGTCTCCCACGATGCCGCCGTTTCTTAAAATTTGCGCGGCGCTTGCTATCTCATCGTCGTTCGTAACGAAAAAGCCCGCCGTAGAGATCGCGTCTTGCGCTTGAGGATTGATCTGAAAGCACGATATGAGCGAGCTTTTAAGCGCTCCGATTTTTGCGCCTTTATAGGTAGCGCCCATAGCGCGGCACGCATCGTCTATAAGGATGATATTTTCGCTTTTGGCGACCTCGCTGATGGCGCCTATATCTGCAGCAAGCCCCGCGATGTGCGAGATGAAAGCGCATTTTAGTTTCTTGTGGCGGTTTTGATCTATCGTGCGAGCAAGGCTTTCGCTCGTGATGTTAAAGCTTATCGGATCGATATCTACGAAAACGGGCTCTGCGTCGAAGTGGCGGATCACTTCGGCGACGTTTGGGAATGAATTTACGGAGCATAAAATTTTATCTCCGCGCTTAATATCCATCGCACAAAGCGCCAGATGCAGCGCCGTCGTGCCGCTCGTAGTCGATACGGCATGCTTTACGCCGAAGTATTTACAAATATCCTCTTCAAAAATTTCGCTATATCTTATATCGCTGTTGTAGAGGGCGCTTTTAATTAAATCTTCCTCTTTTTTATCGATTTGAGCCTTATAAAACGGTATCTCTTTCATAATCTCTCCTTAGTGTGCGGGCTCTATGCGGGCGACCGCGGGCGCGCGAAGCTTAAAATTATTTTTAAGAATTCTACGGATGATAAATTTCACCAGCTCTTGATTGTGGCGCGAGTTTTGCAGATATTTTAGATCGTTTGCGTTTATTCGCTCGCCTGAGCGAAATTTCGTCCGCAGCGTTTCGTGCGAAAAAATATCTTTTAGCACGCTATCTAGGATTTCGTAGTCGTATCCGAGATCCTTTTCGTCGCTTTGATTTTCCCATAGATCGGCGCTGGGAGCTTTTTTTATGATCGCATCGTCTATGCATAAAATTTTTGCGAATTTAAACAGATCGGTTTTGAAAATTTCGCCGATCGGATTAAACGCGCAGGCCATATCGCCGTAGATCGTGCCGTAGCCGAGCATCCGCTCGCTAAGATTGCTCGTGCCTACGACTACGCCGCGTTTTTGCGCGCTGTAATCATAAAGCAAGCTCATGCGTATTCGCGCGGCGAAATTTCCGATGCGAAGCGGGCTTGCGCCCGGATTTAAGGCGATAAAGCTCTCTATAAACGGCGCTATCTCTTTGATCTCGTAGGGGATATTAAAGGATTCGCAGTGAAAGATCGCATCGGCCATATTTTCTAAATTTGAATTACCGCTAGGCAGGATAAGTCCGTAAGTGGGGATCTCCGTAAGAGCGCAAAGTGCGGAAACCACGGCGCTGTCAAGACCCCCGCTTATACCTACGACGAAGGCATCTGCGCCCGCCTCATCGAGTTTGGCGGATAAAAAATCGGTCAGTTGCGGCAATAAGTCGTCCAAAAGCATTTAGCTAACCTTAAAATTTTATATTAACTTTGAAATTTTAGCTATTTTTGGCTAAATTACGGCTTTAATATAAGCTTAAAAGGAGATTTTGATGCAAATTTTAAAAAGAGCTTTCGGCGAATACGTAACGAATTGCTACATCGTAAAGGGCGAGCAGGGCGATCTGGTGATTGATCCGGGGCAGGGCAGCTTTGATTGGGTTATGCAAAATACGGGAAAGATCGCGGCGGTTTTGAATACGCACGGGCACTACGATCACGTTTATGACGACGCGAAGCTGCAAAGGATGGGCGCTAAAATTTATATCCACGAGGAGGACGCCTTTATGCTGCGGACCGATCCTTTTGAGACGATGCCGGAATCCATAGAGGCGGACGTGCTCATAAAAGGGCAGGAGCAAAGCCTTGAAATAGCAGGCTTTAACGTTAAATTTAGTCTCTTTGCAGGACACACGCCGGGCAGCTGTATGATAGAAGTAGGCGGCGTGATCTTTAGCGGCGACGTCATATTTAAAGGCTCTATTGGCAGATGGGATTTTCCGTTTTCAAGCGGCGCGCAGATGAGAGAGTCTCTGCATAAAATTTTGCAGATAGAGGGCGATTTTACACTCTATCCGGGACACGGCCCAAATACGAGCCTAGCGGCCGAGAGGCAAAATTTAAAATATTTTTTGCAATTTTTTGAGCGGTGATCGTTTAAATTTAACTGCGCTTAGTCGCACAATAAGCGGTGAAGCGGTGTAAAGCCGGTCGGCGTTTGAGATTTATACCGCTTTGCTCGTGGGCGTTAGAATTTATGCCGCTTTGCTCGCATTGCAGGCGCCGAAATTTACCGCTTTATTTGCCGCTGCGGGCGTTAAATTTTGCGCTGCGTTCGCACGATGCCTGCACCAGCATGCGCTGCGCAGATAAAATTTTAAAATTTACCGCCGCTTGATTAAATTTAGCTAAATTCCGCGCCGCCGCGCGTACAAGACGTAAAACATAATGCACGAGGCGAAATTAAAATTTCGCGCCGCCGTACCGACCCTAGCCGCTACAATGCGATCTAATCCGACTTGAGCCCGCTAAATTTAGCTAAATTTCACATCCCGCCGAATGCAAAATTTTCCCCGCGAGTCGATAAATTCAGTAAATTTTACGCGTTTTAAAGGCGCGCATCACGCCCGAAGCCGCACGTAGATACGCCTCGGGGCGGGGTAGCCCTCGATCGTGCGCGAGCTGTCGAGCGGGTCTAGGAAATTCTCCAAGCTCTGCCCGTCGATCCACTCCGTTTTGCGCTGCTCGCTAGCATCTGTGGGCTTTTGAGCCAAAATTTCAAAATCTCTAAATTTCGCCCGCTCGCACCAATTCTGTAGCGCGCCGACGGTCGGGACGAAGTAGATATTTGAAATTTTCGAGTAGCTGTTTTTCGGACACAGCGCGAAATAGCCCGCCCCCTCGATATACATCGTGTCTAAAAACACCTCGCCGCCCGCATTTAGCGAGGCTCGCAGATCTTTTAGCATCTTTACTGGGTCGCTGCGGTGGTAGATGACGCCGAGGCAGAAGATCGTGTCGAATTTATGCTCGTAAAAAGGCAGATGCTCTACGCCCAAAAGCTCGAATTTCGCGCCGCTGCGGAGGAATTTTTCGATGAAGCGAAACTGCAGATAAAATAGCGCGCTCGGGTCAAACCCCACAAGCCGCGCAGGCGCTAGCTCGCCCATACGAAACATATAGTAGCCGTTGTTGCAGCCCACGTCGGCGACGGTTTTGCCGCTCAGATTTAAAAATGGCCGCAGCAGGTTAAATTTAACGAAGCTTCGCCACTCGGCGTCGATAAAAAGATCATTCAGCGCGAAAGGCCCCTTGCGCCACGGCTTTAGCGCTCGCGCGATGCGCAAAATTTCATTCTCTTGCTCCGCGCTTGCGTTAAAGCTTGCCCGCACGACGTCGCCGCACTCGCAGCTGCACTCGCCTATTTGCAGCGCCTCGATCGCGCTTAAAATTTCGCGGTTTTGCCCGCTTTGCAGCTTTTTAAAGTTCTCGTCTCTGATTTTTTGCAGATCCATTTTTAATCCTAAAATTTCAAATTTAGCGCTATTTTAACATAAAATTTTATCCATTTTAAGGCGCAAAGAGATAAAATCGACTTGCAATTCAAGCAAAGGAGCAAAAAATGCAAGAAGCAAAAACGAGAAAATTTAGTCTCAGGTTTAATCACGAAATTTCAAGTAGTGGCGCAGAGGTGCGGCTTTGGCTGCCGTTAGTGCTGCAAGAGCCCTATCAGAGGTTGCTTGGCGAATATCATGCCCGCTCAAATGCGCAAGAGTCTGCTATCTGCGGAGATCATATAAGCACGTACTACGCGCGCTTCGCACCCGATAAAGAGGCAAGAGCGGGCGTCGGCAAATACGGCGAGCAAGGTGTCGTAGGCGAAGAGGATGATTATTTTGAGCTTAGCTTCGATATTGAAATTTCGGAGCGAAACACCGATTTTAGCAAAGTAAGCTTTAATGAAAATGAGCGCTTGAGCCCCGAGATCGAGGATTTTTTAAAGCCATCAAAGCTAATTTCGGTAGAAGGCGCTGCGAAACAAAAATCAGACGAGATCTCCGGCTCGCTTAAAGGCGATCTGGAAAAGGCGCGCGCGATCTACGAGTGGGTCGCAAAAAATATGAGCCGCGATAATAGCGTGATCGCATGCGGCAGCGGCGATGCAGCAGCGATTTTAAGCAGCGGCAAGCTAAGCGGCAAATGCGCCGATATTAATAGCGTGTTCGTATCGCTCTGCAGGGCAGCGGGCATTCCTGCTCGCGCTATTTACGGCATCCGCACGGGCGCAGCGCAGAAATTTTCTCCTGAAATGGGCGTCATGGGCGCCTTAAGCGGTGGTGCGCTTGAAATTTCGGGCGCGCAGCACTGCAGAGCGGAATTTTATCTAAAAGGCTATGGCTGGATCCCTGTCGATCCTGCGGACGTTACGAAGGTGCGACTCGGCGAAGGCTTAAGCGAGGATGATTCTAAGCTGGCGCAGGTGCGCGAATATCTTTTCGGTAACTGGGAGCCGTGCTGGCTGGGCTTTAACTATGCTCGCGAAATCGTGCTAAATCCGCGTCCGGCACACGTTCCGATCGAAATTTTTTCGCATCCGTATTGCGAAGTGGGCGGCACGCCGAAAGATCCGTACTCGCCTAAAAATTTTATCTACGAGTATTTTTCGCGAGAAATTTAGCCTTCTGACGGCTTGCATTTTGCTGCCTCGATTTGCTTAAGCTAAGCTGCCGCGCTTCGTCAAAGCTTAACCGTTTCATCGAAACGCACGCTTGGCTTTGCGACAGCGGTGCTTTTTGCGTGGTTTAGCCTACGCCGCCAATACATACTGCCTGCGCGCCTAGGTTGCGGGCTATCATGCCCGCTTTGGCGAAATTTCGCGCCGTGTCTTTGGGCGAAATTTTGAAATTTTAAAATTCCGCGGCGAGCAAAATTATAAAATTTTAAAGCGAGCGGAATTTTAAAATTTTAAATATGGATAGAATTTTAAAATTTACGGCTTGCAGAATTTTAAATTTAGCGATTTCAAAGCCGCAAAAGGCTAAAATCCATGCGTAATTAGGGCTAAGGCTTAGCCATTTTATTTTGAAGGCATTTCATGCAAAGACGCGATTTTTTAAGAAACACTGCGATTTTAGGCGCCGTTATGGCAACTCCGAGTACCATTTTGGGCGGGGAAAAAGTCATTGGCAAAAAGAGAGCTTTCGGGCTATCGCTAAATCACGAAATTTTGGAGAAGGGTAAGCAGACGCGGCTTTGGATACCGCTTCCTCTCATCACGGAGTATCAAAAGGTAAGCGACATAAAATTTGACGGCAATTTCAACGATCCGTCCGTGGACTATGGCGAAATTCCGACGCTCTATGCCGGCTACGTCGGTGTGGCAAAGCCCACGCTAAATATTAAATTTAGCGTCGAGACCTTTGAGCGAAATACCGACTTTAGCAAGGTGAAATTTAATCCGAACGAAAAGCTTAACTCCGAGGTGGCGAAGTTTTTGGAGCCTAGCACGCAGATTCAAATCGACGGCGTCGTCAAGCAAAAATCAGACGAGATCGCAGGCGGCATCAAGGGTGATCTAGAAAAGGCGCGCGCGATTTATACGTGGGTGGCGAACACTATGCAGCGCGATAACAGCGTGCTAGGTTGCGGACTAGGAGACGTGAAGCAAATTTTAAGCAGCGGCAAGCTAAGCGGCAAATGCACCGACATAAATAGCGTTTTCGTCGCACTTTGCCGTGCGCAAGGCATAGCCGCAAGAGAGATGTTTGGCATCCGCGTCGGCGCGTCGAGATTTAGCGCTCAAATGGGCGCCGCGCCTAAAGACGGCGTCAGCCATATCTCGGGCGCGCAGCACTGCAGAGCGGAATTTTATCTAAAAGGCCACGGCTGGATCCCGGTCGATCCCGCAGACGTTACAAAGGTGCGATTGGGCGAGAAGCTAAGCAATGACGACAGCAAGCTCGCTAAAATTCGCGAGTATTTATTCGGCAACTGGGAGATGTGCTGGATCGGCTTTAACTACGGCAGAGACTTCACGCTAAGCCCACGCCCAGCGCAGTTTCCGATCAATAATTTCGGCTATCCTTATGGCGAAGTGGACGGCAACACGCTTAATTACTACTCGCCGAAAGATTTCAGCTACGATTACAGATCGAAAGAGCTGTAGCGGCTCGCGTTTTGCTATGCGGCGGGCTAGCTTGGGCTTTTGAGCGGCATGCAAAAGACTTTCGGCTAGGCGATTTTGAAGCGGATACATAAAGGCACGCCTGATTTGCGTGCTGCCGCGTCTGCATTGGAAAAAAATTCCGCGCCTTGTTTTGGCGTGGAATTTTAAAATTTCAAGATGAACGGAATCTTAAAATTTTGATGCGCAAGATTCTAAAATTTTGATAGCGCTTCGAGCGATTTTGTGCGCTCTAAGCGATCTAAATTATGAGCTAAATTTTACGATTAGCGGCGTTAAATTTAGCAGCGTAAAGCGTCACGCTGAAGCCGAATAAAAAGAAAATAGAGCTGCCGCGAAAATTAAAATTCCGCAAAAATATATTCGTTAAAAATCAAGCTCGTGCTCTTAAAATTTAAGGGTATAATTACGAAGAGAATTTATAAAATTTAACCGAAGGAGAGACCATGAAAAAATTTCGTTCACTGCTGCTGTGTGCGGCGGCGGCTGCGACTTTGAGCGCCCAGGGTGAGGATAAAGTAGAAAAAATCACTTCGATCGACATCTATGTTTCGCCGTTTTATTCGGCTAAGGAGGGCAGGCCCGAATACGTGCACGTTTACGAGCCGATCGACGATCTGTTGATGAAAAACGACGTGGCGAGCCTAAAAAAGGCGATCAAAATCATCGAGGACGCCCCGGATATGGTCGCTCCGACCACGCTGATGACCGTCGCTGCACGCGCTTATGATCTAGGCCTTAAGGACGACGCAGTGTTTTGGTTCTACGCGGGCAAAAATCGATTCCTAACCTTCGCTCGCGTCATCGACATCAAGGACGAGATATTTCGTGAGACCGAGTCCGCGAACGCGGCGTTTTTACAACTCGTCGGCAACGTGGTAAATCCATACGCATTCTGCGATCTCGCTAAACAGCGCGATGCGGCGGCACGCGCCAGGGACTGGGTCAAGGCACACCCGTATAAAGCGATATTTGATGAGAAATTTCCATCGCACTTCGCAGATCGCGCCGCCGCGCTCAAGGCAGCCGAGGACAAAATGGACGCCGCGCTACTTAGGCAGGACGAGTTTTTCGCAGACCCCACTAAAAAGGCGGACTTCCTAGCCAAGCGCAAAGCAAATAACGCGGATAAGCGCTTCTGCGATTAGTGTCGCTTAATCAGCGGCACTTTTGAAAAATCGGCATTATTTGAAATTTTTAGCTGCCAAAAATTTAGTGTCGTATTTTATCTCTTCAAGCGGATCTGCGCGTGGATTTAAAATTTTATGACGTAGAATTTTATCGCTAACGGCACGCAGTGAAGCTTTGATATAAATCAGCCTAGATCTGTTTAAAATTTAGCAGAAGCTCGCACGCAATTCTATTTTGCATAAATTATATCGAAAACTAACACAAAATCAGATCTAAATATTGCTAAAATTCCAGCCGTTTGGCGATGTAAAATTCCACCGCTACCGCCTAAAAATCGAAGTTTTTTAAATTTAGCCGCGCGGTGAAATTTTATCCGTTTTTATATACGAACATTATATAATTATCAAAATTTTTTCCA